>JBBQHM010000180.1:0-1514 GCA_038323965.1 Chthoniobacterales bacterium | reverse complement strand
CGCGCCTCCCGAGACCGTTTTGGCGAGACGCGAAAACCAGCACGCGGGACGCGTGCGCTACCCGGAATCATGAACACGCGCCAGGTTCTCGATCTTTTCGTTGATCAACGCGTTCTGCAACGCGCGCAGGCGGAAGACGTGCTGCAGGAAGCGACGCAAAACGGCAAAACGATCGTGCAGGCTTTGGTCGACAGCGGATTTGCCGACGAGCTCGGATTTTACCACACGCTCGCGGAAGGAATCGGCGCGGAATTCATCGATCTTTCCGCGCGCGAGATTCCGCCGGAGATCGCGAAACTGGTGCCGAGCGGTTTGGCGCGTCTTCATCGCGCGCTGCCGGTCGATATCGTAGACGGCACGCTCCGGGTCGCACTCGCCGATCCGCTCGATCCGCGCACGCTGGAAGATTTGCGTTTCGCGCTCGGGCGCGATCTCGATGTCGTCGTCTCGCCGATGGAGCAAATCGAAGAACGCATCAAGAATTTCTACGGCAGCGATACGTCGAGCATGGAAGACGTGCTCAAACAATTGGGCGAAGCCGGCGAGCTGTTGCAATTGCGCGAGAGCGACGCCGGCGTCGAAGCCGAGGCAAACGCGACGCCGATCATTCGCTTCGTCGATCTCATTTTGTATCAGGCGATTCAGGATCGCGCGTCCGACATTCATTTCGAGCCATTCGAGAACGAATTCAAAATTCGCTACCGCGTCGACGGCGCGCTCTACGAGATGTCGCCGCCGCCGCGCCATCTCGCGCTGCCGGTGATCTCGCGCGTGAAGGTGATGGCGAACATGAATATCGCCGAGCGGCGCTTGCCGCAGGATGGGCGCATTCAGAAAAATATCGCGGGCCGATCGGTCGACCTGCGCGTCTCGACGTTGCCGACGCAATTTGGCGAAAGCGTGGTCCTGCGCGTGCTCGATCGCAGCACGGTGAATCTCGATCTCGAGATGCTCGGCATGCCGACCTACGTGCACCAATACATTCTCGAAATCATCCAGCGCCCGAACGGCATTTTCATCGTCACGGGCCCGACCGGATCCGGCAAAACGACGACGCTTTATTCGTGTCTGCGCAAGATCAACACCATGGACTCGAAGCTGCTCACTGCGGAAGAACCGGTCGAATACGATCTCGAAGGCATCATGCAGGTGCCGGTGAACGAAAACATCGGGCTCACGTTCGCGCGTGTACTGCGTGCGTTTCTGCGGCAGGATCCCGATCGCATCATGGTCGGTGAAACGCGCGATCTTGAGACCGCGCAAATCGCGATTCAGGCGTCGCTCACGGGCCATCTTGTTTTCACTACTCTGCATACCAACGATGCGCCCGGCGCGGTCACGCGATTGATCGACATGGGCGTCGAGCCATTTCTGATTTCGTCGTCGCTCGAAGCCGTGCTCGGCCAGCGATTGCTGCGCAGAATTTGCCCGAATTGCCGCCCGAGCTATGAACCGAAAGCGAACGTGCTCGATCAATTGGGCGTCAGCCAGCGCGATCTGGGCGAGAAACAATT
>JBBQHM010000179.1:0-1615 GCA_038323965.1 Chthoniobacterales bacterium | reverse complement strand
GCGCGACTTCCGTCGTGCCGCCGCCGATGTCGATGATCATGTTGCCGGCCGGATCCTGCACCGGAAGACCGACACCGATCGCGGCCGCCATGGGCTCTTCGATCAAATAAACTTCGCGCGCACCGGCGTGCTGCGCCGATTCGCGCACCGCGCGTTTTTCCACTTCGGTAATTCCCGACGGCACCGCGATGACCACGCGCGGACGCACGCGCATTCTGCGGCCGTGCACTTTCTGGATGAAATGCCGCAGCATCGCTTCCGTCACTTCGAAGTCCGCGATGACTCCGTCTTTTAACGGACGCACCGCCACGATATTCGCCGGCGTGCGTCCGAGCATGCGTTTCGCTTCGTCGCCGACCGCGAGCACCTTGTTTGTGCCAGCCTGGACCGCGACGACCGACGGTTCGCGCAGGACGATGCCCTGATCTTTTACGTAGACGAGCGTGTTCGCCGTCCCGAGATCGATGCCAATGTCACTTGAGAGCCAGCCAAAAAATCCTTCGAGCATTAAGAGTTAAGAAAAATTAGAAATTTACCGCGTCCGATTTTTCGGCCAGCAGAACGCGCTCCCAAAAAACACACTCGCGCCATCACTCAAGGCGAGCGATTTCACCGTCCGAAATCGCAGTTATCTTGGGACGGAGTGTCCCTGCGTCAAGGAAAACTCTGAGAGGAACATAAATGAGCGTCGCGCGTTCGCCATTGCGCGGGTGCGTCGGTTTGTTAAAGCTGTCACAGCCATCCCGATCGCATGTCGGATTCCATCCTCGTCGCTCCCTCCATTCTTGCTGCCGACTTCGCGCATCTCGCCGCTGAAATCGAGCGGGTGGAACATGCTGGCGCGGATTGGATTCACTGCGACATCATGGATGGACATTTCGTCGACAACATCTCGTTCGGCCCGGCGGTGGTGAAAACGGCGCGCGCGCTGACGAAGCTGCCGCTCGATGTCCATCTCATGATCGAGCACGCGGATCATTACGTGCCGCGTTTCGTCGACGCCGGCGCGAATTCGATCACCGTGCACGTCGAGTCCGAAGCGAAACACGACATTGCAAAAACGCTCGCGCAAATTCGCGCGGCGCATTGCCGCGCTGGGATCACGCTCAATCCGGCGACGCCGTTCGCAGCGCTCGATCCGTTTCTCTCCGACATCGATTTGTTGCTCATCATGACCGTGCATCCCGGCTTCGGCGGTCAATCGTTCCGCGAAGATCAGCTCGAGAAAATTCGCGCCGCGCGCGCGTGGAAAGCAAAGGAGAGCGCATCGTTTCACATCGAGGTCGACGGCGGAATCAATCCACAGACAGCGCGCTCATGCGTCGAGGCCGGTGCGGAAGTGCTCGTTGCCGGCACGTCTATTTTCAAAACGCCGGATTACGCGACGGCAATTCGCGAACTCAAGGGTCGCTAGGACCGAAATCATGCACGGACTCATTCGCGATATTACGTTCAGCATCGTTGCCGCCTGGCTGCTCGGCTTGATCGCACAGAAATTTCGCCAACCGATCCTGCTCGCTTATCTCGTCGCCGGCTTCGCGCTCGGGCCGGCCGGCTCGGGCATGATCGAGTCGACTGAAAGCATCTCCGCCATTTCCGAACTCGGCCTCATTTT
>JBBQHM010000178.1:0-1763 GCA_038323965.1 Chthoniobacterales bacterium | reverse complement strand
TTCGCCGGGGGCGTGTCGATGGATAACTCCAACTCAACGCCGATGATGTCGGCACCCGCTCCCGAATGCGGCCCTTGGTATGTCAGTATCGGTGGTGGCACCGGATTCAACGTCGGCGGAACAGTCGTGAGTGGTTTCAATCGCTCCATCCCAAACACTCCCGTTCGTCTTAATTTAAGCGAAGCTAACTACGACAACATCTATGATAACTCGGCGATCATTCGCGGCGAGGTCGGTTATGCTTTCCGCAACCGTTTCGAGATTTTCGCTAAGTTTGAATATGAGACCGCTTCCGGCGGATCGGATAACGGCAGCCGGCTGACGATTCCGACTGGCGGGGCAGCGGGCGCGTTCGAGGGAATCCCATTGCCTGCCCCAGGGCCTGGCGGCCTCGTAGGTGTCATCTCGCGTAGTTTTGGCGACTACGAGAGGTTCGGCGGCGAGTTAGGCCTGCGCTACTACTTCCTCCCGCGTGAGTCGCGTTTGAATTTCTATGTCGCCGGCTCTGCAGGCGCGGCGGAAGTCTCCGGCATCGATGCCACCGCCGATCTTACATTTAGTTTTGGTCCTAGTAATTTAAGCTTCCACGTGTTCGACGGACCGATTTATCAGGATAGTGTTGTTTTCACTGGCAGCGGTGTGCTTGGTGCAGAATATCAGCTCATCCGCTGCGCCTCGATCGGCGTGAACGCCGGCGTGAGTTATCAGTCCAGCCTCAATGGTGACGATTCCGAAATCAACCGTGCAGGTCTTTCTTACCTGCGGGGTTTGAATGACGGCGGGGACCGTTGGTCGGTGCCGGTCACCGTTTACACGAAGATTCGCTTCTAGCGTAAACACTATTCTGCTCGCGCAGGCCCGCTGGTCTCACGATCGGCGGGCCTGCTTGCTTAATGAAGTCGACGTGCGAATTCTGAACCGATGGAGGCTGCCTTGGATTCCATTCGCATTGAGCAGCTGGAAATCTTCAGCGCCGTCGGGGTTGACGACTCGGAACGTGCCGCACCGCAACGACTTACTGCAACCATCGAAATGTGGGTACCGAATTCGTTTCGCGATACCCGCGACGAGATTATCGAAACGGTCAATTACGCTCTGGTCGCGGAAATCACGCGTCGCATTGCGCGCAAAAACACGAGTCGCCTGATCGAGACGCTTGCGGTAACCATTGCATCGGAACTTCTCGAGAGATTTCCGATCGCTAAAGTGGAAGTGGAAATCCGAAAATTCGTTTTGAAAGATGCCCGCTACGTCTCGGTCAAAACATCGGCCGAGAAGTGACGCCAATGCGCAAAGGAAGATTTTCAATCCCGGCTGCTGACCTCGCGCTGCGTTACAGCGAATCGGTCTCCTTCGACTGGCGCTTGTACCGTTACGACATCGCCGGATCAATCGCGCATGCTGGTGCGCTGTCCGCGGCTGGCGTGCTCAATAAAGATGAGCTGCGCCAGATTTCGGAAGGTCTGCGAAAAATCGAAATGCAGATCGAGCGCGATGAATTCGACTGGCAAGTCGATCTCGAAGATGTGCACATGAATATCGAGTCCGCATTGACGAGGGATATCGGTGCGGCCGGCGCTAAACTTCATACTGGGCGCAGCCGAAACGATCAGGTCGCGCTTGACCTGCGACTTTACGTGCGAGAGCAAATCACGCTTATTTCAGAGCGGATTCGCGCGCTGCAGCGTGCACTCATCGATTTGGCGGATCGCCATCACGACGTCATTCTTCCCGGCTACACCCACCTGCAACGCGCACAGCCG
>JBBQHM010000177.1:0-2020 GCA_038323965.1 Chthoniobacterales bacterium | reverse complement strand
CAGCGAATACAAATCGCTCGCGGCATCGAGGTAATCGACGCGCAAAATCCAGAACGCTGTTGCCGGCAGGTCCGGCAGCGGAATCACTTCGGTCACTTTCACCTCACGCAACGTCCGCGCTTTGCCACCGAACCAGCGGCATTCGCGCAAATAAACGGGCAAAACATCGCGCTCGATGACCGCGCACTGTTCGCGCAAGAGCGCTTCGAGATCGGCGCACTCTGCCAGCATCGGCACCGTGCGCTTCCTGCCATTCCCGGCATGACGCGGTTGCGCTTGCAGACGAAACCAGAAATAGCCGTGCGGCCCAAGCGTGATCGGATAGGGTTTCGACCCAATCGCCGGAAAAACGTTCTGGCTGAAAACTTCTCGCAGGATGCGGCCCTTGAAGCGCGAGAGATCGAGCTGCGCTGGTTGGGCGAAGCGCGAAAGATTGACGACGACGAGAATCGTTTCGTCTTCGTGCCGGCGAACGAAGGCGAGCACTTTCGGATTATCGGGCGAGAGAAATTCGAGCGTGCCGCGCGAGAACGCCTGGAAATTTCGCCGCATGGTGATGACGCGCCGGGTCCACCACAGCAGCGACGACAAATTCTTCTGCTGATTTTCGACGTTGATCGCTTCGTAGTGATACTCGGGATCGATGATGATCGGCAGGAAAAGCTGCTGCGGATTCGCGCGCGAAAATCCGGCATTGCGATCGGACGACCATTGCATCGGCGTGCGACAGCCGTTGCGATCGCCGAGGTAAATATTGTCCCCCATCCCGATCTCGTCGCCGTAGTAGAGCACCGGCGTTCCCGGCATGGAGAAAAGGAGGACGTTAAGGAGCTCGATCTTGCGGCGGCTGTTCGCGAGCAATGGCGCCAGGCGGCGGCGAATACCCAGGTTGATGCGCGCGGTCGGATCGGTCGCGTAAACGCGCCACATGTAATCGCGTTCTTCGTCGGTCACCATCTCGAGCGTGAGCTCGTCGTGATTGCGCAGGAACATGGCCCATTGGCAATTCTCCGGAATCGCCGGCGTCTGCTCGAGGATGTCGATGATCGGAAAGCGATCTTCCATCTGCAGCGCCATGAACATGCGCGGCATGAGCGGGAAATGGAAATTCATGTGCGACTCGTCGCCATCGCCAAAATAAGTGACCGCATCTTCCGGCCACTGATTCGCCTCGGCCAGCAGCATGCGGTCGCGATATTTCGAATCAACGTGTGCGCGCAATTTCTTCAAATACGCGTGCGTCTCGGGAAGGTTTTCGCAGTTGGTGCCTTCGCGTTCGTAGAGATACGGCACCGCGTCGAGGCGAAGCCCGTCGACTCTGAGATCGAGCCAGAAATCGCAGACGCGTTGCACGAAGTCGTGCACGGCGGGGTTATCGAAATTCAAGTCGGGCTGATGCGAGTAGAAGCGATGCCAGTAGTACGCTTTCGCCAGCGGATCCCACGACCAGTTTGAAGTCTCGAAGTCCTTGAAAATGATACGCGCCTCGTTGTATTTCTCGGGCGAATCGCTCCAGACATACATCTCGCGCTCAGGGGAGCCGGACTGCGCGCGCCGCGATTTTTGGAAAAGGGGATTCTGGTCCGAGCTGTGATTGATCACGAGCTCGGTGATGACGCGGAGACCACGCGTGTGCGCCGCGGCGAGGAACGCGCGGAAGTCTTCCAGCGTGCCGTAGTTCGGGTTGACCTCGAAGTAATCGGCGATGTCGTAGCCATCATCGCGCAAAGGGGATGGATAAAACGGCAACAGCCAGAGGGCAGTGACGCCGAGTTCCTGGAGGTAATCGAGCTTCTCCATTAGCCCGCGGAAATCGCCGATGCCGTCCGCGTTGCCATCGGCAAACGTCTTCACGTGCAGCTCGTAGATGATCGCGTCTTTGAACCAGAGCGGGTCGGCTGACGTATTTTTGTCCGGAGACGGCATCGGTAAGTGTTTCCACTGACCATCGCTTGGCGCAACAGGCACGCTCTTTTGCCGGACGCAGATTTTTTCGCGAAACCGGCGCGTCATCCGAGCC
>JBBQHM010000176.1:0-2076 GCA_038323965.1 Chthoniobacterales bacterium | reverse complement strand
GAATTCACGCAGATGCGGCGCGATCGGCTCACTTTCGCGATGATGCTCGGCATTCCGCTGATTCAGCTCACGCTTTTTGGCTACGCCATCAACGCCGATCCTCGGCATCTTCCCGCGGCGGTTTTGCTGGCTGATCGCGGACCACAAGGCCGCACGGTGATGGCTGCGATGCAGAACAGCACCTACTTCGATTTCGTGCAGCAGGTGAAAACCGAGGAAGAAGCCCACGAACTTCTCGCGCGCGGCCAAGTGCAATTTGTCGTCAACATTCCCGAAAATTTCAGCCGCGATCTTTTGCGCGGCGATCGCCCGACCATTCTCGTCGAAGCCGACGCGACCGATCCCGCCGCGACTGGGAACGCACTCGGTTCCATCAACACGCTCATAAACAGCGCGCTCATCAACGATTTCAAGGGCCCGCTCGCTTCGCTCAATCCCACCGACGGCCCGATCGACGTACGCGTGCACGCGCTCTACAACCCCGAAGTCGTCACTCAATACAACATCGTGCCAGGACTCATGGGCGTGATCCTGACCATGACGATGATCATGATCACTGGGCTCGCCATCACGCGCGAACGCGAGCGCGGCACAATGGAAAACCTGCTCTCGATGCCAACACGTCCGAGCGAAGTGCTCATCGGGAAAATCGTGCCGTATATCGTCGTCGGTTACATCCAGGTCGGCGTCATTTTGCTCGCGGCGCATTTTCTTTTTCACGTCCCGATGCAAGGCAGCATCCTCTTGCTATTGCTCGTTGCGCTCGTCTTCATCGCCGCGAATCTCGCCATGGGCATCACCTTCTCGACCATCGCGAAGAATCAGTTGCAGGCGATGCAGATGACCTTCTTCGTCTTCCTGCCGTCGATTTTGCTCTCCGGTTTCATGGTCCCGTTTCGCGGCATGCCGCACTGGGCGCAGATCGTCGGCGAAGTTTTTCCCCTCACCCATTTCCTGCGCATCGTGCGCGGCATTTTACTCAAAGGAAACGGGCCGGCCGATGTCAGTCTGCAACTTTGGCAGATCGCGCTGTTTGCCGTCATCATGCTGACGATCGGCATCAAGCGTTATCGGCAAACGCTCGATTGAGCGACAGCGATCGCCCGTCATCCCGAGCGCAGTCGAGGGATCCCGCTGCGTCACCTGTAAGTTGCGACCTCGCGAAATTTTTCCTCGATCGCCGCTCGATCGCGCTCGTTCCGCGCAATAGCCAGGCCATCGGCACGAATCTTCTCGGCATGCTCGAAGAGCGTCGCCCGATTCTCAGCCGACACGATCTCAGTACACGCGCGTCCGATTAAATCGAGCATGCGCAATGTCACCGCCACGCTGGTGCAACCGTATTGTCGAATTTGATCGAGCGCAGACGAAGCGAGGCCCCGAAAATCGGTGACGTCGGAAACGACCCGTAAATTCCCATCGTCATCGCAACGATAGCGCGACGGCATCCGGCGATCTCCAACGCGGATGAGCGCGACGCCCAGCCATTCCAGACAAGTGATCGCCGTGAACGGATCGTTGATTGCCGGCGAAAGCGCGCGCACCGCCACTTCGACGAGTTGATCGATGGAATACTCCACGTCCTGCGTCGGCGTGCGCGTGCGCCCGAAATAATAAGCGTCGAGCATCTCGGCAACCGCGGCGCGACTCGCTTCCTCCTTCGGCCATATCTCGGCCAGGCGCGTTTCGCGCGGGACGAAATCCCCGGGTCGCCGATGCAAACGCACCACCAAATTATTCTCGGCCGCCAATCGCAGGATGCGGTCCCCGTCGATCGCTTGAATATACCCGCTCTCCGGCGCCAGCAGCGCGAACGATTCCGTTTCCGGCAACGGCTGCGTTTCCTTCGCCGCCGGAGTAACGCCATCGCCGATCGCCTCGGGAAAAAGTCGCTCGATTCCTTGCTCCAGCTCGCTCGCCACGCGCGCGATGAGATTTTCCGCGAGGATGGAACTCGAAACGTGATGGATAAAAAAGATGAGGAACCCGACACTGACGACGGCAAAAATGAGTCCGCAGGTGACGGAGAGATACGGCACGAATTGCGTCGCCCCGGTGCCGCGAATCGTGCGCAAC
>JBBQHM010000175.1:0-2110 GCA_038323965.1 Chthoniobacterales bacterium | reverse complement strand
GAATTCGAGTGGCGATTCGACCTCGAAGATGTGCACATGAATATCGAGTCCGCATTGACCAGGGATATTGGTGTGGCTGGCGCTAAACTTCATACTGGGCGCAGCCGAAACGATCAGGTCGCGCTTGATCTGCGACTTTATGTTCGAGAGCAAATCACGTTCATTTCAGAGCGGATTCGCGCGCTGCAGCGTGCACTCATCGATTTGGCGGATCGTCATCGCGACGTAATTCTCCCCGGCTACACCCACCTGCAACGCGCACAGCCGGTTCCGTTCGGTCATTACCTGCTCGCACAGGTTGAAGCGCTCGCGCGCGATGCGGATCGTTTTAGCGACTGTTTGCGTCGAACAAATGTCATGCCGCTGGGATCGGGTGCGCTGGCGGGTTCCTCCATCGTCCTCGACCGCAACATGATCGCGCAGGAACTCGGCTTTGAAGTCCTCAGTCAAAACAGCATGGATGCGGTAAGCGATCGCGATTTCGCCTGCGAATTTCTGTTCGTGGCGTCATTGCTGGGCATTCACCTTTCGCGCATGAGCGAAGATTTGATTCTCTGGTCGTCAGCGGAATTTCGTTTCGTGGAATTCAGCGACAATTTTTCGACCGGCTCCAGCTTGATGCCGCAGAAGAAAAATCCGGACATGGCCGAACTGACCCGGGGAAAATCGGGTCGACTCGTCGGGAATCTCGTCTCGCTGCTCGTTCTCCTGAAAGGCCTGCCGAGTTCGTACAATCGCGATCTCCAGGAAGATAAGCGACCGATCTTCGATTCGGCGGACGCGGTCCAATCAGCGCTCGAAATTTTCGCCGCGATGCTCGCGACACTGACGGTAAACGCGGATGAAATGGCAAGGGCCGCCAGTGATCCCAATCTCCTGGCAACGGACCTGGCGGAGTATCTCGTCAAGCAAGGATTGCCGTTTCGCGAAGCGCATGAAGTTGTCGGGGGCCTTGTCGCCGAGGCGGCTCGAGCGCGCGTGCCGCTGTCGGAGTTGCCGGCCAAACGTTTTCAAGAGGCGTCGCCAATTTTTGGCGCGGAGGTCACCAAGTTGTTCGATGTTCGAGCCGCGCTCGCTAGACGGCAGGCGGTCGGTGCACCTTCCTTTGAAAATGTGGCGTCGCAGACAGCGAGGTGGCGTAAGCTGCTTGCGGGATAACGGTAAACCGTTCGCTTTTTAAGGCGTCATTCTTAATGTCACGCCGTGATTTCTGCTTCGCGCTCCGAGAACGACCGCTGGCAAACGATCTCCAGCGTTTCGCATTTTGCCAACGACCACGTCGCGGTAGTGACGGAGCTTGTCCGGACCCCAACTCGTTTGCAGCCGCGGGAGTGGACAGTTGTGAAAAGAAAATCCGCCGTCGTCGTCGCCCCACTGACGGTTGACGGAAGCATCGTTCTGATTCGCCAGGAACGGATCGCGATTCGGGATACCATCTGGGAAATGCCGGCGGGACAGGTGGATGAACTCTGCGGCACCGGCTCATTTAAGGATGTTGCATTGCGTGAGCTGCGGGAGGAGACCGGCTATGAACTCGCGGAAAATGGTGAGCTTGTTTTCCTGGGGGACTTCTTTTCGTCTGCCGGGTTTACCGACGAACGCGCATTTTTGTTTTTAGCAAAGTCAGTGCGCCGAAGCACACGTGGACATGCGCACGACGAAACTGAGGCGATTCTGGAATGTCGTGAATTTCCGCCTGATGCGATCCGCACCATGATCGCCGACAACGAAATTCGCGACGCCAATACCTTGAGCGTGTTTGCGCGACTCATGGCGCGTGGACTTTGGCCGACGACCTAGGCAATGGCTCTCCGGAATCTTTTTCAATTTCGCGACGCGGCGGATTCTGATTCGTCGAAGCCTTTTCTCGAGCATCTGGAAGTCCTTCGCTGGACGGTGGTGAAGATGGCGCTCACGCTCATCGTCGCGATGATCGGTTGTTTCGCGCTGCGCGGCACGCTGGTCCGCGTCATGCAGGCGCCTCTGAACGCGGTCAGCAAAGATGTAGGAGTCTTGCGTGCGCTCGGCATCACCGATTCGATCACGATCTCGTTCCATCTCGCCTTTTATGCGGGTATCGTAATCGCGTTTCCGCTTCTGCTTTTCTTTC
>JBBQHM010000174.1:0-2134 GCA_038323965.1 Chthoniobacterales bacterium | reverse complement strand
AAGACGGTGGCGCGGGTGCAGGTGTTCCGCGATTTCGTGGTGAGCAAGGCGCAGCGCTGGCCGTCCTAGTGTCGTGGTTCAGAAATTCGCTCCACCATTGCCGCGAGTCCGTCGAGCGAATTTCTGAACCATACACGACACTAGAATCATAGGTTTGCTAGTGTCCTTATCGAATCCGAAGTTCGCACCGAGGGTGCTTCGAAGTACAGCGAACTTCGGATTCGGGACACTAGAGCCTTATCGGTTCTGGTGATTTTTCGTCATCCCCGCTTTGCGGATTAGCAGCCTTTATGAAGGCCCCGCTCTCCGCATGTCTGACATGCGGCTCGGGCGGTTGCTGGATGGCGCCGATGGGGATCATAGTGTTTCCACGCTGAACGGTCGCGTCGCGCATATGTCCCCCTCCTCCAGCGGCGCGGAAGTTCAGTAATCCCTCTTGGAAGGTGATTGTGTCGGCCTCACGTGGCCAATACCTTAAGCCGGGCTCTTTTGAGCCCGGCTTTTTTTTGTGCCAAATCCAGCCAAACCAACGTCATTGCGAGGAGCGAAGCGACGAAGCAATCCATCTATCCGCCATGCGGCGCTATAGATTGCTTCGCGGAGCCTGTCATCGGGCGCGCATTCGCGCGACCCGTTGGCTCACAATGACGGCCAAGCGATTGACAATGCCGCCCTGCGCCAGCATCATCGTCACATGATCACGCGTTCGTGCGCAGCTTTGTCGTCGAAAAAAGGTCCCCGCACGGGGACCCGAGATCGACGCGCGCGATAAACCTGCCGCCCTGCCCGATCCCGAAAACCCCGCCGTCTGGACGGGGTTTTTTTATTGGTCCCGTCTCCGGCTTACCCCCAAGGAGATGGAATATGACCGACCAACCAAATACCGATCTGCCAAACACCGATCTGCCAAATACTGGTCTGCAAAGCCGCTTGCAGGGCCTGTGGCTGCCCCTCGTCACCCCGTTTTGCGACGGCGAACTTGACGAACCCAGCCTGCGCCGGCTGGTCCGGCACTATGCGAGCCGCCCGGTCGACGGGCTGATCCTTGCGGCAACATCTGGCGAGGGCATGACGCTGGATATGGCGGAGCTCGAGCAACTCGTTACAATTGTGCGCGCGGAAATATCGGCCAGCGGGCGCTATCTGCCGATTTGTCTGGGCCTGTCCGGCGCCGGTACCTCGAAGATAGCGGAAGCGCTGGATGAGACGGCCGCATGGCCGATCGACGGCTATTTGATCGCGAGCCCCTATTACACGCGGCCGTCGCAACGCGGCCTGCTGGCGCATTTCAAGATGCTCGCCGATCACGCCTCATGGCCGATCGTGCTCTACAACATCCCCTACCGTACCGCGGTCAATCTCACCAACGAGACGCTGCTTGAACTCGCCGAACATCGCAACATCGTCGGCATCAAGGATTGCAGCTCCGACCGCGCGCAATCGGTCGACTTCCTGGCGCGGAGGCCTGCGGGCTTTCGCGTGCTGACCGGCGAGGACGCGCAGTATCACGAGGCGCTCACCGACGGCGCCGACGGCGCCATCCTGTTGTCGGCGCATCTCGAGACGGAGGCCTTTGCGTCGGTTCGGACGCTCCTCAAGCAGGGGGACCGCGACGGCGCGCGGGCCTGCTGGGAAAATGTTTCGGAGCTGACGCGGCTATTGTTCGCCGAGCCGAGCCCGTCGCCGGCCAAGTACTGGCTGGCGCGCTGCGGGCTGATCGACAGCGCCGAGGTTCGCCTGCCGATGGTGGAGGTGAGTGCTAAGCTCGCGGCGCGGCTGGATGCGGAAATCGAGCGGCGCAGGCCGCCGCTGTTGCGGCGCGCCTAGCGCCTTATCGGTTCTGATTGAATCAGAACCGGGCTCTAGACTCTTGTTTTGACGCGTTTTCTTCACGCGAACTGGCACTCCACTTCGCTCGAAAACGCTATAGCGCGCTGAAATGCCGATAGAGCACTTCCTCTTCCCCGCGAAACGGGGAGAGGAAGAAATCAATTTTAGCTGACCAGCAGACGATAGGTCATGACAGGCGCGAAGCCGAGCAGCATCGCCCACACGGCGCACGACGACCCCAGGAGCACGTCCTGCATTCTCTGGGCGCGCTCGCAGATCGGATATTTCGGATTGTGAGTCATTG
>JBBQHM010000173.1:0-2763 GCA_038323965.1 Chthoniobacterales bacterium | reverse complement strand
ATGGAGACGCTGAAATTCGAACAGGATGAGGATGTGAAGTGCCTGCTGTCGTCTCTCGAAAGCGGCGATCCTTCAACTGGGCCGTCAACCTTCATCCTGAAAGCGCCGCCAGGTTGCTTGATCCCGTGGCATTTCCATACGGCCGAGGAGCAGCTCATCGTGGTTCGGGGCGTGGTCGTGACGGAAATGCAGGGCGAAGCCGCCACACAGTTGCGATCCGGCGGCTACGCAATGATGCCGGGTGGGACGCCGCATCAGTTCGCCTGCAAGGGAAAGGTTCCGTGTCTGATGCACGTGATATTCGATCGCAAATACGACATCGTGTGGGGGAAGGGCCATTGACATATGGTCCGCCGCTGGCGGGCATGGCTGCATCGCTTGACAATGCGACCGCGCAGCATCCGCCCTCCGTGAGAACGTTTTGTCGAACCAAAGAAAATCTTTCATGTTCATTCGCGCCAAAATTTCTACTACGCCCGCGCTAGCATGCATGCAACTCACTGACGCTCGGAGGCGAGCTCGGCCGAGTGTCAATAATTCCGAGAACAATCGGTGGTGATGCGACGAACCGCCGTAGCTAATGGTGGTGTAGTGAATCTCTTCGCCCAGCTGCCCCAAAACAACGCAGCCGTGTCCCGATACGACCATTGACTTGGGTCACCATCCATCCCAGCCACAAATCCTGTTCCAAATGAACGCGAAAGTATCGCGTGCCACGCGTCCAATCCAACTCGCCGTATCGATCGAGGAGCCGTCTGGGGATTGCCGGTCTGGAGTCACCGGCGGGATCTCCGGCTGGCCCGAGTCTGGGTGCGCGTTTTCTTTGCGGCAGCGGGCGATCGCCTCACCAATTTCGCTCTTCCTTTGATCGATCTGCGCCCAGGATTATGTGTTTTCAGCGGTTGCTTACGATCCAACTTTGACTGGCGTGTTCGGGACGCCTTCTGTCGCGGCGGCTTCACCAGCGGCGCCTTCACCGGCTTCGATGAATGAGTGTTTCTGCCGGACGCCGTGCGTCGCTGCCGCAACGGCGCCGATGAAGCGGCGCCGGCGCGAAGCTCGACGACGGTCGCCTCGAGTTCTGCGATACGATCTCGCACTGTCCCCAACTCGCGTAGCTGCTTGCGCTCTCGGGCCTCGGACGCATCGAGTCGTGCGAGCGCGTCACGAGCGATGGCTCGGTCACGCGCGCCCTGAGCACGCAGCTCCCCGAAGGCGATTAACTCGCGCTGCAGCTGATCGCGAAGACTATTGACCTGAGTCGTTAAGGATTCTGCTTCTGCCGTTTGAGCTGCCGCCTGACGGGCTGCCGATCCGCCCTTCAGTTCAATCGCGGCCGCGGTCATCGCTCGCTGCCAAAGCTCGCCGGCGAGGTCGGCGATTTCCACGGGGATAAGCGGGCGAGAATCGAGATCCCGACCACCGGAGTGCGTTACAGGCTGGAACAAGTCTTTCCAAGCCTTAAGCGCCGGCGCGAGCTCATTCGGGCTACCGCCGCCCAACGCCGCTCGAACCCTCGCCACGGTCGGCCGAACCCCCTGGTTAGAGAGCACACCCGCCGCCTCTGCCACGCGGTGCCGGAGTGCCGACTGACGCGCCTCAAAACTGTCGTTTCGAAGGAAAGGCTGGCTGTCACGGTTTAAGTCGCAGATTTGCACGGCATAATAATAGCGTACTTATTATTATTATACCCGATACTCAATGTACTATAATGAACGTTACCGATCATAGGTAGCGATAAGAGGCCTTCTCACTAGTTATATTTTGAGGTAGGCTCTGCGACGACATGCGAAAACGGCTGCCCATTTCTCGTCAAACTGCGCTACCCACGGTGTCGCTCGAGGCCGCGCGCCAAGCGGCGGAGAGTTACGCGAAAGGCAGTCGCGCAGCCTCCACCTGGCGCGCCTATGAGTCCGATTGGCGGATGTTTCTCGCCTGGTGCCAGGAGGTTGACCGCGCATCGCTCCCGGCTGAACCTGCGACGGTCGCGCTGTTCCTCGCCGCGCAGGCGAAGCTTAGGATCGCCCCCTCCACTTTAAGCCGGCGCTTGGCAGCGATCCGCTTGATGCATGTCGGTGCTCGACTGGCCTCCCCACACGATGCGCTCCAAGTCGATGAAGTGATGCGTGGTATCCGCCGCGCCTGGAAGCGCCCCGTTGCACAGAAAGCGCCCGCGGTGGATGGCGAAATTAAAAGAATGGTGGATGCGGTGGAGCCGCAAACCCTAAAGGGTTTGCGCGATCGGGCGCTTCTGTTGCTGGGGTTCGCGGGGGCCTTTCGCCGCTCCGAGCTGGTCGCCCTTAATACCGAGTA
Source organism: Chthoniobacterales bacterium (assembly GCA_038323965.1). Lineage (GTDB taxonomy): Bacteria > Verrucomicrobiota > Verrucomicrobiia > Chthoniobacterales > UBA10450 > JBBQHM01. The sequence goes on along the minus strand of JBBQHM010000173.1, from coordinate 450 downwards.
CCTGACAGTGCGTGCCGAAGGGCTGGAGGTGTTGATTGCGAGTTCGAAGACGGACCAGGAAGGCGCCGGTCAGACGGTGGCCATTCCGCGCGCAGCGCGCTCGCCCTATTGTCCCGTGCAAGCGGTATCGGACTGGTTGGTGGCCGCGGAAATCTCAAGCGGGGCGCTGTTTCGCCCTATGCATCGCGGCGATACGGTGGGTCATGGCCGCCTCACCGCGCAGAGCGTTGCCCTCATTGTGAAAGCGCTCGCGGCCAAGGCGGGTCTCGAGGCAAGTCGCTATGCGGGGCATTCGCTGCGGAGCGGATTTTTGACGAGTGCCGCGCGTAACCGTGCGAGCATTTTCAAGATGGCCGATCAGTCCCGACATAAGTCTTTGGACGTGCTCCGCGAGTACGTACGCAATGAAGAGCGGTTTGAGGATCACGCAGCGGAGGGACTCCTCCAACC
>JBBQHM010000172.1:0-2868 GCA_038323965.1 Chthoniobacterales bacterium | reverse complement strand
TAGATTTACATCGCTACGTTCCTCGTGCGTCATCCGGTCTTCCTGTAAACAGAAGAAGGTGTGCGCGGTGGTAGCACCATTGGTGTTCACAAAATCGACCTGACGAAACGGGAGCGCCAGACGGGGCATTACTTCAAAATTCTTTAAGCGGCCCGTACCTCGCTGCTGCCAACCCGCCGCCGGCAGGCAAATATCGGGCCGATGCGCCCGTGCGCGCACCACGCTCGAGCCGCCAGGATTCCAGCGAAAGAAAAAGAGAAAACAGCGCGTCGTCGCCGAAGAGGCGCCCGCCGACGTGAGCAGCGGTGTCCAGGATGCTTGGCGGCCTTCATCAAAGCGCAAGGTGGCGCGCACCCCCTCGTCAATTTTCAACTCGCGAAAACCGGGCGCCTGTTCCGGCCAATTGATGGTCCAGCGCGTGCCCGGCTCCATGCGTCGCTCATGCACTCGATACCAGCTTTCCACCCCAATCTCGATCGCAACCAACCAGGTGAAGCAAAGTAGAAAGTAGGAAGGAGAAAGGAGAAAGGTGGAATGCGGATTGCGGATTCCGGATTGCGGAATGGTTCTCTGGCCGCTGACTTCTGATTTCTGATCTCTGACTTCGGACGGCCGACGTCGGACGTCAGATGTCAGATGTCCGGTATCAGATGTCAGAGTTCTGCTCGTCGACTCCTGACTTGCGTCTGCGCTGGGATCGCTGACTTCTGGCTTCTGACTTCTGACTTCCCGCCCCGCAAGCTTGCTCGCGAGCAGGATCGTTCCCGCACAAACCACCCCCACGATTGCGTAACCGGCGAGGTCGTGCCATCTCGTGACCGCTTCCAGATTCTCCCGCGCGGCGATGCTAACGAGAAATAATGCGCGCAGAAAGTTCGCGAATAAGGCAAGCGCGATCGCACCGGCAACCAGGATCCATCGCCGCGGAATGGAGAAACGTTTTAGTTCTCCAAAAAGCAATCCAATCATGATGGACGTCTGGAGCGAACGCACGCCGCTGCAGGCTTCGTTCACACCGACCACTCCATTCGGCAACCGAATCAGATTACCCTGGACTTGCGCGGGAATGCCAAAGAGCGAAACGGTCTCCGCCGCTGCAGATGCGATTGTGCTCATCAGGCCTTGCACGATCGGAGCTTCCACCGCGCTCACCCATGGTATTGCCACGAAAATGAAGGCGACCGGAAATGCAAAATGACGAAGCCACGGGCGCCCGCCGATTACATAAACACCAGTCAGCGTGATCACGATCACCGCCAGCGCGTGCACCCAGCCGAGCGGCCGCCAATCGGGATTAGCCACTTCAAAAAGACGGACCGGAAGAAGCAGAAGTAGAAATGCGAAAGTAGAAAGTAGAAGAACCGACTGCGGAATGCGGACGGCGGACTGCGACGGAAATTCAGCGTTTCGAAGTTTTAGTGTCTCAGCGTTTTCGGCCATCGGCCGCGTTTCCCAGCGCAGCCAGAACAGGTAGGCCGCGAAAAACGGGACGAACCAGCCGTAGTTATATTGCTCGTTGAGCGACCACTCGCTGCTTAGTTCGCGCAAAAGGAGGAACCAGAGTGCCGCGAAAAACGCGGATCCCGCCCAGACCGCAGCACCGTTCCGCCTGACCACTGGCGAAGCTGTCGGAGTGTCGTGGGCTGCGACAGGTGTTTGCACGCGTTGCGTTATCATAGCGCAGCGATTTGAACTCGGGAATGGCAATTCGGAATGGCTCTGCTCAAATTCGCCCTCGAATGTCGGCTACTACTTGGTAAGTTAGGTTGTGGACCCGAAAGCGGTAGCGAAGATGCCGAAGCAGGAACAGATGCGCGCCTGGGTCGAGCACTGGAAATGGCTCGGCCCCGAGCTTGATCGCATCAAACGCGAAGAGCTGCGGACGTTAACCGAAGAAGAGGCGTATCGTCGCGCTGATGCACTGGGCGAATGTCTCGAATACGAGCATTGGATCGATCCACGCCGCGCGGCCTTCTCCGGGTTAATGGAGCAGCAGGCTATCTTCAGTCGGGCGCGCCATTCAGCGAAGTGACGAAGGTATTCACTGCCGCAGCTGAGGTGCAGCAGTTTTTGCGTGAGCAGCAATGGCAATTCTGCTTTATCGGTGGTTTAGCGCTGCAGCGTTGGGGCAACCCGCGCGTGACCGTCGATGCCGACCTCACCCTGTTGACCGGATTTTTCGATGAAGCGCGATTTGTCGATGCAATCCTGCAGCGGTTTAGTGCCCGACGGAGCGACATGCGCGAAATCGCGCTTCGCCAAAGAGTCGTGCTCGTGTCCGCGGCAAACGGCACCGGAATTGATATTGCGCTTGGCGGATTGCCCTTCGAGGAGAACTCTGTGCGCCGTGCGACCTTGTGGCGGGGGCCGGGCGAAAAGCCCGCGTTCCTCACCTGCAGCGCCGAAGACCTTATCGTCCACAAAGCGTTTGCGGCGCGCGATCAGGATTGGGCGGACGTAAGTTCGGTGGTAATGCGACAAGGGCGGAAGCTCAACGTCCCACAGATTTGGACTGAGCTGCGTCCGCTGGTTGAACTGAAAGAAGCGCCGGAAATTTTGGACAAGCTCCAGCGCATTTTCGATCAACACCTGGACTAGGCGTCCGATGCAGGAGCGCCGCAGCTGTAGTAGCGGTCGCCGTTCGCGGACCCGCTTTCTTTGGCGCGGTTGCTGGCCGAGGAATCACCTGCCGCAGCCGACACGGCTGCCGCTACAGAAAGCAAACACCGCGGCCAGCGACCGTGGCTACCACTGGAGCGCTCCAACGTTGCGTGCGCCGCCGTTCCCAACTACAACGCGTGCGGTGCCACCGACCCAGCAAATCCTCGGCGTCCGGTTTTTCGACGGTGACGCCGCGGGTGCGGTCGA
>JBBQHM010000171.1:0-2979 GCA_038323965.1 Chthoniobacterales bacterium | reverse complement strand
CGATACTCCGCTATCGCCCGCGCCCTTTCCGCGGCACCGGACCATTTTCGAACCCTCCGAACGACAACATCTTTACGCATCAGCCCACACTCGCAGGAACCGACGAACTACCGATAGCCGCAGTTGCTAAGACGGATACGTCTTAACCAGCGCGAGGACTAGACGTGCTCGCTCAGGCGCATACGAAAGAACGACGTCCGGTAAACTTGTGGTCGCACTCCAATAAAATGACGAGAAAAGAACCTTGTCTACACCAAGAAAACTGATTTGAACAAAGCACCTCAGGGTGGCTGGTTTTGATTCGACCCCAACTGGCTGGTTTTGAAGTGATCGGTGACATTATGAATATAGAACTACACAAGCTGGAGGAGCTTGCCTGCAATATTGGTCTCACATTGCGAGCACTTTTTGGGGCAGCGCCAAACGTCGGGCAGACGAGCCCCGAGCAGCTCCGTGAAATGCTGAACTCGAGCGCGCTCATGTCGCTCTCGACAAGGCGGGCATCGATTTTGACTATTGAACGCGCTGCCGTCATGAATGCGCGGTCTATTTCCTATCTTCCGAGTGCTCAGTTATCTAGTGTCTGTGCGTCACTGCCTCCGCGCGTTCGGTAAAAAAGGCCCGAGCGTCGACGAATGCAACCCCAAGCCCATCTACACCAACGCCGTCCCAGCGCAATCAAAGCCGCGACCCCCATCTCCTTTTAAAAACCTTAATAAGAGAGAAAGGGCACGCCTGCCGCCGCCGATTGAAGGTTACTTGAGCCTGGATTCCAGCGCATCGCAGGCTTCGCGAATATTCGTGTGCACGCCTGATTTTAAATCGGCACTAAAAGCTTGTATCGCTAGACTTCGACGCTTCGTCATTGCTGCATAAGTTTCAGGCGCTGGCATTCCCGGCAGCCGAAAAAAGTCCAGCTTCCATTGGCCACTTTCGCGTATGAAAGGGAGACGCGATCCCCACGGTAAGACGAGCACCGTCTGTCCCGCGGTTGTCATTTGTGTAGCATGAGCGATTTCATTCGTATCGAAGAGGTCGAGCAGGCGGGGGAATTGGCTTCGGCTGAATTCATTGGCACCAAACCGCTGCACCAACGCCGATCGCAACGTGGATTTCAAGCGCACTGATTCACTCAAGAGTGGACGCATTTCCAATTCTGCAGGTCCGCGAAAAAACAGCGTTTTGACGTAGCTCTCACCGTCGCCTCGCAGGACAGTTCCGCTTTGTAGATAAAAGACATCACGAGGTTCCAGCGGTGTGGATGATTTGCCACCGGCCCACCAAATCGCACTAAAGATTAGAATTGAGCCTATCGCGGTAACGGCCACCGAACGATTCCGCAGCAGCCTTCTGAGCATTTCGACGTAAATTCGCGGGGGAGAGGGCGCATCTGATGCCCTGGCGTTAACGACCGAGCGTGCGATCCCATTAACCATTTCCGGTGACGCGCCGTGCCTCGAATACGACGCAACGGCAAGCGCAAGTGTGCTCGCTGGCCACGTCACGCCGCGCCGAAACAGGATCTGCCGGAGCTTTTCCATGGCACGCGCCGTTCGCTTTCCCGCCGCTTCCTCGCTAATTTCAAAGGTCGTCCCCATCTCACGAAAGCTTTTATCCTCGTAAAAGCGTAGCAGGATCAGATCACGCTCGCCCTGATTCAACGCAGCAAGCGCTCGATCCAGTTCGTCGCTGACAATTTCCCAGGCGTTCGTAGCATCCCCGGGCGATAGGGGAGAAGTATTCAAATCGCTGGCCTCCTGAACCCACCGCTTCCGGCGACCTTCGAAGGCATGGGCATTCGCCGCGACGTTTCGAGCGGCTTTAAAGAGCCATCCCGCCACGGCAACCTCATGTTTGAGCGTCTGCGCCTTCCGGGAAAGAGTGAGAAACACACTATTCGCCACCTCCTCCGCGAGACCACGATCCGCGCAGTATCGGTAAGCCACAGAGTACACAAGCCCGAGGTGGCGGGCGACGAGTGCGCTAAACGCCGCTTCCGATCCAGTCAGAAGGTAATCCTGAAGCAGTTCCCAGTCGGAGCGACTTTCAGCAGATTCCATAAACCTTCTTTTCCTCCACTCTGTTTAGGGTTGTTCGGTGGCGCGATAGAAAATAGGGCCGGAGCTTACCGCCATTTTCCAATCGATAACCTGCGTGCGCGAAGAGTTTGTTACGGTGGCGCGGGGCCGCCAATCGATAAGGTTCGTCGAGACCTCAAGGCCGTAGGCAGTGCCCGCCGCGCCAGTTAAGGCCAGTGAGACCGAGCCATCAGCTTGTTCTACTATTCCGAGTCGCGATGGTTCGCGCATTCTGAGCAGTTGCTTCGGAACCACGTCGGTGAGTTCTTCCACTATCCCGGATGGCCACTCCACGCGCACCGCGGTGACCTTGCTCGCATCACCCAACCCGAAGTGCGCGATGTTCTCAAGCGCAGTAATTTGCCGCAATTGCCAAAAGTCTTTACCCCCAATTATAGCTCTCACGCGAATTTTGGCACCGATGCCGGCGCGGTTTGAAACACGCCCTTCACATTTGACATCAATCCATCCATTGCTGTTCCCATTGTTCCGGTAAAACCCGTTCACGTAACCGAACGTGCGTGCCACCCAGATGTCCAGGAACCCGTCCCGATCATAGTCCACGAACGCACATGTCCGTCCCTCGCCGACATCTGTCACGACCGCGCCCGTAGTAACTTTCGAGAAGGACCCATCTCCGTTGTTGTGATAGAGGAAAGCATGTCGAAAGGGCTCGACCTCGCCACTCACCAGTAAATCCAACCATCCGTCGTTATCGTAATCTCCCCAGGCCACTGACGAGCAATGCATAGGGTCTTTAGCAACGATGTCGTTGAGAATCCTGGCAACGGTGTTGATGGTGATGCCACGTGGGCACGGTATTACTTATAACGTCTGAGGCTTGGATGGGTCTACCGCGCGTCGTAACTGGCGAGGTCGCGCCAAGCTTCGGTGTCGGGAA
>JBBQHM010000170.1:0-3091 GCA_038323965.1 Chthoniobacterales bacterium | reverse complement strand
AACTACTCCGGGCAACAAGACCCTACGCGGGTTGCCAAAGCGAGCCGAGGGGCCCGACCCGTTGGCATGAGCTCTGCTTATAGCAACCATAACTACTATGATCACTGTAAGCATCTTCCCTTTCGCTCCCAAACGGATTCTATTGCTAACTTCGGCCTTCATCGGCCTGTCTGCCATCTCGTGCTTCGCCGATTCGCTCTTCCTCACCGTGAAGGCAACGCCTTACGATCACCAAATGGCTCGAATTCAGCCGATTCTCTTCACCCAGGACGGTAGCCAGCGCGATCTTACTCTGGGATTGGTCAATCACTGGATGCAGGATCTTCGAAGCATCCCCTACGGGTTTTCGACTCAATGGAAGACACCGACTGAAGTTGCGACCGCCCCGGTCGCCGACTGTAAGGGCAAAGCGGTATCTCTTTATAAGCGCATGCGCGAGTCCGGTGCCCGGAACGTTCGCCTTGTCATCGGAAAACGGACGCCAACAAGCCGGATGACGCACACCTGGCTGGAATGGAATGCAAATGGCGCGACCTACGTTCTCGATCCGACGATCAATTGGACAGCCTGCCGAGTCGACCAGCTTGGCGACCGCTCTTATGTTCCTTTCTACGCCTACTCAGGCGGCAGGAAATTCCGGGCCGCAACAGCGCCGACCTTCGCCAAGCTGTAACGTCTGGTTTGTTTCGAGCGAGTTGGCAGGAGGGGCGGGGAAAAGTTAGGCTCCCGGCAACGAGAAAGCCGCGCCTAAGTGCGGCACGATTTCGGAATGCAGCGGGATTTTTAAAACGTAAGCTAATACGGTTGAGATTCAGTTAGTGCGTGGCGACCCCTGCGAAAAAACGCGCGGGAGGCGAAGAAAATTATTGCCAAGGCGCCGGCGATCTCATATCATCTTTCTTGTAGCTATAGAAATTATGAGCCCACGCCTTCTTACCTCCATCTCATTCACAGCGATTGTTTCTACTCTTGCCCTCGGCCCGTCTGCGCGGGCGGGTGAGGTCGTTTTACACAAAGTTCCCGCCGCGGCCGAGCAGGCGAAAACCAATCCGGCCGGTGCCGCGAATCAAACCATCGGTTTTGTAAGCGCTACGGTCAGCAGTCGTTTGGCGCGGACTCTTTATGTGAGTTCTGCAACCGATATGACAGCCGCCGCGAAGATGATCGACAATCAGCCCGCCACGATGTTCGCGTTCGGGACAAACGATTCTTCGCCTACCACGATTTTTGACCTCGGTAAGGCAACCAGTCTGCATCGCATTTCTGCCACCTACACTTCACGCGGCGGCAAAGTGGATTTTTACGTGCTATCGAATCTGCCCGGCGCCGGTGCGGGAATTCCCACAACAGTCGACAATTCACCGATGTCATTGAGCATGAATGACAGCGAACTTCGTTCGGTTGGAAGCGTGACGGATGACGGAAATGGACGAGCCTCGGTTAAATTTCCCGAGACGACGGGCCGCTACGTCATGGTGAAATGGACGCCCGCTCAAACGAGCGACAATCTTATCGTGGCGGAAGTAGCGGCGTTCGGTGGGAGCGACGATTCCGATGTCGTTGCCTCAAACAAAACCCGTAAACATTCCGCAGTCGAATCGGATGGCAAAACGATGATCGATTCGAAGGACATGGGTGACGCGAAAGACATGCCGGGCGAAGGCCCTCAGGATGCAGCTGCTCCGGCTGAAGGTCCTGGCACGACACTGCCCCAGCCGCCGCCGTTCGTGTTTATTCCCGAGCTGCTGCCAGTCAGTAATTAATTACTAAATTCTTGGCAGAGTCCGTCGCCGCGCGCGACGGACTTTTTGCGTACGGCCTCCCGTGAGCTCGTCACAGCTCGTTCCGGATGATCGTAAAAACGTCGATGTTGTCGAGAATTCCATGAATGGATTGCGCTCCAATTCCGCTGCCGAGAAGCACCATGTCATCCGCGGTATTGAGCGCATTTTCAGAATAAGCCGCTGCCGGTTCATCCTGATCTTCGTCAGACTGAACCGGGGCTTCGTTTGCGCGTCGTGGCCCCTTCGGACCGGTGGCCCATGTCATGTTTGGTTCGCCGCGTGAATTCAGACCCAGCAGAGCAACGCCGGCGTCCCTTTTAAACGGGCCACTATTAAGAGCGAGCCCGCCGATGCCAACGTCGCCGGCGACGATCCACAGTGACTTTGCGCCCGCGAAACTGCGTGCCGTATCGATGGCATGAGCGAGCTCCACGGTTTCGCGCAGACTTCGCTCGCCGTCGTTCGCCTCCGCCGCCGCTCGCATCAGATGCGCATCGACCACCAGCAGGTATCCTCGCGGATTGTATTGGAGGAAGCCGATTGCTTTTTCCACCATCTCTGGGAGCCCCGGTTGTTCGACACGCCCTTCGACATCGTCACTGAACGCGAGATCATCTTTCCCGAACAAACCCAGAACACGTGGGCGTCGCCATACCGCGATCGCTGCCAGCTCTGTCTTCGTCCGGGCAATGGCGAAATCATTTTTGACCGCCTCGTTCAGGAGATCTCGTTGTGGTCCGTCGTGTTCTCCGGATTCGGCGCGGGACAGGACGCGCTCACCTCCGCCGAATGCGATATCCAGCAGGTCCGTGCTCACCAACTGAGCAGCAATATCTTTGACATCATCGGCATCGGCGCGATGCGCATAAAATGATGCCGCTGTCGGGTGCGTGAGAGCCCCATCAGTAACCAGGCCGACGGCACGGCCACTTTTTCGCGCCAGCTCAAGAATATTGCGGACGGATTTTCCGGATGCGTCCACCCCGACGGCTCCGTTATTAGTGCGAACTCCGGTGGCGAGAGCAGTCCCGGCCGCGGCCGCGTCGGGCACCGCGTAGTCAGCGGAATAATTGCGCAGCAGCGCAGCGTGCTCCAATTGATCGAACGCGAGTCGCGCCTCTGCTCCGCCGTCGTACATGCGCGCGGCCACGACGCGGGAGGGAGTCAGGCCTTCACCGATGAAAATAATGATTCCAAACGGTTTTTGAACGACCCAATGGCGAAAGTAAAAAACGCCGAGCGCGCCGAAGAGGGCGAGGCAAAGAAGGGCCAGAAGTTCATTGCGCGACTTCACGTATCCCGATGTA
>JBBQHM010000169.1:0-3172 GCA_038323965.1 Chthoniobacterales bacterium | reverse complement strand
TCGTCCGATCTGCATCATGATGACGGCTTACGGTTCGGTCGACACCGCGGTCGAAGCGATGAAGCGCGGCGCTTACGATTTCGTGACGAAGCCGTTGAATCTCGACAAGGTGGAAATGCTGATCGCGCGTGCGTTGCAATCTCGCCGGATGGAACAGGAAAACCGCGCGCTGAAACAGCAGGTCGATGAGCGATTCGGGCTGGAGAATATCCTGGGCGAATCACCCGCGCTACGCGAAGTACTCGGCACGATTAAGCAAGTCGCACCGTCATCGGCGAACGTTCTGCTCGAAGGCGAAAGCGGGACCGGCAAGGAACTGGCGGCGCATGCGATTCATAATCTTAGCCGGCGCAACAAGACAAAGTTCGTGGTCGTGCATTGCGCGGCCTTGTCGCCGACGTTGCTGGAAAGCGAATTGTTCGGGCATGAACGCGGCGCGTTCACGGGCGCGCACGAGCGTCGCATCGGACGCTTCGAGCAGGCCAATGGCGGCACGATATTTCTCGATGAAATCGGCGAGATTGACGCCAGCACGCAGGTGAAACTGTTGCGCGTGATGAGCGAGGAACGCTCGTTCGAACGGGTGGGCGGTTCGCAAACTTTGAAGGCGGACGTGCGCGTGATCGCGGCGACGAACAAGAACCTGCAGAAGCTCGTGGCCGAGGGGAAATTCCGCGACGATCTCTACTTCCGGCTCAACGTCGTGCGCATCACGATGCCGCCGTTGCGCGACCGAAAGGAAGATATTCCGCTTCTCGTCCGGGCGTTTCTACGGCATTTCTCGAAGGCGAATGAGAAGCCGGTCATGGACATCACGGGCGACGCGATGAACACGCTGCTGAATTACAACTGGCCGGGCAATGTCCGTGAACTGCGCACGGCGATCGAACATGGGGTGGTGATGACGAGTGCGCCGAAAGTGACGGTGCGCGATTTACCGCAACCGATTCGCCAATCTGCCGGGGGGCAAACCGCGCCGGCCGGGATGACAGCGGCAGCGGCGAACCCGCTCGATCTTCACGAAACGGAAAAGCGACTCATCGCGCAGGCGCTCGCGGCGACCGAAGGGAATGTGACAGCGGCGGCGAAGAAATTGGGCATCAGCCGACGCACGTTGCACCGGAAGCTAAACGAATTAGACGGCGGCAAATCGGCGGAGAACGACTAATGCCCGGCGCCGCAGATTTCATTCAGAAAAGCGTGCATACGCTGGAGGCGGGTCATCTCGCGGTGTGGATTCGCCGCGCTCTTGCGGTGGCGGTGATCGCGGCACTTTCACTTCTTTATCTGCTTAATGAATTTCGCGGTCTCTCGACGTCGTGGGGAATGGACCAGGCGCAGATCGGCCGGCACATCGCGTCGGGTCAGGGTTGGTCCACGAATTTCTTTCGGCCGATCGCGATCGGGCAGCTCGAGCGTCACGGAAAAAATGTTCCGCAGCGTATTGCGAAAGACACCTACAACGCGCCGCTCCCACCGCTGGTGGATGCAGTCGCGTTGCGGCTGGTAAAATCACATTGGAAAATGTCCCCGCGCGACATCAGTTATCGCGGCGATCTTGCGGTCGCGGCGATGTCGATTGCGATGTTCCTGCTCTCGGTCGTCGTGCTTTATTTTACGGCGCGCAGATTATTCGATGACCGCCTCGCGTTGCTCGCCTGTGCGCTGGTGTTGCTGTGCGATTCGATCTGGCAGTATTCGCTCTCGGGGTTGCCCCAGACTCTTCTGATGCTGCTGCTAAACGCGACGGTCTACGCGATCGCGCGTGCCGCCGAAGCGCAATATCGCGGGGGCCGGGTTGGCGTCTGGCTCGCGGCGGTCGGCGCCGGGTTCGGGCTCCTCGCCCTGACTCATGCGTTGACCATCTGGATCTTTGTCGCGGCGTTGCTCGTCATCGGATTTTTCTTTCGTCCGCGCATCTGGTCCGCGGTTATCCCGCTTCTTATTTTCGCAGCGCTGTACTCGCCGTGGCTGGTGCGGAATTTTTACCTGACAGGAAATCCCGGCGGCACCGCGATTTACGCGTTGTTCGACGACATCAAACATTCGGAAGCCGGGCAAATGCGGCGGATGGAGCTGGATGTTGCAGGCGCGGGGCCGGGATTATTTCGCGACAAAATTGTGAGCGGGATTACGTCACAATTTGGGCGCATTTTTCATTATCTCGGCTGGAACATGGTGGCGTTGATGTTTATCCCGGCGTTGCTGCATCGCTTCAAAAAAGAAGAGACGGAGTTCGTGCGCTGGATCGTGCTGGCGATGTGGATCGGCGGGATCGCGGGCATGTCGTTGTACGGTCTTGCCGAAGAAAAAGGGGCGGCGGCAAATCAGCTCCACATCGTGTTCGCGCCGCTGATGACCTGTTTCGGTCTGGCTTTCCTCTTTGTGCAATGGAGCCGGCTTGAGATCGAATTTCGCCTCGCGCGGATCGGGTTCATCGCACTTCTGTTTTTCCTCGTCTCGCTTCCGATGATCTTCACTTTCGTGGGTCGACCGAGTAATCGCGCACAGATTCAATGGCCGCCCTACGTCCCGCCGTATATCGCGGTGCTGAATGACTGGCTGCAGCCGAATGAAGTGACGGCCTCGGACATGCCGTGGGCCATCGCATGGTATGCCGACCGGCCGAGTTTATGGGTGCCGGACACGATCAAAACGTTCACGGAGATCAATGATTATAATGTTCTTGGGCGTCCGCTGAACAGTCTGTATCTGACGCCGATCAGCGGAACGCAGAATACGTTGAGCGATGTGCTCAAGGGTGAATACAAAGATTGGTCGGGCGTGATTTTGCGCAGCGTGGAAGTGCAAAAGTTTCCGCTGAAATGGGCGACGCTGCTCGGGATGGAAAACGAGTGCGTCTTCTTCAGCGATCACGACCGATCGAAGACGCCGGCAGCGGCGCCGTGATGTTTCGTAGCGCGTAATGAATTCGCCAACCGCCCGGGGCATTTTTCGCGCGCGCGCGTTGGGCGCGACAATGATCGCAACCATCCGGACGATTTATTATCAGCTACTGGGAATGCAGATTGGCCGCGGGACGTTGTTACCGCGCGTTTACGTGACATGGCCGCATCAGGATTGGCTTGGGCGCGATTGTCAGCTCGAGCACGAGATCCATTTTAAATTCGACGGCATTTATCAGCCGGGCCCGCGCCTGATTATTGGCGGG
>JBBQHM010000168.1:0-3260 GCA_038323965.1 Chthoniobacterales bacterium | reverse complement strand
TTTCGCGTGAATTGCCGCCCTGACTATTTTTCGCACCGTCGCGAGCACGTTCGCCGCTTTCGTTTCGCCCGCGGCCACAAGATCACGCGCCGCCAGACACGCTTGCCGCAGCACGGCCGCGTCCGCGCGTTCCACAGCATTAAGATACCGATTCCGCGAGCTCATCGCCAGCCCGTCGCTTTCTCTCACCGTGCTCACCGCGATGATCTGCGTCGAGAAATTCAGATCGCGCACCATTCGGCGAATGATTGCCAATTGCTGGAGATCCTTCTCGCCGAAGACCGCGGCGTGCGGCATCAGCGCATTAAACAGTTTGGCGACAACTGTACAAACACCGCGAAAATGTCCGGGACGCGACGCGCCGCAAAGCGTGGCCGACAGCGCAGTTTCGTCCACCGACACCGAGCGATCCGCGAGATACATTTCGCTCGCATCCGGGCGGAACAACAGGTCGACGCCAGCTGTGTGACAAATTTCCGTGTCGCCTGCTTCGCTGCGCGGATAGCGTTCGAAATCCGAGCCCGGCTCGAACTGCAGCGGATTGACAAAAATGCTCACCGCCACGTTACCCGCCGTGCCCGCATCCTCACGCGCAGCGCGAATAAGTTCCACGTGACCCTGGTGCAAAGCGCCCATTGTCGGGACCAGCACACGCCGCGCGCTGCACTCGGCCACCAACGCGTGCGCTTCCCGAATCGTCGTAATAATTTTCATTTCTCGAGCCGGATCGCCTGGCGCGCGTACCTGCATTTCTCGTGTTCAAAATTTTCCCAGTCCGCGCGTTCGGCCAGGGCGCGCATTTCCGGAAAGCTAAAGGCCCGGGCGGCGGAAGCACGGCCATCATGCTTCGTCATCGGCTCACGAAAAACGGTAGCCGTTAACAAATAAACCCCAGCGAACGCTAGAAATCCGCGACGCAAATCCGCCACCAGCACATATCTACGCGAAAGCTTTTGGCACCGCCGCAGAAGTCTGATCGCCTCTTCTTCGCTGAAGTGATGGAGCGCGAGCGAGCACATGACGATGTCGTAGGCACCATCTTCTCCCCACTCCAATGCATTCCCTTCGTAGAAAGAAATCTCGGGGTAACCGGTGCTGAAAGATTGTGCGATCTCCAGCGTTGATGCCTGCATGTCGACCGCGTCGATTTTTAACTTACATCCGTTACTTCGACCAAAATCAGCCACCAGACGCGGTATATCTCCAGAGCCAGTCGCCAGGTCTAAAACGCGCAGTTCGTCGTGCGGATGAATCCAGCGCTGCAGGGAATCTCTCACGATTTCGTAACCGCCGAACCATTTGTTCAGCCGGCGCAGATTGGAAAGATCTCGCTCCAATTCGGGAGTTCGTGTCTGGGGTCGATCCATCAATTCCGGCGTGGCCGGATCGAATTGCCGCTTCATCGCGACGATCAGTTCGCCAGAAACTGCTGCCAGCTTTTTGGCAGTTCGGCATTCTCAATCTCAGCCCCAATACGGCCTTCAAACGCCGGCTGGAACGAAGTCGAGGTTCCGTAAACCATCACCACATCCTCCGAGCCTTCGGCGCGAATTGCGTGCGCGACCCCGGGCGGAATCACGATCCCGACATTATTGGAGCCGCGATGATTATCCCCGTCCACGAACAACCGCATCGTCCGTCGCGGCATTCCAGCGCGCACATCGCGCAACAGCATTTCGACTACGCCTTGCAGGATAAACATCGCATCCCACTGCTCGTCATCGTACGGTCGCAGCGCATAATTGCTGCGCTCATCACCGAACAAACGCTGAAACCATTTCGCAGCGTCCGTCCCGGCAGGAATTGCGGGCGGATGAACATGGAAACCTTTCGCCGTATTGGCGAACATCCGCGCCGATGCCCATTGTTTCGGCCAGAAACCGATTTCCTTTAACCTGCCTTCGTCGCGCCGCCCCAGCTCTCCAAACACGCCGCGGTGTCGTTGCGGGTGAACGCTTCGCGCAAATATTTCCACGCCCGGAATAAAGGCTTCATCAATCTCGCGCGTCGTCCGGTCGGCCCGCAATAATTCGCCCGCCTCGACCCCCGCATTTGCGATGCGCTCCGGCAACGACCCTGCGTTGTAATCGCGCGTCGCCAGAAGTTTTCTAGCGCCCGCCTCGAGACCAGCCCAAAGTTTTTCTTCGCTCATGACCCGACGCGATTTCCTGACATGACCCGACTATAACGAGAGTTGCGGCGAGGAAGCAAACTTGCGCCGCAGCCCGTCGCACGGCTCATTCGCACGTCCGTCATGTTCGATTATCTCGTTTACCTCATTTTCCGGGCAGCAATCGCACTCCTGAACCTGCTGCCGCTGCGAGCGTTATTCACGCTCGGCGAAATCGGCGGGTCATGCGCGTGGGCTGTGCTTTGGAATTATCGCGCGCTGGCTTCGCGCAACATGCAGCTCGCACTCGGCGATGAGCTGACGCCCGCCGCACGGCGGCGGCTCGTGCACCGGCATTTCCGTCGCATGGGCGCAAACATGCTGGCCAGCATCAGACTCAGCACGCTCCCGATGGAGAAACTTAGCGAGCTGGTAACAACGGAGAACGTCGAGATTGCCGAAACTCTACTGAATGCCGGCCGCCCACTTGTGTTGGTCCTTAGTCATATCGGTAACTGGGAATTGCTCGCGCAATTGCTGCCGAAATACTCGCCGGGATTTCGCAAAGGCACCGTCTACCAAACGATTCGGAATCGATTTATCGACTCTTACATGAGCGCGGTCCGCTCCCGCACCGGGCTCGAACTTTTTGAGCGGAGCAAAGGCTTTAAGAGCGTGGTTGAATTATTGCGAGGCGGCGGGGCGGTTGGCATTCTCAGCGATCAACACGCGGGCAATCACGGCGTTTGGATTCCATTGTTCGGGAGGCTGGCCTCGACGACCACGCTGCCGGCGTTGCTCGCCAAGCGCACTGGGGCGGTCCTCACCTCCGCTGCCATGCACACGATCGGCCGGGGGCGCTGGAAACTTGTCTTCGAGCCGCCGATCGAAACGCACGATGACTCCGTCGAGGAATTGACTGCAACGCTGAATCGCTCGCTCGAGACGCAAATCCGGCGCGCGCCGGAAGATTGGTTTTGGGTGCATAACCGCTGGAAAACGCCGCACCCGAATTTTTTGCTGCAGAATTATAAACGCGGCGTCCATGTGAGCGAGGGCAGCGGGCTAAAACCGTTCCGAATTGTGCTCCGGGCGAGCAATTGGCTGGGCGATAGTGTGATGACGATGCCCGCCGTGTGCGCGATCAAAC
>JBBQHM010000167.1:0-3477 GCA_038323965.1 Chthoniobacterales bacterium | reverse complement strand
ATGAGCGCGCAACATAACTCCGCCCACGTCTTAGGACAGGGCAGATAGTAGCGTCATATCAAAGAACAAGGATAACAGAATCGAAGCCGAGGTGTATGTAAAATGTTCACCCGTTGCAGGAATTTCAGTTGCTGTGGAAATGGATAATTTGGCTTCTGGCCCCCTGATCAGGACGAGAAAAGAGAGGGCGAGACGCGAGAATCAGTCGTGTCCCGAATGGCATTCGGTAGTGTCCCTTTTTTTCGGATCCAAAATAGAGGACCTTCAGAAGTAGCCGTGAAAGCAATCATCTTGAAACACCCAATCCTCGTTTTCACCACCCTTCTTCTACTAACTCCACTCGTCAATGCCGCCGGCTTGCCCAATACCGGTCTTGATCCCAAGGTCGAGGCTTACTTCAATGCGCATTGCATGAAGTGCCATGATGCGGATACAGCCAAGGGCGAATTCCGGATTGATACGCTGTCGAGCAAAGTTGGAGTGGAGAACACGCCACAGTGGCTGGAAATCATGGAGCGCATCAACTCGGGCGAGATGCCGCCGAAGAAGGTACTGAAGCGGCCGAACGCGGATGAAAGCGCGGGTGTGGTGGCGTGGATCGCATCGAAGATGAAGGAGGGGGAGGCCGCCCGAATGGCGGCGCACGGTCGGGTGTCCTACAACCGGCTTACGCGAGATGAGTACGTGAACACAGTACGCGATTTGATCGGCGTACATTACGACGCAAAGGACCCGGGCGCGTTGCTGGAGGATCCCGAATGGCACGGTTTTGAACGCATTGGTTCAGTGCTGACCTTGTCGCCTTCGAACATCGAAAAGTATATCACCGCCGCCGACGCTGTTTTGAACGAAGCTTACCCCGAACCGCCTGCAAAAAATGCGAAGCCCGTCGCCCCGTTCGGTGGCACCAAGCGTGCGATCGTGGAGGAGCAAATCGGCGAGCGGCATCGCGAACGGCTGCGTGAGATGGGGCTGATCGACAAGGTTCGCTTTGAAATGTGGCCGGGTGATATTTTCCGCTACTCGCTGCTGAAGGAGCCACTGCCCGAGTCGGGCATCTACGAAATCAGCTACACGCTCAGCGGCTTGAAGCCGGAGAACGGTCGCGCGCCGCACCTCAAGGTCTATGAATCCAAGCTGGATCGGGTGTTGTTCGAACAGGACATCGTTGCTCCGGAAGAAAAGCCGATCACGGTGACGTTCCTCGCGCATTTGCCCAAAGGGCGACCGAGCATCGACGTGTATAACGACGTGCCCGGACCGCCAAATACGCCGCGCTCAGGCCGTCACGGCGACGTGCCATTTATCAGCACGAAAATGGGGCGGATACCGTGGCAGATGAAGCTGACGGACGAGCAGGGCAAAGCACGCTACCCCTTCCTTATTATGGATTCGATCGCGTGGCGCGGCCCCATCGTGACCGACGAGGAAAAGAAACTGCGCGAGGATTACATGCCCCGCGAAGACGGCAACATGGAGCAGGTTCGGGAGTGCCTCGCCATACTTGCTCGGCGAGCGTTTCGCCGTCCCGCCACTGCTGAGGAAGTCGATGGCTTTGTCGGCATCGTGAAGAAGGAAATCGCCGCGAAGGAGACGTTTCGCGATGCGGTGAAGGCCGGGATGCTGGCGATTCTGTGCTCGAAGAGTTTCGTCTTTATCGCCGAGGGCGATGAGAACTTGAGCCGCACCACGCTCAATGATTGGGAGATCGCTTCGCGGTTGTCCTATTTCCTTTGGAGCACGGCGCCGGATGCGGAACTCGTCGCACTCGCCGAGCAAGGTAAGCTGCGCGACAAGGCTGTGTTGTCAAAGCAGGTGGCGCGATTGTTGGCCGATGAGCGTTCGTCGCGCTTCACGGATTCGTTTGCGACGCAATGGCTGCGCTTGCGCAGAGTCGGCATGTTCCAGCCGGACAAGAAGCTGTATCCCGACTACGACAAGACGCTGGAGAACAGCATGATCGCGGAGACGAAACTGTTCTTCCGCGAAGTGTTGAACAGTGGCCTGACACTGCGCGAGTTTGTTCATTCGGACTGGAGCGTGATGAATCCAATCCTCGCGCAATTCTACGGACTTCCGGATACGAAGATCGCGGGTGATGCTTTCCAACGCGTGTCGTTGCCCGCGGGAAGTCATCGCGGGGGCTTACTCACGCAAGCCTCCATTTTGTCGCTGACGTCGGACGGCGTGCGGCATCGCCCGGTGCATCGTGGCGTTTGGGTTAATGAAGCGATCTTTGGGAGAACACCGCCTCCGCCCCCCGCGAACGTTGAACCTCTTCCGACCACAGGCATCGATTCGCAGAAGGCGACGTTGCGGATGAAACTCGAAGCCCACATCAAGAATCCAAGCTGCGCCGCCTGCCACGCGAAAATCGATCCGCTGGGCCTCGCGTTTGAAAACTACGACGCAATTGGCCGCTGGCGAACCGAAGAAGTGACTGACGGCAAAGGCGAGAATCCGAAAGTCGATGCGTCCGGTAAGCTCCCCAATGGCCGTGAATATCGGAACGCCGATGAATTCAAAAAACTCCTGCTTAACGACCTCGATACATTCAATCTCACCTTCATCGAGAAGCTCTCGACGTATGGCCTTCGCCGCACGACTTCCTTCAGTGACCGCGACGATTTGAAAGCCATCGCCGCGGCGAGCAAAGCAAAAGATTATCGCCTCAAGGACATCGTCGAGTTGTTGGTGTGTTCCGATCTTTTTCAGAAACGATAACTTCAGAATCGAGTATCCAACATCATGAGCAATATCAATCGCAACAACTGGCGCATCAGCCGCCGCCAGATGCTCTGCGGACTCGGCGCCACCATCGCGCTGCCGTTTCTCGACTGCATGGCCGGAGAACCCGTGCCGTCAAGGCCCAAGCGAAGTGTGTTCCTGTACATCCCCAACGGCGTGAACACGCTGACGTGGCAAATCGATAAGGCCGGGGCGGATTACCAATTCACAAAGCCGCTTCAGTCGCTCGAAAAACACCGCGGCGACATCACGCCGATCAGCGGGCTGCATCACCCAATGGTGCTTGGCAAACATCACAACTGCGAGAAGGTCTGGCTCACCGGCGCGAACGTTCCAGGCGATGGTGGGGCCTTCCGCAACACCGTCTCCGCCGACCAGGTTATCGCCGAAGCGAAAGGCGCGGCCACCCGTTTTTCGTCGCTCGAAATAGCCATTGAAGGTACGTCGCTGGCGTGGTCGAAAGACGGCATCCAAATTCCCGCCGAACGGAACACGCAGCAGATTTTCAATATGCTCTTCGGTGTGGAAAAGGACAGCAAGGCGACCATCCGTCGCCGCTTGAGCCGACGCGGTAGCATTCTCGATCTTGTGGCCGATGACGCGAAGCGCGTGAATGACAAGCTCGGCAGCGAGGATCGCAGCAAGCTCGATGAATACTTAACGGCAGTGCGGCAAGTAGAGGAGCGTACACGACGCGCCGACGAATGGCTGACCGTGCCGAAGCCCGCG
>JBBQHM010000166.1:0-3498 GCA_038323965.1 Chthoniobacterales bacterium | reverse complement strand
AGTGGAGGTCGAAGCCGCCCGACGTGTCGCCCGGTCACTTGGCGCCGCGGAACATCGCGTGACGGAAATCGATCTACGCGCGTTTGGCGGATCGGCGTTGACCGATGAGATTGATGTGCCGAAGAACCGGAGTGCCGCACGAATTGTCTCGGGCATTCCGATCACCTACGTTCCTGCGCGAAATACAATCTTCCTCTCCTATGCGCTGGCGTGGGCAGAGGTTCTCGACGCGCGCGACATCTTCATCGGCGTAAACGCATTAGATTACAGCGGCTATCCCGATTGCCGTCCGGAGTTTATCGAACGTTTTGAGAAACTGGCCAACGTCGCTACGCGCGCGGGCGTTTCGGGTGATTCATTTCGCATTCGCACTCCGCTTATCGCAATGACGAAGGCCGAAATTATTCGGCGTGGCGCGGAGCTCGAGGTCGATTTCTCGTTAACTCACAGCTGCTACGATCCGCAGGGCGACGGGGTCGCGTGCGGTGAATGCGATTCCTGTCAGCTAAGATTGAAGGGCTTTGCCGACGCGGGTCTGTCAGATCCCATCGACTACGCGACGCGATGAGACAATTCCTTCAGTCGCTCACGCTCGATCGCAAACAACAGCGCGTCGTGATCGCGTTCATGTTGCTGCTCACCGGATTTGCGGCCGCAAAGAGTTACCGCGCCGAACGTCGCGCACCGGCAGTTAATCAATCGAGCCCCGGCAGTCGACCGTAACCCACGAACGCTGGGCTCAGCGCACCATTCGCACTCTCTCGGCGCGACACCTTGAAATCGAATACGCTAACGCCCCATCGTTGCTGGCCTTTGAAGCTACGACCGTCGCTCGAGCCAACCATGACCCGCTGATTTGTCGCTTTTTCGCGGCCAAGATAAATCATGACGTGCGTGATCGGCGGATCACGATCAATCTTGTAGGTGCCAGTCCAGAAGAGAAGGTCGCCAGGTTTCAGGTCATTCAATTCGAAGGCATCGTCCGTGCGGCTGACGACGGCGGCGAATCGATTCGCTTTTCTCAGCCAGGTATATTGGCCGGCGGAATCGCGCGGGGGATCGGCGACGCCATTTTGTTTCAACACATAATAGATAAATCCGGAGCAATCCATGCCGCCGTTCGCTGGATCGGCTGAACCATATTTGTAATCAAGGTTGCGCGTTGTGAGATCGAGCGCGCTGGAAAGCAGTTTCTGAACTTCAGGCCGGAAATTCTCGAAGCCGGTGACTTCTTCCGGCCTCAACGATGCGTTCGGCGCATGTTGTTTTCCGCCATCCGGCGAACGAGCAGGGGTCGCTGATGGTGACTCTGTGGGCTTTTCGGTGGGACTTGGGGTGGCGATTGGCGATGGCGTCGCGCTCGGTGAAGCCGACGGAGTTGCGGAAGGAGTGGCTGTGCCTTTGTGCTTTCGTTTCGACTTTGGAGAGTCGGAGGGAGATGGGCTCGCTGATGGTTTCGGTTTAGGTGAGGCGGTAGGCGTTGGGGAACTTTTCTTCGTCGCGGAGTGATGTTTATGCGCGGGCGTCGGAGTGGGCGTCGCGAAAATCTTCTTGATCGACGTCGACAACGATTGATCCGCAGCCGAGGCGGCGGCAGCAAGGCCGAAAACGGTCACCGCAAAAATTATTCGCCGCGGAAAGTTCATGGCAGTTTCGATGCGCTTAGCGCGCGATTTCTTCAAGCACTGCCTTATTCATTCGAATTCCGGCTTCGAGATTCTCGATCGGGAAATTCTCGTTAGGAGAATGCGCGCGGCAGTCTGGAAGCGCCAGTCCCAATAACAGAGTTTCGACGCCTAGAATGTCGCGGAATTGCGAGGTGATCGGAATACTTCCGCCTTCGCGAATCACCGCGACTTCGCGGTCGAATGTTTTACTCAAGGCGCTGACCGCAGCTTCGCCGAATTTGCCATGCGGATCAGTGAGATACCAAGGCCCACTGTGGCCGTCGGTCATCTCGAGCTTCACCCCCGGTGGGCAATGAGCACTGAAGTGTTTCCGCGCCAGCTCAAGAATCTTCTCGCCGGTCTGGTTTGGCACGAGGCGAAAAGTGATTTTTGCCATGCCTTCGCGCGCTATCACTGTCTTCGTCCCCTGCCCCTGGTAGCCGCCGCCGATTCCGTTGATCTCAGCCGTCGGACGCGCCCAAATGCGCTCCAGCGTGCTGTAGCCTTTCTCGCCAAAAAGTTCCGGCGCGCCGGTTTCGTGCAGCAATTCCTTGTCGGCATCGATCGGAATTTTCGCCCATGATTTGCGTTCCCACTCCTGCAATGGCTGCACGTCGTCATAAAATCCCGCGATCGCGACGTGTCCATTTTCATCGTGCAAGGTCGCGAGCAATCGCGCGAGAGCAGTGAGCGGGTTCGCCACTGCGCCGCCGTAAATCCCGGAATGCAGATCCATCTTCGAGCTAGAGACTTTGAGTTCGATCGCGGTCACGCCGCGCAGCCCATAACTCATCGTCGGGACGCCGCGCGCGATCATTCCCGTGTCGGAGACGACAACCACATCACACTTCAACGCCTCACGGTTATCGGTGAGAAATTTCGGGAGATTGCCGCTGCCGATCTCTTCTTCGCCCTCGATCACAAAATGAAGATTCACCGGCAGGTCGCCCTGCGTTTCGATCGTTTCCTGCACGCCGAGAATATGCGAAAGAATTTGCCCCTTGTTGTCGGTCGCGCCGCGCGCAAAGACATATCCATTTTTCAGGACCGGTTCGAAAGGCGGCGAATCCCAAAGTTCGAGCGGATCGGGCGGCTGCACATCATAGTGACCGTAGATCATCACCGTTTTGCGCCCCGGTTTGTGCTCGTTGCGCGCCCAGACGATGGGATGACCGGCAGTGGGGACGAGCTCGGTGATGAGCCCGATGGAAGTTAACTTTTTCACCAGCCAATCCGCGCACTTCGCGACATCGCCTTTGAATTTGTCGTCCGTCGAGATGCTCGGGAACCGCAAAAATTGATAAAACTCTTCGAGATGGGAGTCGCGCATGACGAGCATGTTACCGCGCGGCAGCAAAGTTGTCATCCGGAGCGCGGAAGACGGGCGATGTTCAAAAGCGCTGCGACCCATTCTGTCATCCCGAGCGAAGTCGAGGGACCCCGTCGCGTCAGTAGCGACGCTAAAACGTGATTCCTCGACTTCGCTCGCAAGGACTGCTCATATTTTCGCGCATGAATCCCGAACCAGCGGCGGTCTCTTCCCCACCAAATGCGGACGCTCAACTCGAGCGCGCGATCGGCGTGCCGGGTCTTACCGCGAACATCGTAAACACCACGATCGGCGCGAGCATTTTCGTGCTGCCCGCGACGATCGCGAAAATGCTTGGCCCAGGAGCGCCCATTGCCTTCGTCGTGTGCGGGCTTGCGATGGCGCTGTTCGTCACCTGCTTCGCGCTTGCGGGCAGTCGGGTCTCACAAACCGGCGGTTTGTATGCTTACGCGGAGGCAGCGTTCGGTCGTTATCCCGCCTTCATCGCAGGAGTTTTCCTGA
>JBBQHM010000165.1:0-3714 GCA_038323965.1 Chthoniobacterales bacterium | reverse complement strand
TAAGAACCGGGCCCAACCCCGACCACGATTTCGTCGGCCGGGCCGAACTCGCCGGCGATCGAGTTCAGCGCCTCGAAGAATCTTGCGGAATCACGGCGATCGTTCGGCCAATCGATCGCGCGCAGGACGACTTGATCGTGCATTACAGCAATGCTTCCGAGTGAGCTCGATAGCTCCAGCGCTAAAATCTTCACTGCGGCGGATGCACTTCGATCTGCCGTTCGTCCCGGCTGGTTTCGCGAAATAAAAGCCAGGTAGCAACTTCAGGGATGGAATCCCGGAAGCGGTCCGCCCACTCCACCACGCTGACGCCGTCCCCCTGGAAATACTCATCGATGTCCAAACGGTCGATCTCCGCAGCGCCCTCCATCCGGTACCAGTCGAAATGATAAAGCGGCAGGCGACCGCCTTCGTATTCGTGGAGCAGTGAAAAAGTGGGGCTGGTAACGTCGCGGTTGTAATCGAGACCGAGCGCCAGGCCTTTGACGAACTGGGTTTTGCCAGTGCCGAGATCTCCCTGCAGCGCGATTACCGCTCCGCGATAACAACGCGCCGCGAACTGCCGGCCAAACTCCCGAGTCTCAAGCGCGCTTTTGGAAGTGAACATAACCGCTGGCAATTCCATTACTGGCATCACGTTGCGTGAGCGTTCCAATTCTCGTTAGCTTTAATCGCCATCTTTTCTTCCATTCCCGCAGCAGGCGTTCACCTTCGCCGCTGGCGATGGCAAAAAGTAGTTCATAATCTTCGCCGTCACTAATGGCGTGAAACGCGGTGCATCCTCGCTGCCGCGGAATCGCCGCTTCGTTGATCTCGAAACCCACCGCACTGGCGGCAGCCAGCCGGGGCAGGTCTGCGCCGAGGCCGTCGCTTAAATCCATCATCGCGTGAACGTTGAAGCGTTCCGTTAACCAACGTGACTCCTCGATTCTTGGGACGAACCGCAAATGTCGCCCGGTCAATGAGCCTCCCAGTTTCCCAGTCACCCACAAAGTGTCACCCGCTTTTCCACCACTGCGCAAAACGCCTCGACCTTTCTCGACCTGTCCCGCGACCGCGACCGAAATGGATATCGGCCCGCGGGTGTTACTGGTCTCGCCCCCGACGATGGCGACGCCAAAACGACGCGCGCATTTGTTCAGACCGCGATAAAGGCTCGTGATCCATTCGGCATTCGTGCGGGCCGGTGCGATGAGAGTGACCATGGCAAATTGCGGCGTGGCGGACATGGCCGCGAAATCGCTCAGCGGTCGGGCCATGGCTTTCCAACCGACATCTCGCGGGCTGATTTTCGACGTGAAATGAATTCCCTCCACCACGCAATCGGTTTTGAGCACCAACAACGCTCCTTTGGGTGGCCGACGCGCGACCGCACAATCGTCGCCTGCGCTGGCGATCACCTCTGAATTCGAAGATAGCCGTGGCAAAATGCGACGGAGCAGCTCGTCTTCACCGAGCTTCTCCAGCGTCATTGCGAGTGAGGATTCGCGAAGGCGAGCCCGAGCAGTTGGACCGCATTAAAGACACTGTGCATCGTCATCGTTACCAGAATCGAGCCGGTCCATTCGTAGGCAATCGTGAAACAAACGGCGAGCGTGAAGAGCGGAGCAAGCGACGGGATATGGGCGTGGACGCCGGCGAACAGGAGCGAAGTCGCGACGAGGGCGGTAATTTTTCCCACGTTGCGACGCAGCACGCCGTAGAGAAAAAAGCGGAAAAAAAACTCTTCGATAATCGGCGCGAAGACGACGGCAATGAGAATGATAAGCACCCGCTGCAAACTGCTATTGGTGTTGTTGAACAATTCTACAATTCCCTGGGGGGTGGGTGTGATTCCGATCCAATGGGTGGTGACTACATCAGCGAGAACGATCAGCGGGAAGGCAGCGATCAAGAGAATTGAGCCGGTGACCGCAGCCCGGGTGAACGTGATTTTGTTAAGCCCCGCTAAGACCGAGACGTCGAGGCCACGAAGCTTCAGAAAAACCAGGACGGCGCCGAGAACCACAATTTCCACGAGCACGCTCCCGATCATTTCCCGGGTCCGCATGGTGGCGGCGGCGTCCGAATTCGCCGTCAGCGCCAGCCATGTAAACAGGATGATGAAGACGCCGGCCAGGAGGGCGTCGGGAACTCCGAAGACGCGCGCGGTATCCGCGATCGCATCCGTCGGTCGCGCCGCGATCTGCCGGCTTAACGCGACGTAAACGTACACGCTCGCGAGCAGGAAAAGCGCGTTCGCGGAATTACCTAGCGCATCGATAAACACGACGCAGGGGCTGACCTAAGGCGCGTAAAACGCGGGCAGAAAATAAGCGCGGCCGGTCTCAAGTTGAGAGGTCAGTTGCTTGGGCAATTCCACCTGGATCTTTCCCTGGGACTGACCGAGCGCGCGGAAGAAACGGCCGAACGCGAACGGCGCGCTGTACTTTACCACCGCGGCATCCGGCGCATGGCCAAGTTCGCGCGCTTTTCGATATGCGTCTTCGATTTGACCAAGTCCATCAATCAGCTTGGCCGCGACCGCATCTTTGCCGGAGAGAATCCGGCCGTCGGCGATCGTATTACGCAGCATGTCAGCCGGCAGTTTCCGCTCGGTCGCGACGACGCTGAGGAATTTATCATACGTCTTCATCACGAAATCCTGCACGTAATCCCGCTCCTCCGGCGTCATCGGACGAGCACCATTTAAAAGGTCTTTGAATTTGCCGCTCTTAAATACCACCGAAGCGAGTCCGACTTTATTAAAGAGCTGCTCATAATTCAGAGTCTGGATGATGACACCAATGCTGCCCGTGATCGTTGTTTCGTTCGCCATTAAATGCGAACCGCCGCACGAGATGTAATAACCGCCAGAAGCCGCGAGCGAATCCATATAGACGACGACCGGTTTACGCGCGCGTGCCCGCACTACTTCGCTGTAAATTTGATCCGAGGCGGTGACTTCGCCGCCGGGAGAATCGATCTCCAGAATGATCGCTTTGACATGTTCATCTTCGCTCGCCTGCTCGAGCGCGGCGCGCATGTCGTCGACCATCGTTTCGCCGACGCTCCCGGGGATACTCGAGCTGATCAGCCCGCGCATGTTGATCAACGCGATGCGGTCATTATTCCCACGATGACCGCGTGCCACGACCACTTCGCGGAACTTCGGCATTTTCTCCTCGCGTCCTCCCATTGAGCCGTAACGCCCAATGGAGGAAAGCGCGAGAAACACGTTAATGACGGCGCTGGCGCAGAGAGCCAGGAATAAAAAGAGGGTGAGGCAGCCAAGTTTGCGATTTGCCATGGAGTGGGAAAATGCCGGTAAACGCCCCCGCACACAAGGGATTTCGGGAGCGATCGAGCGGCATGGCTTGGAAGCTGCTAGAATATAGTAATTATATGAACAGCAGCGGTCATCTCCCAGTAAGCGAGTCGGCGGCCCGCCACGTCAGGAAACGCAAACCGCGCACGAAGTCGCGAGCGAACGTTTCCAGACCAGGGTTACCGGCGGTCGGCACATTGACGCGGACCAAAGCTTTGTTGCTCGCAGCGCTCCGCGTCTGGGAGTTAAAGCACCGGATTCCGGAGTAATTTCCGTCCCGGCGGCGGCGTCACCCCCGACCAGGCGAAGATCCTCGCAGCGGATCGGCTTGGATTTTGCCCGATTTCCGTCCCACAATAGGAAATCTGCGCCCGTAGCTCAGCCGGATAGAGCAACGGATTTCTAAT
>JBBQHM010000164.1:0-3799 GCA_038323965.1 Chthoniobacterales bacterium | reverse complement strand
ATAACCACATCCTCGATACTGGGCTGACTTGCGGCGGTGATGGAGACGGAATCTCCGTCGCAACTGAGCCCGGTGGTCATCCACACGACGTGGATTTCTTTAACGTCCGGCGGCCGATCCGCAATAATTTTAGGCGAGACCATATGTTTTCCTCCTCCTGCGACGACGATGAAAGCGGTCGTTGCCCTCCGCTTTCTCCCCGTCTTTCGTTTCTGCGTTTATTTACATAACCAATTCGTCGGTGAAAATTTTCCGGAGAGCGGGTGTTACATGCCCTTCAGCTTAAAGTAGCGAACCATTTCTGGGATCATCATCAAAGTCACGATGATGGCAGTCAGCACGATGACCGCGCCGAGGATGATCCAAGCCCAAAGTGCGACACTCATGTCATTCATTGTATTCCTCCTATAGGTGATTCGTTGCGAAAGGGAACTTTGGACCCACTTGCCGCGTCGCAAGTGATCGGTTTTCCAGAGCGTAAATCTTCGATCAACTGGCGAATCATCTCGATCGCGGCAGGAATCGCGTTACGCACAGTGGCACTCAAACCGAGTTGACCGTCCGAGTCGAGCGTCTCCGGTTCGCAGCCGATGACATACAAGTTTTGCGGCGCTCCGCCGAGGGAGCGGGCCAGCTGCAAAACGCGAACTGGATTCATGCTGTGACTATTTACGACCTCATCGCCGAAGTCGTCCAGCATATTCAGGTCGGGCTGGATAAGATATACCGTGCCCGGCGTGCCCCCGCGACAGGAAGCGTCGACCAAAATATGCGCGTCGTAGCCGTCCATCAGCGCGTAAGCTAAATCGTAACTGCGAATGCCGTAGTCGCGCACTTCCACCCCTTCCGGCAGTGTTTCCTTCGCGATTTCGCGCGCCACTTCGCAGCCGAACGCGTCGTCTCCGAAAAAAATGTTGCCGATGCCGCCGACGAGAATGCGCTTCATACCGGTTCCACTTCGTCCGAGCCGTAGAAAAAACGGTGGCCGGGCTGCCGCGACATTCCAAGCTCGCGGCCCGGATCATCCTCGAGCACGAGCGCGAGATGGATCTCGTTTTGCACGTCTTCTTCCACCGCTTCGATGATCGCGATCTTGCCGGCGAGAATCATATCGAAGGCATCCGCGCGCCGCTTCGGTCGAATGCGCACGCGATCGCCCGCTTTTAATTCCACGCCGTTTACCATCACGGTGTGACGGCGGTCGGTGGGATTGAAAAAATCTTCAGTCGCACTGGGCGCGCGCGCATCGCGCATCACTCCATGCATTTGCAGCATCTGATCGTTCGGCATCAGTTCGGTGCGTTCGAGAATGCGCCGCGCGTGATCGTCGATGGCGCGCATTTCCGCCTTCTCCTCATCGGTCATCGTCTGGATGCGCAACGTCAGAATTTCATCGATCTCGAGCCCGTCATATAAATTGCCAGCGCTTTCCGGCGCGATTTTCGGGTAATCGTAGAGAATAATCGGCGACGAGAGAATCGCGTCGTTTTCGTGCTTCGTCTCGTCGCCTACCAGCACCGGCCACGTGCCGGTGTTCTTGCAGGAGCGCGCTGCCTCGAGATACGCGCCCGGCGGATCGAGCAAGGAAAGACATTTGCCGCCTTCGATCCAAATCAGTGTGTGCGCGGACGCAAACACACGCATGACGATGCGATTCTGATCGTCCAGCTCCGCCTCCGGCACGGCGGAATGATTGAGAATGCGCACCGCCATTTTCATGACAGCGTCATCGATGGGTTCCGTCACGATCTCGATGCGACCGCGCAATTCCTCCTGCTCACGCACGAATGCGGCGACGATTTTTCCGGCATCGTCGCGAATCGGCTCGATCGCGCGCGACGCTTCGAAATGAAAGTCGTGCGTCTGCTCCAGTGGCGTTCGCAACGAGATTGGTGGCAATGTGAGCACGCGCTCCACCGCTTCGTGCCAGGCGGCGTAACGTTTCTCGCCGACGCGCACTTCCGGTACGAATTCCAAATCCGCATCGTCGGTGATCGTGTCGGCTAACGACGGGAGACGGCCGACTTTGCGCGCGGTCGCGTGCAGGAAACGGACTTCCACGTGCGCGACCGCATCCTTCGATTCGTTCTCCAGCAAACACTGCGTCTGCATGCGGCACGGTTCGCGACCGCCTTGCGCGTTCGCGTACATCTCCGGATACACGCGGCCGAAAGTGAAACGCTGCCGATTTTTCGCCGAGGACGCGCGATAAGGATAGAGAATGTAGCCCTCGTAAAGAACCGCGTTCACCACCTTATCGACGATCTCGCGGTTCATGCGGTCGGCGCTTTTGGTTGCGAATCCAGCAGGCGCCCGATCGCGCCTTCCCACGACGTCACGTTGGCGCCGCGCTTGAATTCGTAGAGGCGGTCGAACGTCTCGCGATCGAGCGAGATCCACGCCGAATTTGGATAATGATAATCCATCAGCTCCTGCCATTGCGTGATCGGAATGCGATAGGCGCACTCGCTATTCCACGAAACCTGGCTGACCTGCAGGCGGCCGTCGTCGCCGGTGTAGAAGATCGTGCCGCTAAAAAGAAAAAGCAGCGGAACTTCGCCGCCTTCGAGCGCGTAGAAATACTTTGCCGTCGCGACATTCAAATCAAACGTGCACGGCACCGGCAGGATCGCCTCGCTGCGGTCGCTGAACGTGCGCACGACCGTGCTCGCGTGCGTCCAAAGCCTATTGCGCAGTGTGCTACCCCATTGGTCGGGAGTGCCAAACAGCTCGATCAGTTTCTCCTTCTCCATGCCGGAGTAGGCGCGCTGCGGGCAGGCGAGCTGAATCTGCGCCTGCAACATGATGCTCTGGATCGATTCCGTCGGCGGCGTGTTCGTGATCGCGAGTTTGAAATGCAACAACGGCGTGAGACCGCGATGCGCCGGCTCGACACTGATAACGTTGAAGCCGAGATCGGGCATGATCGGGTCGGCTAACGCGCGTGCTCGTGCAGCGCCGCAAAGAATTTATCGATCTCGCGCCAGACGTCTTCGCCGCCCGAAAAGCCTTTCCAATGCAGGCGAATGGTGCCGACGAGTTCGAAGCATTTGTCGATCGGCACGATGAAATTCTCGCGTTTTTCTTTCACGCGATTGATCAGCAGCGCTTCGACATCGGCCTCGAGATCCTTCAGCTGCGGATTGTTGGCGACGAGATTTTCCCACGCCGTCAGCGGCAACAGCGATTCCGTCGCACCCGCCGGGCTCGGATACATCGCCACCATTTTTTGTCCGGGCGTGTTGTAGAAAAAAAAGGCGAGTCCGATTGGCAGCGACAGGCTTTCCCATTCCGCGTCGCTCATTTTGAAATCCGGCAACGCCCGCGGATCGCGCGGGATGACCTTGAAACGTCCTTCGACGACGGGGACGAAGGTCAGCGTGCAGGCATCGCACGAGCAGGCGATTTTGCGCGACGCGCTTTCGAGCATGTGTCGATGCTCAGCCAGCAACTTGAGGCCGCACAATTCGCAAAATTCCTCCGGTGCGCTCGCGACCGGCGACGGCGCCGCGCCATTAGGCTGGCTGCCGGCAAACCGACGCAGGGTAGCGAACGAAGACCGGGGAGGCATCCGAAGATCGGGTCGTCTATAATCCGAGTTTCAGGCTGGCGGCATTTCCGGCATGATGCTCGGAAGGATGGGGCCGCGGGCTGCGGCGTTGATGCCGGTCGAATCGCGCGCGCTACGGTAATCTTTGCGATTGGGATCGCGGCCGGCTTCGCGGCCGTGCAGCGCTTGTTCTTCGCCTTTCGGGGTGCCGGCGACGTGGTCGGGAACGGATGGTTTGCTCATCGTATT
>JBBQHM010000163.1:0-3869 GCA_038323965.1 Chthoniobacterales bacterium | reverse complement strand
ATACTCACGCGCCCATCTGGATCGACCAGGACGACAGCGCGCTGAAACACTTCGCCGGGGATTTCCGGAAATTGATCGGCGACAGATTGTGACGTCGCGTACTCAACGGTCCCGCGCGTTTCCACGCGCCAGCGTTCAATCCAATGACGACAGAAATCGCAGTCGCCATCCCAAATCATCAGCGGCTTGAGCGGCGGATTCGCGACTCGAAGCCCGCTTCTCACAGGGAGAACTGCGCCCAGACGGCGGCGTGATCCGACGGTTCTTTGCCTTTACGCGTTTCGCGCTCGATGCCAGCGGCCGTGCATTTTGCGGCGAGGGGTTTGCTGGCAAGAATCGCATCGATTCGCAGTCCGAGATTTTTAGGAAAGCCGAGCATCCGATAATCCCACCAGCTGTAGAGTCCGGGTTCGGGATGGTGCAGCCGCAAAGTGTCGCGAAAGCCGCTGCCGCAGAGCGTTTGAAACGCGCTCCGCTCCTCCTCCGAACACATGATTGCGCCCCGCCAGAGATCGGCGTCATGGGTATCGATGTCTTCCGGAGCGACATTGAAATCACCGCAAACGACGACGTTGTTCCGCGCCGGCGCTGCTTGGGCAACGCAGGTTTGCAGCCGCCGATACCACTCGAGTTTGTATTTGAATGCCGGGGAACCGACGGCCTGGCCATTGGGTGCGTAGATGCAGAAGACGCGAACGTCGCCCACGGTCGCGGCAATCACTCGCGCCTGTGGGTCCTCTACTTCATCGCATAACGAAGTCTGCACTTCGGAGGGACGCACCTTCGAAATAATGGCGACGCCGTTATACGACTTCTGCCCGTGAAATGACGCGTAGTATCCCGCTGATTCCAAGGCAAGGGTGGGAAATTGATCGTCGGTACATTTCGTCTCCTGCAGACAGACGACGTCCGGCTCGAAAGCGGCGAGCCACGCGATCAATCGGTCCTGGCGCTTCCGCAGCGAGTTGATATTCCAGGAGGCGATCTTCATTCGATCTTACTATAGCGCGAGTTCGACGCCGGGCGGCGGCACAATCACCTCGGAACCCGGCAAGGCGGCGCTAATTTGTGCGCGCATCCATTCCACGGCTGAAGGATCACCGTGGACCAGCAGGACTTTTTTCGGTGCCAGCTTTCTCGCATAATCGATCAGCGATTCGCGGGAGGCATGCGCGCTGAATTGAAATTGCTCGATATTGCATTGGACGCGTTGGGCTGGCTGCTCCTCGTCGAGCTGGATTTCATCGCCGATCTTGGCAGCGCGTAATTTTCCGCCCGGCGATTCCGGGTCGGCGTAGCCCACAAAGAAAACAGAATGCTCCGGTTGCTCGAGGACGCGACGGGCGAAGGTGTTCGACAAGGTCTTCTCCGTCATCATGCCGCTGGAGAGCGCGTAAATCCTGCGCGGACGCGCTGGTGCATCGCGGATCGTTTCGCCATTCAAGACGAAGGGCGCGACGTCCTGCCTGAGTTGGAGCCGCGACATTTGCCGGCGCGTCCCATGCGCGAAGCGATCGTAGATGTCGGTCATCTTCGCGCTCAATCCTCCGATGTAGACGGGGCAATCGGGAATCACCTTGTCGGATTTCCATTTATAGATCATCGCGAGCAACTCCTGCGTTTTCCCGAGCGCGAAAACAGGGATCAGCACGCAGCCTCCGCGATCGAATGCCCGCACGATACTCTCGGCTAAACGTTTCTCTTCGCCCGCACGCGACCAGCCCGCCGGCGTCGGGCTAGCGCCGCGGGTGCATTCCATGATGAGGACGTCGATGCCAGATTCCGGGAAGGTGGCGCGCTCGGTAATCGTCTGATCGTCAAAGTTCACATCGGCCGTGTAGAAAATCGATCGCCCCTCGGCGCGAAGGAGGATGCCGGTAGAGCCAAGCACGTGACCGGCGTCCCAAAATTCAAAGGTCAATGCATCATCGCCGCGCGCGCCGAGACGTTCGCCGCCGGCACTGTAGCGCTGTCGATACTTGCAGAAATTCCACCGGTCCGTCGCGCGATCCGCTTCGCGATGCGTGAAGAGTGGATAGTGAGTGGCGCCAATTTCTTCGCGCTGCCGCGTCATCACATTCACCGAGTTATGCAGTAACGCGCTCCCGATCGCACCCGTGGTTTCCGTCATGTAGACGCGCGCTTCCGGATGTCGCCGCATCAACACCGGCAGCGTGCCGATGTGATCCTGGTGCGCGTGCGAGATCAGGATCAACTCAGGATCGTACTCAGCGATCGCCGCGAAATTTGGCAGCGCCCCATCACCTTCCTGTTTCGGGTGCATCCCGCTATCGAGCACGAGCCGATGCCCACCCGCTTCGATGAAATACGAATTCGCGCCAATCTCGGTGTGGCGCGTCAGGTTAATGAATTTCACTTCGGACTTCCGTGACGAGCAACGGCGCGAAATTTTTAGGGCGCCGGCGGCGAGGCCATGATCTCCGCGCGACGCGCCACATTTTCCGGCCGGCGCCGCACGAGGGCAGCGAGAACCAACAGCCAGACAACAGTCAGGGGCAGAACGCCCGGCAACCATAGATTCGCGCGCGACATCACGGTGAGCGCGATGAGGCAATAGGCGGCGGAAAACGCGATCGCAATCAGGACGATATCAAATTTCGCGAAGCGCCTGGTCCAAAGACTCCCGGCGAAGATGAGCACGATGATGAAGAAATCGAAAAGGTGACTCACGCGATGGACGTATCGATCGGAAAGCAGCGTCGCGATCGTGGCGGCATAAACGTCCGGCGGCGCGAGCGGATTCGAAGGCGTGCGCGTCAGGATGATACTGTTACGCAGGCGTTCGAGCGATTTGTCGTGCTGCTGCACGTTGTAGAGAAATTCGTTCATCCCGTAGCGACGAGCGAGCTTGGCGGCGTTGGGATTGATCAGCAGCGAACCGTCGCGCGCAATTGGAATCCGCCGATTTTTCGGCAGCTCGATGTAAGAACCAAGTTCGATTTTTACTTCACTGGGATTCACGCGCAGCCAGATCATAATGGCCTGCAACGGGAAAGACGGAATGACTTCGCCGCGGAATTGAAAGAGCAGCGGAACGCGAATGTCTTCGGTCACTTCATCAGGGAGATTGATGAACCCCGGGGTCGAGATGAGGCGCAAATCCTCGCTCGGCTGCCGGAGCACTCCCGAGAATTCTGCGAGCGCGCCGCGCTTGCCCGACACTTTGGTGAAGGTCGAGAACTCCGGCATCGGTGCGTCCGGCTCGGGCGTTGCCGTCAATTCCGTCGCGAGCAACAACCGCGGCGCACGCATCGCCTGGTCGAGGAACACCTGCTCCTGGTCCTTGTCGCGATCGCGCCAGCGCAGGATGCTCTCGAAGGCTAGCAGCGGAGGGTTGTAATCGAGGATCGATTGCAGAAACAGCGCGAACTCGAGCGGCGAAATTGAACTTGGAGTTCCACGCACGAATGCGTCGGAAGCGTTCTGCGACTCGCCCGGCTTC
This sequence comes from Chthoniobacterales bacterium, assembly GCA_038323965.1. Lineage (GTDB taxonomy): Bacteria > Verrucomicrobiota > Verrucomicrobiia > Chthoniobacterales > UBA10450 > JBBQHM01. Next base: position 406 of record JBBQHM010000163.1, on the reverse strand, counting down.
TCCAGTTTATCGGCGCCAATTTCCATCACCACGAGCGGGACTTCGCCATGCGGGGTGGAATTCACCAGAAGCCAGTGCAGGAAATTCTGCTCGGCGATTTTAAAACGCGGTTCGCGGGCGAGCACGATGCCCAGGAGCAGCACGACCGCGATGGCCCAGAGCGTTTGGCGTTGCATCGCGGCAGACGTTAGGAACTGCGCCTCGCAAAAACAAATCTAATTGCGTGCTTCACCGGCTCAGCTCGAGCATTCGCAGAATCGGCGCCTCGGCCCGCTGGCGCAGCGCTTCGGGCAGAATGATTTCCGGCTTGAGATCGCGGAGCGCATTAAACGCCTTTTCCAGCGTGTTCATTTTCATGAATCGACATTCGGCGCAGGCGCAATGATCCGTCGGGCCCGGGATGAAT
>JBBQHM010000162.1:0-3869 GCA_038323965.1 Chthoniobacterales bacterium | reverse complement strand
CATCCGAAGGCGCGCTGTGGGCAAGCGGATTGATTTCGCAAAAAGTGGAGGTCGAATGCGTGGCCTGTCTGCGCCAGTTTGGGCACGACATTCGAGTGGAGGATTTCGCGATCCATACCGATTTGAGTGGACCTGAGCTGGTCGATCTCACGCCTTTCGCGCGGGAGGATCTTCTCTTGAATCTGCCGCCGTATCCGCGCTGCGATCGGCACGGGGGTCTGGTGTGCGAGGCAAGCGATGCCAAGGTCGACTCGGATGCGGAGCGCACCGTGGCCAAGGCAAAACGCGAAGCGGCTTGGAGCGCGCTGAATAAGCTGAAGCTGCCGGAATAGGTCATCCCGAGCGGAGTCGAGGGACCCCGTGACGTTAGCTGCAACTGCCTCGACGGGGTCCCTCGGCTTCGCTCGGGATGACAATTGATCTCAAAAATTTGTCTTTTCGCGATTTCCTGCTTTCGTAGGCGGCTCGCATGGGAGTTCCAAAACGCAAAACTTCGAAGATGCGCCTGCGCACGCGCAAGGCGTCGCATCGCTGGCGCCCGCCGCAGATGAACAAATGCACGCAATGCGGCAGCACGGTGGCGTCGCATACCGCGTGTGCGAGCTGCGGTTATTACAAAGGCCGTCAGGTTCTTACTGTCGGGGCTTAACGCGAACGTTCCGCGCTCGCACCGCCGCGCGGGCGATTGTCATTCCTAGCGAAAGCGTCGCTTTGCCTGTTCTGTCATCCCGAGCGAAGTTGAGAGCCTGCCCTGAGCGAGGCGAAGCCGAGTCGAATGGGGACCCCGCAGCCGGTCGACGTTTCCCGGATTCGCATAACGCGTGACCGACTGAGACGTCCTTCGACTTCGCTGCGCTCCGCTCAGGATGACAGACTCCCGCGGCGCCTAGTGTCTTGCTTTCCACGTCTAACATCCGCAGAGTTTCCGCTCCGATGAAAATCGCTCTCGACGCCATGGGCGGTGACTTCGGTCCGCCGAACCTTGTCGGCGGCGCCGTCATGGCGCTCCGCGAGTATCCGCACATCGAAAAGCTGTTCCTGGTCGGCGATACACCACAAATTCAAACTGAGCTCAAGAAGCTCAAGCACGACGATCCGCGCATTGAGATCGTCCATTCAACGCAGGTCGTCGAAATGTCGGACAAGGCAGTCGACGCCGTCCGTCGTAAAAAAGATTCCTCGATCAGCCGTGCAGTCGATCTCGTGAAGGAGGGACGCGCGGACGCGGTCGTCAGTGCAGGTCACACCGGTGCGGCCGTGGCGGCTTCAACAATTAAGCTCCGCACGCTCGAGGGAATCGATCGCCCGGGTATCGCCGCATTAATTCCGACCGAGACTAATTTGTTCGTTCTCATCGACGCCGGCGCCAACACGAGTTGTGACCCCGAGCATCTCCTCCAATTCGGAGTCATGGGCGCGGTCTATTCGAAACACGTTCTCGGTTTTCCAAATCCCAGCGTTGGCTTGATGTCGATCGGCGACGAGGATGTGAAGGGAACCGACCTCACGAAGGAAGCGTTCAAGATGCTGAAAAAATCTGCGCTAAACTTTCGCGGCAATGTCGAGGGACATGATCTTTTCGAACATCCGGTTGAGGTCGTCGTGGTCGATGGCTTTGTCGGAAATGTATTGTTGAAAACCTGCGAATCGTTAGCCAGCGCGATCTTTAAATGGTTGAAGCACGAGTTGAAAAAATCTCCCATTCGCATGTCTGGTGCCTACCTCGCGCAGGGCGCATTTCGTGCGATCAAAGAAAAAACGAACTACGAAGAGTACGGCGGCATGCCGCTCCTCGGCGTGAATGGAATTTGCATTATCGCGCACGGCGCCAGCACGCCGCTCGCAATCAAGAATGCTTTGCGCGTTGCCGCCGAGTCCATTGAACACCAGGTCAACCCGCATATCGTCGCGGAAATGCGCCGTTACAATGAAACGACAGCCACGCTCGAAACCTCCGTCAGCTAAAGAGCCGCGCACGGTTTCAATTATCGGCACCGGCAGTTACGCGCCGGAACGCGTGATGACGAACGAAGAGTTGTCGAAAATGGTCGATACGTCCGACGAGTGGATCACGACGCGGACCGGCATTAAGGAACGTCGCATCGCGGCCAAAGACGAACTCGTGAGCGACATGGCGGCGAACGCAGCGCGCAACGCGATCGCACAGGCCGGGATTACGCCGGAAGAGATCGACATGATCATCGTGGCGACCGCGACCCCCGATATGCTTTTTCCTGCCACCGCCTGCTTTGTACAGACAAAAATCGGAGCGACGAAAGCTGCGTGCCTCGATATCTCGGCAGCGTGCGCAGGATTCCTCGTGGCGGTCCAGATCGCCGAGCAATTCATCAAGACGCACGCGATGAATACGATCCTCGTAATTGGCGCGGAGAAATTGTCGTCCATCACCAACTGGAGCGACCGAAATAGCTGCGTGCTTTTTGGCGATGGCGCGGGCGCCGCGATTCTGCGACACCGCGGCGGGACCCACGGCCTCATCAGTACGCAAATGGGCAGCGACGGCAGGTATACCGACATTCTCTACATGCCGGGCGGCGGCTCGAAGTGTCCGATCACAAAGGAGAACGCGGACCAACAGCTCGCGACGATCCACATGCACGGTCGCGAAGTCTATAAGCAAGCGGTCACCGCGATGATGAGCGCCGCGAAATCCGCGCTCGAGGGCGCAGGCTTGGCGATGGAGGACATCGCCTGCGTCATCCCGCACCAGGCGAACCTGCGCATCATCGAAGCAATCGCGGACCGGCTAAAGATCCCGCACGAGAAAATCTTTGTGAACCTCGACAAGTACGGCAACACCAGCGCGGCGGCCGTCGCGATCGCGCTCGACGAGGCGAATCGTACCGGCCGCATCAAGCCCGGCGATTACGTCCTGATGGTCGTCTTCGGCGGCGGGCTAACGTGGGCGAGTGCGGTCATCGAATGGTGACGGAATCGTAATGCTGCGATGGAACGCCGCCTAACCGCCATCTTCGCAGCTGACGTAGTCGGCTATAGCCGGATGATGGGCGCTGATGAGGCTGGCACGCTCGCCGCGCTGAAGGCCGTTCGCACAGATATTATCAACGTTAGAATCGCCGAGCATGAGGGGCGGGTCGTCAAACTCACGGGCGACGGAATGCTGGTGGAATTTCCCAGCGTGGTGAGCGCGGTAGCATGCGCGGCGGCAGTTCAGCGCGGCATGCGTGATCGCAATGCCGAGCTTCCGAGCGAGCGTTGCTTGGAATTACGCATTGGCGTGAACTTGGGCGATGTGATCGTCGAAGGCGACGATATCTTCGGTGACGGCGTCAATGTGGCGGCACGGTTGGAAAGCATCGCGAAGCCAGGCGGCATCGCGATCTCAGGCTCCGTCCGCGATCACGTCGGCAACCGCCTCGATCTCACTTTTGAGGATTTAGGCGAACAGCAACTAAAGAACATCGAGAAAACAGTCCACGTTTACAGCGTCGCTCTTGAAGAGTCTGTCGCTTCGAACCCGCAAAAAAAGCGGGATGACCGCCCCTCGATTGTCGTCCTGCCATTCACCAACATGAGCGGAGATCCCGAGCAGGAATATTTCAGCGACGGCATTACCGAGGACATAATCACTGATTTGTGGAAGGTATCCGGCTTGTTCGTCGTCGCCCGTCACACTGCGTTTACCTACAAAGGCAAGCCGGTGAAGGTGCAACAAGTCGGGCACGAGCTTGGCGTGCGGTACGTATTGGAAGGCAGCGTGCGAAAGGCTGGCTCCCGCGTTCGTGTGACGGGACAGCTGATCAACTGCGGCGATGGCGGCCATATCTGGGCTGAACGCTTCGATCGTGAGCTCACTGATATCTTCGCGATCCAGGACGAAATCACGC
>JBBQHM010000161.1:0-3919 GCA_038323965.1 Chthoniobacterales bacterium | reverse complement strand
CCCGCCACCATTGTCGTTTTCCCATCTTTACCATCAGTGGCGATCGGTTGACTGTGCGCTCCCCAGAGCGGCGTGTAATAATCAACCGTGATCGACCCCTGCCATTGCGGGATGTTCGGCAGACGGTCACCAGCTTTTGCGCTGAGACTGGGGACGTCCGTATCGAAGGTCGAGTCTGTATAAGAGCCGTTTAGACCAATTTGCAGCCCGGTGATCGGCCGGAAGGTAAGCGACAACTCCACGCCATTGCTGGTCACTTGACCACCATTAAGCAGCACTCCGATATTGTTGACCACGCCGGGAATCTGAATGTCGGTCCACTCAAGGTGATATCCTGTGATGTCGAATATAATCTTATGGTCGACGAAATCAGATTTCAGTCCGGCTTCGTAACTGAGGAGGGAAGACGATGCGACCGCAGGCGGGACGCCCGGGAGGGCGACGATTGGGCCGCCGGGCTGATAGCCAGTCGCGATCCGCGCGTAGAGAAGACCGTCCTTCCATAATTGAAACTGCGGCGTGACCAGGAAATTGACGACGTCTTCCGACGAAGTGCCTGGAGTCTTGCCGGGGGGGATAAGCGCCCCGCCATTGAAGTTTTGGGAGTACGTTTGGTCATTCCGCGAATAGCGCAGTCCGGCGCCTAAGCTGAACCAGTGGGTGAACTTATAGGTGGCATTCGCGAAAACTGCTTCTTCTTCGTAGGTGGTCGGAAGAGATATATCGGCTAAAAGGGCCAGACCAGGATATGGCGTGCCGTCCAGTTGATTCAGGAATGCGAACTGAGTCTGGTTTGCATCCTCATAGGTGTAGAAGGCCCCGAGTTGCCACAGGAACGAGCCGTCTGCCCTGGATGTCAGGCGAAGTTCCTGAGTGAACTTTTGCAAGGTCAGTCCCTGGTCGAAACCCGAAAGCCCTGCGGGCCCCGCTTTGAAGAGCACCGGCACCTGGCCGAAAGACAGTGTCACGTCGTTACGGTTTTTGGTGGTGATGTCCGAGTATGAGCTGGCGGACGTGATAGTGGCCCAGCCCAGATCCCAATCCACCGTCAAGGAGATGAGACCGATCTCTTTCTTATACGGCTCGTTGACGTCGACGCTATTTTTCAAGTCACCGAAAACCGGACGCTCAGTGACCGGATCGAGTCGGACGACGGCGTTGTTGTCGCTGTCGATCCTCTGGCCGAAAGCACTGAGCCGGACGGTAATCGCCTCAATTGGTTTCCACAAAAGGGCGATATGACCCGTCTCTTGGGTGGCGTGGTTAATACCCTGCTCACCATTCGCGACATTGTCGATGAAGCCGGCGAGATCGTTACGGGCATAGCTCACGCGCAGCCCGAGGTGGTCCTGCACCAAAGGCACGTTAGCGACCGCGTGCACATCCCAACCGGGATCGCCCGCGTTCTCAGTCACGCTCAAACCTCCACCGACGTGAAATTCGCGGTCCCCCAGCGACGGATCCAGCGTGACATACTTGATCAACCCGCCGATTGAGTTGGCACCGTAGAGCGTGCCCTGCGGTCCGCGCAAAACTTCGACGCGGCGAATATCGTAAGGCAGCAGGTCCAGTTGGAAGAAGTTGGCAATCTGATAGAGACCGCTCGAACCGACGGGAGTCTCGTCGATGTAAGTGCCCACAGTGCTGCCGCTCGAAAGCGTCGTGATACCGCGCAAGGCGATCGTAGTTCTCCCGGGCGCGCCGATCGAGTTAACTTGCAGGTTCGGGATGTAGGCCGCGTAATCGGCCAGATCAGTCGCGTGTAGATTCTCCAGTTCCACGTCATCGAACGCAGTGATAGACGCCGGCACCTCGCGAACATCTTCTTCGCGCTTGTTCGCGGTGACTATCACTGGCTCCGCCGTGGCTTCACCTGCGGCTTGGCGAGTGTTCGCAGGGACGGGACTCGGCGTGGGCGCCGGTGGCGTCGCCGCGTTCTGAGCAATGGCAAGGCGCGCTGACAACAGCGACAAGGCCGCCAAGATCGTCAACGAGAAGGCTCGGGATTGAATGAAGCTGACAGATTTCGGTATTTTCATGGGATTATCGGCGTCTGCGCCAGGCAAAATGGGTTGTCCAATACGCGGTTATTGATCCTGAATGGAGAATCGTCAATCTAATTAGAGAATTTTCTTTGGCGATGTTTTTAGGCGCCCAGCGGCCTCGCAGACCGGGATTCATGGCGCTGAACCGGGCGATCGAGCAGCCAAAGCAGAGCGGCCGCGATCATCGCGAGCGCCGTCAGGACAAGAAAGAAACCGCTGTGACTGGCGCGACTCCAAAGTGTACCGACCAGACCCGCCAGCATGCTGCCACCGAACACCGCGAGAAACCAAGCCGCGAGCGTCGTCGCCCGCATCTGAGGCGGCGCGAGACGCGCAAACAAACCAAGGCCCGTCGGCAGAATGTAGAGCTCGCCCAGCGTCAGAATTACAAAGAATAAGACAAGCCAGGGCCAACTCGCGCGGCCTGGCGCGGCGGCAGTCGAAACAACCGCGAGCATCAGGTAGGAGGAGGCGACGATGAGGGCGCCGATTGCCATCTTGCGCGCCGCCGAAGTCTCCCGCCCAGCGTCAGCACGCCTGCGCCAATACCAGAGCAGCGGCGGCGTGAGCGTGATGACGAGCAACGGATTCAGCGACTGGAACCACGTCATCGGAATGACGAATCCGCTGACGGCGCGGTTGACGTTGCTATCCGTCCAGAGCGGGATGGTATTACCGACCTGCTCGTAAGCGCCGCGAAAGATAGTAGCTGCGATCCCAATTCCCAGCAGCAGCAGCCACAGCTTGGCGTAGCTCTCGCCGCTTTGCGCGTTGGACGATCTCGACTCTTTCCCCTGGGCTGCCCCGCTTGCCGGCAAATAGCGTTGTCCGATGAGGTAGATCAGGAGCCCGGCCAACATCCCTACGCCCGCGGCCCCGAACCCCCAGTGCCAGCCGTAGAGTTCACCGAGCGTCCCACAGATGAGCGGCGCAATAAAGCCGCCGATATTCAAGCCGACGTAATAGACGTTATACGCGCGCAGACGCCGCGAGTCGCCCGCATGATAGAGCCCATCGATCTGGCTGGGCAAGCTGGGCAAAAACAAGCCGTTACCCAGCGCGATCGTCGCGAGCGCGAAATAGAACAACGGCTCGAACGTCATGAGGAAATGACCCACCGCCATGGCGCTCGCGCCGATGATGACGGCTCGACGTTTACCCAGCCAGCGATCCGCGATGATGCCGCCCAAAATTGGCGTCAAATATGCCATCGCGGTGTAGCTGCCGTAGATGAAGGAAGACTTCTCCTGCGTGAAGAGCAGTTGCTTGGTCATGTAATAGACCAGCAGCGTGCGCATGCCGTAGTAGGAGAACATCTCCCACATCTCGGTCAGGCAGAGGATCGTCAGCCCGCGCGGCTGACCAAACCACGTCTTCGATTCGGGCGCATTCACGCGGACTGGGCGCGGCCCGAACCCCAGACTTCGTCGCCGGATCGCACAAGCCCATTTTCGTAAACCACACCCGGGCTCCGATCGCGTTCCAAGAATATCGGGCCGTCGAGATCGACGACATCGCATTGTTGCCCGAGCACGAACGCCGGTGCCATTGCGAGGCTAGTGCCGATCATGTTTCCGACCATGACCTTCATGCCGAGCGAGCGGGCGCGGGCACCAATCAGCAAGCCTTCAGTCAGGCCACCGCACTTATCGAGCTTGATATTAATGACGTCGAAGCGACCGACGGCGGCTTCGAGTTCAGCGAGCGATTGCACGCTTTCATCGGCGGCGATCGGGATCGTGTGATCCACCCCGTCGAGATCCGATTCGCGTCCGCGCGCGCATGGTTGCTCGAGCAGCGCGACGCGCGTGTCGACTAAAACAGGAAGCAGGCGCGCGAGCGTTTCGGGCACGTAGCCCTGGTTCGCATCCACT
>JBBQHM010000160.1:0-3920 GCA_038323965.1 Chthoniobacterales bacterium | reverse complement strand
CTTCTGCTCGAGCATTTCGTTAGGATCGATGCGGTCGCCCTGGTCAAACGTCTTCAGGTTCCCGTGTTTGATCACGTGCTGCTCCGCCGCTTTCACGTCGATGCCCTTCGGATTAAAGATCGCGCAGGTCGCGTCGCTGATTCCAAGAATTTTTACGCCATTTTTCAGCGCCAGCGACAACGCTGCGACCGAACCGACATTTCCGAATCCCTGGACAATGGCGGTGGATTTTGGTCCATCCATTTTCAGCATGTCCATCGCGCGCTCGACGAGATAAATGACACCACGTCCCGTCGCTTCGCGCCGGCCTTCGGTGCCGCCGATCGAGACCGGCTTGCCGGTTACGATCTCGTTCACGCAGTAACCCTGGTAGACAGAGTAAGTGTCCATGAACCATCCCATGACCTGCTCGTTCGTCCCCATGTCCGGGCCCATAATGTCGGTATGCGGACCGACGAACGGGATCATCTCCTGCATGTAGCGGCGCGAGAGCGCCTCGAGTTCCTTGCGCGAAAGTTTCGTGGGATCGCACATGATCCCGCCCTTGGCGCCGCCATACGGAAGATTCGCGAGAGCGCATTTCCAGCTCATCCACATCGCCAGTGCAGCCGTCTCGCCCATGGTGAGGTCCGGTGAAAAACGCGTGCCGCCCTTGGTGGGCCCGAGCGTGAGGTGATGCTGGACGCGATAACCCTGGAAGGTCTGCGTGCTGCCGTCGTCCATGTGCACCGGGAGCGTGACGGCGATCGATCTTTTAGGCAGCTTCAACCGATCGCGATCATTCGGATCGATGTTCAGGTATTCAGCGATGACGTCGAACTGTTCGCTCGCCATGCGAAACGTCGGATCGTCGTAAATGTTTAGCTCAGACTTAAGTTCCATATCGGAGAGGGCGCGCGGTGCGCGAGAGCTAGGTATTTGCGCTGCTATTTCGCTCCGTCAAATGCAAAGCGTATGTTCCTCTTGCCCCATAAGTTTAGGACCACCTCATGAGAATTGAAACGCTCGCAGTTCATGCCGGACGTAAATCCGATCCCGCTACCGGTGCCGTTGCCGCCCCGATTCATCTTTCCACGACCTTCGAACGGGGCGCAGATGGCGATTATCCGCACGGATACGTGTATTCGCGCAGCAGTAATCCGAATCGCGTTGCACTTGAGATTGCGATCGCAGCGGTGGAAGGGGGCGGCGAAGCGGCCGCCTTCAGTTCAGGCCTCGCCGCGTCGCTGGCGATCTTTCAAGCGCTCAGTCCGGGTGATCGCGTCGTAGTCGCTGCGGACACCTATCACGGCCTGACGAAGCTGGTGCGTGAGCTTGTCGTCGGCTGGGGTATCCACGCCGACTTTATCGACATGACGGATTTGGAGCAGCTGCGGAACGCGCTAAAACGCACCGCAAAGCTGGTCTGGATTGAGACGCCGTCGAATCCCCTGCTGAAAATAACCGACATCAGAAAAGTGGCGGAACTTGCCCGGGCCGCCGGCGCCACTTGCGTCTGCGACAACACCTGGTCGCCCATTATCCAAAGGCCGCTGGATTTAGGGGTCGACCTTGTCGTTCATTCCACCACCAAATATTTCGGCGGTCATTCCGACATCACCGGCGGCGCCGTGGTCACGCGTGAGTCGAACGAACTCTTCGAGAAAATCAAAAACATCCAGGGGACGGGCGGCGCGATCCCCTCACCCTTCGATTGCTGGCTGGTGCATCGCGGCATTCAAACTCTCCCGTGGCGAATGCGAGCGCATTGCGCGAACGCTTCAAGGCTGGCCGAGTTTTTGCAGGAGCATGAGAAAGTCGGAGCGGTGCATTATCCCGGCCTGACGAATGATACCGGGCATCATGTCGCAGCCGCCCAGATGACAGCTTTCGGCGGGATGATGTCGTTCGAGGTAAAGGGCGGACGCGACGCGGCGCTTAAGGTCGCGGCCCGCACGAAACTTTTTGTGCGTGCGACCAGCCTGGGTGGCGTGGAGAGCCTTATCGAACATCGCGCGTCGGTGAAAGGTGAAGATCCTCGCACCCCGCCGGGACTATTGCGTTTATCCGTCGGCCTCGAGCACGCCGAGGATTTGATCGAAGACCTCGACCAGGCGCTAACGGCGTAATTTACGACGGACGAGCGCCGCGACGTCCTGCAATTCAGAAACGCGAAGCGCATAGGCCGTGGCAAAAAATGCAGCGCAGCCGAAAGCGGTCACGCCTAGGACCGACCCCGCTTTCTGCCAGACCGGCATCTGCGGGTGCGGCTCGAAGACGAGCAGATTTGCGAGAAGACAGATCGCCGCGAGCACCACTCCTGCGCCGAGCAATTTCACCAGCGTTGTAATCAGCGCGCCGGTCTCGAGTCGGCCGGTGTGCCTTCGCATCAGGACGTAGAGCAGGAGAAAATTCGTGATCGCAACCACGCTGGTAGAGAGCGCGAGACCGATGTGTCCGAAGTGCCGGTGGTAAGTGAAGTACCAGTTCAGCGCGAAGTTTACCGCGATTGAAAGCAGGCTCACCAGCATTGGCAAATTTCGTTTATCAAGTGCGTAAAACGCCGGCGCCAGAACCTTGACCGCGGAATAACCGACGAGGCCGATCGCGTAAAATCGCAATGCTTCGGCGGTATGGAGCGTCGCGTCCGCGGTAAAACGTCCATGCTCATAGATCAGGCTGATGATCGGGCGGGCGAGGATAATTAACCCGATCGCGGAGGGAATAGTCAGCAGCATGACGAGTCGCAGCGAATGCGCGAGTGCGGAGCGGAACTCAGCTTTATTGCCGAGCGCGGCGCTGCGCGAGACCAGCGGAAGCGTAACCGTCGCGACCGCTACGCCAAACAAACCGAGCGGCAATTGCATCAAGCGAAACGCAATGTTGAGCCAGGTCATCGGGCCGTCTCCGAGCCCCGACGCGAAGCCGCTATTCACCGCGACATTCACCTGCACCGCGCTGGCCGCGATCGTCGCCGGCCCCATCAAGAGAAGAATTTTGCGAACGCCGTGGTCGCGCCAACGGAAGTCGGGTCGGAATCGAAACCCGACCTTCCACAACGAAGGAAACTGCACAATAAGCTGCAGTAGACCGCCGATCAGAGTCCCAATGGCGAGGCCAACCAGTCCGCGCTCGCCAAAATGCGGATGTCGCCAGTCGGTCTGCGGATCAAGCCAGTAACAGAAGGCGACGCCGCCGACGATCGAACCAACATTGAAAAACGTCGATGCCATCGCGGGCATGCCGAAAACGTTCTTGGCGTTAAGCATCCCCATCGCCAGCGCGGCGAGGGAGACGAGCAGAATGAAAGGGAACATTACCCGCGTCAGCAGAATGGTGAGCTCCGCTTTTTCCGGCGCAAAACCGGGTGCAAGAATGCCGATGACCGCCGGCGCGAAGAAGATGCCGAGCAGCGTCATTGCGCTCATGAAAACCAAAGTGAGAGTCGCGACCTTGCTCGCGAGTCGCCATGCGGATTCGTCGCCTTCCTGCGCGATACGTTTTGAGAACGTCGTGACGAACGCCGTCGACAACGCGCCTTCCGCAAACAAATCCCGCAGCATGTTCGGAGCGCGAAATGCGGTCAGGAACGCATCCATATTACGCGATGCACCAAAGAGCGAGGCAATGACCATCTCGCGGACAAGGCCGAGCACGCGACTGCACAGAATCGCGATGCCGACGATGCCGGTCGCGCGTGTGCTCACGCGCTGATTTTCAAGCGCGGCCATTAGAATCCTGTCGGGCAATCGATGAATTCATGCGGCACGCCGAACTTCTCGCTCAGGTTCGCGGCCAGGGCACGGACGCCGAAAGTCTCAGTCGCGTAATGGCCAGCGACGATGAGGTTCATCTTTAAATCGTGCGCCGCCACCGCGGCCCAATGGGGGGCCTCGCCGGTGAGAAACGTATCAATGCCAAGCGCCGCGACATCGAGAATT
>JBBQHM010000159.1:0-4018 GCA_038323965.1 Chthoniobacterales bacterium | reverse complement strand
CCATCTGCTTGAAGCCGCAGTGCGGACATTCCGCGCTGGCCTTCGCAGGTGTCGGCTTTGCCACTGATCCGTGTCGACGAAGCTAGAAGTCGTTAGCGAGCACCGCCGAACGCGGCGGTTCTCGCTGGAGCGGGACTCTCTTCACTCTTCGAACCTTCAGGTCGCGAAGACTTGGATGCCTGCGCGCCATTCGCGCCGGAGGCACCTCCTGCGCTGGCGACTTCAGATTTACCATTGAAAGTAGCTCCCTCTTCGATAACGAGGCGAGCCGCTTTTAGATCACCCTGAAGCGTGCAGCGCGATTTCAGTTCGCAGCGCTCGGCCACAGTGATGTTCCCCTGCACCCGTCCGTAGACGGTGATTGACTTGGTCTTGATCTCGCCGCGGATGTCAGCGTTCTCGCCGATAGTCAAAACGCCGTCGGAATTGATCTCACCCTCGACTTTGCCGTCGATAAGGAGCTCCTTTTGAAATTTAATGGAACCTTTGATTTCTACGTCGCTCGAGAGGACGTCTTTGCCGGAATGTTCTGCCATATACTTAGGTTGATCAGTGGTGAGTGGTGATGGTGGACGTGGTTCCTCGCGATACGCGGGGCGGTTGTTATCATCGGAAGCGGCTGTGAGCGATCCTTCTCCGATCGACGACATCGGCTTTTGGGGGATGAATTTTTTCAACACGCCTCATTATTGTGAGTAACTCGGCGCATGTCAACGTTCTTCCCTATGTAAATCAGTGATTTTCGTCAAAAAGTCCGGCGGTGAATAACCTCGCGGTTGGATTTTGATAAATCGGACGCAGAAACGAGGCCGCGCGGGATGGCTGCTGCTCCATCAAATCAGCCAGCGTCGGCCTCTCGACGGCGCGACCTAAGATCCGCGCGGAATCTTCGCCTATTCGTCCGGCGTCATAACTGACTACGAAGCGAGCCCGATGGTCTGAGGCGATGCGCTGCGCGGTCGAGTCGTTGGTGGCAGAATAGAACTCGGCCGTTGCGACCGTACCCGGGAGCGCTTCGTGAGAGCTTCCACTCACCCCGGGTTGCCGGGACCAGTACGCGATTTCAGGTGAAAGCCACCACGGCGCGATAAAAGCGCTGTTGCCCATCGCGCGGAGCTCGGCGGCAAGCGCACGCAAATTTACGTTTTCAGATTGCCGCTCCGCGCGACGCTGGGATTCAACCTCACCGGGCCAAAGCTTCGCGTCCCATGCTCCCGCGAGCGGGTAGAGCGAAATAGTGAAGAGCGCCACGGCTATCCATCGGCGGCGGAACACGGAGAGCATGGCCGGCAGGAGCATCGCAAAGACAATTGCGAAAAAATAGGCCCAGCGCGCCTGCCAGAGGGTGAGAATAAACGTGACCACGCCAATTGCGACGAGTGTCCCTTCTGTCTGGCGGCGCGGCGAATGCCCGAACCAAATCAGAAAGGGCGCGGCGACGAGGATGAGTCCGAACCACTGCAACCAAATTGGGTCAGTAATTCGGACCGAATGAAGCTCGCCAATACCCAGCAACCACCGCGCCAAAGCTGGATCGCGCAGCATGGGAGAGATTGGAAAGCGCTGCTCGACGATGGCGGCACTGACTAGAACACTCGTAAAAATCCCCCACCGCCACCGCGAGCGAACCAGGCGCTGTCGACGAAATAAATCAACGGCTGTGCAGACGCCAAAGAGGATGAGGGGCTCGTAGGCGGAAACCCATATCGCGATTGCCCACGCCGCGCCGCTCGTGATGTCCCAGTGCGAGCTCGGGCGCGTGCGTAGTGCCTGATCGGCGCAAATTGCGATGCTCACCAGAAGCACCAGGAGCGACTGATGGTCCGCGCGACCGAGTTCAGTCGCGTGCACAACAATCGGACTGAGAGCGAAGAATAATATCGCGGCGAGACGAAAGCGGATGTTCGAATTGCGCATCCAAATCGAGAGAAAAATCGCGGTTACTACTCCCAGTAAGGGGGACACGAACGCTCCCGCCAGCTCGAAACCCCGTGCCGTGAAAAGCCGAAACGCCAGGCCAAGACTGACAATGATATAATCAAGCGGAGCTGTTGTATGCGGACTGATTCCAGGGGGGAAATTTTCAAAGTCATGATGTCGGACAACGAACGCAGCGTGTTCCCAGATCAGACGCGCCCGGGTCATTCGCGCGTAACAGTCGCCATCGGCAAAATAGATATTGTGGTCGACGAAGACGTCGCTCCAATTCGCGCAGCGTGGCACGAGCGTGGCGACGATAATCACGATCGTCTCAGCAAGGATTAAGAGCGCGCGACGCACGTCTCACTTAAAAACGAAATCTACTGCACGAGAATAGAAAACGATCTGGGCCCACCAGGATTCGAACCTGGGACCAAGGGATTATGAGTCCCCTGCTCTAACCGCTGAGCTATAGGCCCGTTTTGACGACGGTAAGATTAGCGCGTTTCTCCTACTCGCGCGATTCATCCGGACGCTTCAATTGATCGCGGATTCGTCGATTCGCATACAGCACGTATCCGCCCGATTCCGCCCAGGCATCGAAGTCGCGCCGGACGATTTCGTTCGCTTCATCCGAACCGTATTCCTGCGACGCGTTCGGCTCGTGCCAGTAATCCCACGCGCGATTGAGCAGCAACCAGTCAGCAGTTGCCACATCCGCCGCGAGGCGCGAATTGGGCGCGTTCGCCGAGCGCGGATTCATCTCGAGGAAATAGGTGGCCGGGACAAGTTGCGGCATGAGATGGTAAACAAATGTATCGTTGTAATTTGTCCGCCGCAGATCTTCCGGACCGACGATGAGGCGTTGGCCCGGAGTCGAGACCCTCTCGAGCTCGCTCAAAATTTGCCCGGTCGTCGTCGCGGTAAATTCGTCCGCTAGAAAAAACGCGCGTCCCTTGTGTTCGACACGGAAACCGAGGCCGCCATCCTGAACATTGCCTCGTTTTTTCTTAAGACCGTTTTCGTAACCCGCAGCGACCATTTTCACGAAATAAATCCGAAGTGCCGGAAGAGTGAGGCAAACCGCGACGATCAGCACCGCACCGGCCGCGAAAGGTGCGATTCGCTTCTGCCAGGTCTCGCCTCCGACGGTTTGCAGCAACGTCGCCATCCCGACGACCGCGAAGCCGATGGGAATAAATGACGCAAAGAGCACGTGCGCGAAATCGAAGCGTTGCAGTGCATACGGAATTGTCCCGGCACTAAGCAGCGCGATGGCGAGCAGCAAACGTCCGCGGTCACGCGTTTGTTCCCGTACGATCATGATCGCGGCAGCGATGAACGTGAGTGCGCAGCTGACGATTTGCAGCTCCATTGCGCGCCAGCATGCCAAGTCGGCGGTGGCGAGCGGTAGCCGCCGAGTGGGGTTCAGACGGAAAACCGGATAGAAGAAAAGATCGTCCGCCAGCCGCCCGGGCCCAATCACGATGGCGAAAAAAACGAAAGGGCTCAGTGCGATCATCGCGCCCGCGACATAAAGAATCTTCTGCCGACGCGGCAATTCGAGGAAGAGCGGAAGCGCGCTGACCGAAACAGCCAGCGCAAAATCAATCCGGCAAAGGAGTGCCACACCGGCCAAAATTCCACCCACCAGGGCGCGCGTTCGCGAAGCGTCGGATGTGATCGCCCATAACGAAAACAGCGCGAACGGAATTGCCGCAATGGAGGGCACCGCGAGCAGGTCGCTGCAAATTAGAAGTGCGCCCGTAATCGCGGTCGAGAACGCCGCGGTGACCGTTCCCCAGCGATGCGCGATCCCGAAGATCCCGACCATCAGCGCGATTCGGTACGCCAGTCCGACTATTCGCTCGACGTAAATGCTGCTGCCGAAAAACGAATACGTCGCCGCCAGCAGATAAAGATTACCCGGCGGATAGACCGATTGGAAATCGCGATAGGGCAGCTTTCCGTGCAGCATCAGTTCCGGGTAAACGAGCATCGCCCCCTCATCCATGGCCGCGCCCACTGATTCCATGCGGCTCCAGAAGATCGGCAGCAGCAGCGCGATGATGGCAGCCAGGACTACGAAATTCCAGCG
>JBBQHM010000158.1:0-4029 GCA_038323965.1 Chthoniobacterales bacterium | reverse complement strand
TCCGCCCAGCAGTTCGGGGTTAACTACAAATTCCGTCGTCAGGTCATTGCCGTATTTCTTCGCCAGGCTAAGCACGATGGCCGAGGTAGCCTGCTGATCGAGCGGCGCCGCGCTCTCGATGCGCGCATGACGTTTCTCCACTTCCAGCCGAAGCAAGCGTTTATAGGCATCCAGGATACGGTAAAAATTGCGGGGACTTTTTTGAATCAAAGCGTCTACGACCGATCCGACGCGCTCCTTATCAAGACGTCCATCCGTAAAGCTCGCGCGCAATAACTCGCGCGCTGTTCGTTTGATTTCCTTTGCGCCCGTCATGTTTCTCGTTAGGCCGCAACCTGTCGCGCCGCTTCGTCCTGGAGACGCTTCTGGTCTTCAGGAGTCAGGACTTTGCCCGTGACCTTGGAGGTGGTATCCACGACCAGACGGCCAATCTCGCGCTTCAATTCCGCCATCGTCTTATCGCGCTCGATCGTGCTGGCTTCGTGCGCCTTGGCGATGATTTGCTCAGCGTTCGCAATCGCTTCCTGCTGTTTGCGTTCGGCGACGTGCGCAGCGCTTTCGCGCGCTTCATCGATCATCTTCTGCGCTTCGGCATTGGCCTTGGAAAGAATCTCGGCATGACGCTGCTCCGATTCCACGAGCTGCTGCTTGATCTTCTCCGAATTTAACTGCGCCTCGGCGATCTGCTGCCGGCGTTGTTCCAGGACAGCGAGAATAGGTTTGTAGGCATATTGCCGCAGCAGCAGCGCAACGATGACGAAACTGATTACCTGCGACAGGAACAGCCCGACATTCCAGCCGAATGTCTGCGCGGTATCGCGCGCCATGTCGGCCATACCGCCGGCTGCCAGCATCGTGGGAAGATTCATCTCAGCGAGTTACGCGGTTGCAGTGCGATCGCTTAGTGAACGAGGAACAAGGCGTAGAACACGATCGCTTCGGCGAGCGCGATCGCGAGAATCGCCTGCACCAGGATCGGCGTCGCTGCGCCAGGATTACGGCCGACGGCGGAGGCCGCGCCCATACCGATAAGTCCTACGCCGATGGCCGCGCCGAGTGCTGCGAGTCCGACGTGAATGCTGCCGCTGATCTCTGCAAGTATTGGTAGTGTCATATTTTCCTTTGTTGTTTTTTCGTCAGCGACCCCCGCGGTGACCACGGTCTGATCGCAGAAATTATTAATGTACTGCGTCGTGACTGGAATCGTGTTTGGCGATGAGCAAAGTGAAGACTGCGGTTAGCAGCATAAAAACGAGCGCCTGCACTAGTCCGACCAGCAGCTCCAGAAAGTAGAATGGGATTGGTATTAACCAGCCCAGCGAGGGAACCATCGTGGACATAGCTTCCAGCATGTTTTCGCCCGCGTAGATATTTCCGAATAATCGAAAGCTCAGCGAGATCGGACGGAACATGATCGAGACAACTTCCAAAAGGCCGACGACGAAGAAGATGACGACCATGAGCACTTTGAGAATGCCGGTGGTGTGACCTTTCGGCGCGAACAGATGCAGAAAGACGCCGCCAACGCCGTTGGCCTGGATCGCCCAGACGATCCAGCAAACGAAGAACACACTCGCCATCGCGAACGTAAGATTAAGATCGGCATTCGCGCCGCGCAGCAGCGGCATATCGACATGGAACGCGCCCGTGGTCGCATCGTGATGCCCCCAACCGATCGTGCCGACACCGGGAAGCAGTCCAAACCAGTTTAGCGCCAGGATAAAGATGAAGATCGTCGCGAAAAACCAGAACGTGCGTTTCACCAGTTCGCTGCCGAGCATTCCTTCGAGCAAATTATAAAGGCTCTCGACCAGCCACTCCCAAAAGTTCTGCGCGCCTCTTGGGACGGGCTTGATGTTCCGCGTCGCGGCCTGTGCGAAAATGATAATGCCGGCGGCAACGACCCATGTCACGAGCATGGAGTTGGTCACCGTGAAAAAGCCGACGTGATAAAGTGCGCCGGCTTTTAAAGGAATGGCCTCGTGCTCGACTTTCGGTGCTTCCGCAGCGTGCGACGAAATCGCGCTGCACACGAAGACTGCGGCCGCGATCAGCGTAAACAACGAGCGATGGAAACAACGGTTCTGCATTCGATAAAATTGGCAGCGTCCCATCCTCGCAACGAGGCGCGGCGAGAAGCCGCAACACTCAACCTACAGGCACGCTTGCGCCGCGATTACGAAAGCGCACTTCGCGCAGATGACAAGCGAGTTTTTGTGCGAAAAAACCAAAGCTTTCGCAACTAGGGCTCGGCGTGAACAACTACATTGTCATCGCGAGCGAAGTCGAGGGACCCCGTTGCGACAGGAACGGTCTCGACTGATATCGATTCGGGTAAAGTCCGTTTCAGAAGCTCTTGCAACTCGGCGATTCCTTCGCCTCGATCCGCGCTCATCGGCAACACTTCAATGTCGGGAAAGCGCTGGCGGAACGCGTTCAGATGTTCATCCGCGTCGGCGAGATCCATTTTGTTCGCCACGACAAACCAGGGCCGCTTCGACAGCGTTTCGTCATAAAGATTCAACTCGCGTCGGAGCGATTGTAAATCTTCCACCGGGTCGCGTCCTTCGCTCCCCGCCATATCGAGCACGAACATTAAAACCGGACAACGCGTGATGTGACGCAAAAAATCGTGACCGAGACCGAGATTCTTGTGCGCACCTTCGATCAAGCCGGGGATATCGGCGATGGTGATTCGTCGATATTCACCGAGTTCCACAACCCCGATGGATGGATGCAAAGTCGTGAAAGGATACGATGCAATCTTGGGATGCGCGGAGGAGATGCGACTGAGCAGCGTCGATTTTCCAGCGTTCGGATAACCAACAAGTCCCGCATCTGCGATCGTGCGCAGCTCGAGATAAAAGCGACTCTCTTCGCCTTCTTCACCTTCCGTATATTGAATGGGCGCGCGATTCCGCGAACTTTTGAAATGCACATTCCCCTTCCCGCCCTTGCCGCCTTTGCAGAGAACGAATTCCTGTCCGGGCGCCGCGAGATCAGCCACAAGTTCCAGTTCCCGCAAATCCGAAACTCGCGGTGTCGGTGCGGGGTCGACCAGCGCCGCGGGATCGTGCGGCGCTTCATAGGGGGCGCGATACACAATGGTGCCGACTGGGACGTTAACGATTTTATCCTCCGCGCCGCGGCCGTGCATTTTCTTGCCCATGCCGTGGCTCCCACTCTTCGCCTTGATCAGGGGCTCGTAATACAAATTCGAGAGATGATCGGTATGCGGGTCAGCGCGCAGAATGATATCGCCACCGCGGCCGCCGTCGCCGCCATCAGGCCCGCCTTTCGGCACATATTTCTCGCGTCGAAAGCTCACGCACCCGCGCCCGCCATCACCGGCTTTGGCTAGAACTTTGATCCGATCGACGAACATTGCGGCGCAATGTGCCACCGGGCGTCGCCTCTGTCATCCCGAGGGCGGTAATGGATGCGCACGATGTACAGAGAAAAGCCGGGCGCGAATTTCTCGCGCCCGGCTTTAACAACTAGATTTCTTACAGGCCGGCGCTCAAAGCCACACTGCCTGACGCATCGCGCACGGTAACCGATTTCACGCCGAAAAGGCTGATGCCGCGGCCCATTGTGCCACTCTTCCCTTTGGAAGTGATAACGACGTTGAGGTTTCCGGTGCTATCGACGGTGGCCTTTTTCACCACAGCTCCGTTGACGGCGACGAGCAGTTTCGCGCGCGCTGGCAACGACGCACCTGTGATCGTGAGCGAGCCGGTCGCTACCCCACTTAGGGCGTTGCCGCTCAACGTGACGTGACCTGTCGCCTGGGGCGCAAGGGCTCCAGCGACGGCATTCACGCTCGCTGCGATAACACTGCTAATCGACGAGGTGACGTTGGTGAGGTCCGCAGTAAATAATACAACATTGTTCGAATCTGATACACTTAAGGTCGCGATATCGAACGGATTGAACCCGGCTGGAAGCGGTAGTCCTTCAGACGTGCCGAATTCAACCTCGATCTCGGGCGAGCCATCCGATGTAAAGCTCCCCAAGGAAACAGCCGCT
>JBBQHM010000157.1:0-4175 GCA_038323965.1 Chthoniobacterales bacterium | reverse complement strand
CGAAGTTGCGTCGTCGGCTGGTACCGGTCGAATGGAAGCACGGCCGAAGGGTCTACCCCGGACTCCGCGACGTACGAAAAATTGGTGAAGGGCTGAATGACGTGGCGTAACCCGTCGAGACCAATCGCGCGATTTTGCGCGCCTTCCCATTCGCGCGAGATTTTAAACGAGGCCTCGGCGCCAGTGTTGAAGACGGTTCGGAACTTGTCGCCGCCGTCGACGAGCGGGTCGGTGAGCGATGGCGGTGGAATTTCAAAATCGGGCACGAGCGGATTACTGCTCGTGAAAAACGAGCTCTTTCCGCGGTCGCGCGTCTCGTCGTAGTAGGTGCCGCGGATCCCGGCACGCGGCACGATACTCAACCATCCAAAGTAGGTATTTGGGTAAAGGAACTGGTGGAAGGAATCGAAGCGCAGGGTGCTGTAATCCTCGAACTGATCGTTCCGCGCAAAACTCCGTTGCAAGTAGCCGAGGCTGGTTTGTCCCTGGTAAAAAATCGGACTTCCCAGAATCGGGGTGCGAGTCACATCCAGTGAAACTTCAGGCAAACGCTCCGTCGTCTCGAAGAAGTTGTTCGCCTGGAAACGCGCCAGCGCGGTAAGGGTATAAAAGGATTGCCGGTCCGTCAGGGCGACAAAGTTGTCCGGCTGCGGGTCAGTGCGGAATTCATTCTGGTAAAAATCCTGCATCACGAAGGCGTCGCTTAGCTTCGTGATATCGGCGCTCGCGTAGATATTATCGGTGAAATTTGTTCGATCCTCGAGCGAAAGTCGATAACGACCAGTGGGAACGCTGCCGCGCGGCAACGTCGTGCGATTCACCAGCGGATCCTGATCCTGAATGTAGTATGACTTGATGTTCGCGTAGCTGCTGTTGTCCTTGCCGTACTCGATCTCGGTATCGAAGCCGATCGCCGGGCCGCGCTTGGAACGATAATCCAACCGCAAGCGGCCTTTGATGTGTTCGTTGATCGGGAACGTGAATTGCGTCAGCAGCGATGCACCCCACGTACTTAGGTAGGCGGGTGAAACGCTGAAGCTGAAAGCGTCATTGAGCGACTGGTAGAGATAGGGGAACCACATCACTGGCACGCTGCCGATGAAGAAAGTCACGTTCTGGAAAACGACGTGATCGTTTTCGTAAACACGCACTTTCGCTGCGCGAAAATGAAAGTCGGAATTCGGCGTGTCGTGCGTGGTGAACGTTGCGTTCTGGATGTCGTAATGGCCGTCGGTCGCCATCGTCATGTGTTGCCCGGCGACGAAGTAGGGAAAATGTTCGGTCCGCATCGTCTCGGCGTTAATCTGCTTCGTCTCGGTGTTGTAAACGCCCTTCTCCGCAATGTACAAACTGTTCGCGCGATAGATTCGGACGTGGCCTTCAGCGCTCACCTCGTGGGTCGTGGAATTGTATTGCGCGTAATCAGCGTAGATGTCGGTATCGCCCAGGTGAATCGCGACATTATCGCGGGCGGTCGCGATGCCATTTTCATATCTGGTCTCGCCGGTGGAGATGATTTCCATCGGCGATTTTTCCGGTAATTTCTCGGCGCCGAGCACAGGAGTACAGGCGAAAAGCACAGGAAAAAATAGCCTCGCCAACGTGCGCATTATCGGGAGTCGAAAGTACCGCACCGCGAGGGGGTTGCAAAGGTAAAAGCCCTGCCGTGTCCTTCGAGGGTGTGTTCGGGCGTTATAAAGCCGCTGCCAGGCGGAGTCCCGCGGCCTGTTGATTGAGGCCGGAAGTGAGGACAGCGACATTGGTGAACCGGGTAGTTTGCGGGGCGGATCCGGGCATTTGCTGGGTAAGCAGGATCTGTGCGGCTGCGATGGTTTGCCATAACGCCGAGGCACCCACGCTTTCTCCGAGTGAAACCTTGGGCGCAAAGACTTGAGCATCGCAGCCGACGGACGCGATGGCCTGCTCCTCCGCACGATCGATAAACGTGCCGTTCGCGCTTGTGACCAGCGCGTCTGCGTTCGGCTGACCGATACGCGATAAAATTGTCGATAAGAGCGCCGGCAGGTCTTTGCGACGATTGAAATTACCCCCCGGATCGACGTCACCGATGGCCACGCCTTCCCCGCGATGAAGTAGTAACGCCCCCGCCCCTTCGCTTAGGATCATCCCGCGCGGCGATTGCTCGTAAACAGCCATCGGTGGCGCTTTTCGGCAAAGACGCCACTTGCGATAAGCGCGAAACACGAGGGGGTCGGCTTCTTCCGCACCGACAACGAGACACCGATCAGCCGCATCGTTCTGCAAAAGGTCAGTCGCCATTTTGATCGCAAGGATGCCGACTGCCCCATCCCCCACCAGCGTGTAGGTCATCCCAGTAATGCCAAGGAGAGCAGCAAGGTGACTTGCGGGAGCGTTGAAAACTGTTTCTGGAAAGAGCAGCGGACTCGCAGCGCGCGCGCTCGCGGAAACGATGTCAGTGTAGAATCGGCGGGTATAAACGACCCCGCCGTTTGCGATCGCAAAGATTAAAGCGGTGCGGCGCGCGAGCGCCGGCTCCAACTGAATTCCCGCGCGATCGAGCGCCGACAATCCAGCGGACGCGGCGAAGCGCGAGATGGCGCTGGCGCGCCGAAGTCGGGGATGGGAGGGTAAATTGCCCACCGCGGTCGCCGGAACGCGGCAAGCTGAGCCGTGTTCTTGATTTTCCAGATCGAAGGGTTGGGGCACCGCTTGTTTGCCGGACAGCAATTGCGACCAGACTTCGCCGATGTCCGAGCCCAGCGGTGTGACCCAACCCATGCCCGCGATTCGCACGTTCATTCGCCAAATTTCCTGACGATGACGCTTGCGTTCGTTCCGCCAAAACCGAACGAGTTGGACATTGCCACTTTCAGGTCTGCGCGACGGGAAATGTTGGCGACGATGTTGACGGGCAACTCCGGATCCGGGGTTGCGAAATTTATGTTCGGAGGAAGAAATCCGTGCTGCAGCGCAAGCATGGCGATGACGGTTTCAATTGCACCAGCCGCGCCTAACGAATGTCCCATCATGCCTTTGGTGGAACTCACGGGCACGTTGTCGAAAAGCTGGGATATCGCGAGACCTTCGGACGCATCATTAAAGTGCGTCGCAGTTCCGTGCGCGTTAATGTAATCGACTTTACTCGCTGCCATGCCCGCGGAATCGAGCGCGTTTTGCATCGCGGCCCGTGGGCCGCTGCCGTCCGGATTCGGCTGGGTGAGGTGGTGGTTATCCGTGGAAATGCCGTAACCCACAATCTCGGCTAGGACGTTCGCCCCGCGCTTTTCCGCCGATTCAAATTCCTCCAGCGCCAGCAAGGCAGCGCCTTCGCCCAGGACCATTCCATTCCGGGCGGCGTCGAAAGGCCGGCATTTATCCGGCGTCGCGGCCTGGAGTGAATCGAAGCCAACAAAGACGAGCTCCGAGATTCCATCGTAACCGCCGGCGAGCACGCGCGAGTACCGTCCGGAGCGGATGGAATCAAAGGCGTGGCCGATGGCGTTAGCGCCGGAAGCGCAGGCATTCGCGATCACCTGCATCGGGGCGCGGATTCCGCAGCGTTCCTGGGCGTCGCCCATTTGCTTTTGCGGGGTGTAATTGGCGACCCACTCCGCGCTATGGCGCGCGTTGGCATGCCGAAAAAAGTTTTCGCCAAACGACATGCCTCCGCTCGTGGTGCCGGCGACCGTGAGTTCTGGTTCGAAGCCCGGCGCGTGCGTCAGAAGTTCATCGAGCGCCGCGATCAACATGTGAGACACGCGGTGAAGGCGGGCACTTCGTCGATCGCGGAGATGAGGAGCGAGCAAACGCTTGTGGCTGATCTGTCCGGCGGTCTGGCAGCGAGTTTGTTCCACCGAGAACGAGTCGATGCCTGAAACGCAATCCCGACCGGCGCGAAGTGCGTCGAGTGTTTCGCTCAGCCCAAAGCCAAGGGGGCTGACAAGACCTGCGCCGACAATGGCTACTCGCCGGAGGGGTTGGTTAGATGAGGGTAAATTCATGGGCAACGGGCGGGTCGAATTTAGGTTGCTTTGTCAAGTAGAACACTGTAGTGACGCGCGGATAGAAAACGGAAGCACGGGCAGTTGGTGGATTGTCAGTTGAGTTTATCAGCGGCAGTTTGAAATCCGATAACCGGGAACAGTGACCTGGCGCGTTTTCGTTAGGATAAACTCAGATGGGAACGAAACTAT
>JBBQHM010000156.1:0-4191 GCA_038323965.1 Chthoniobacterales bacterium | reverse complement strand
GATTGAACGCTGGCGCGTGGAAACGCGCGGGACCGTTGAGTACGCGACGTCACAATCTGTCGCCGATCAATTTCCGGAAATCCCCGGCGAAGTGTTTCAGCGCGCTGTCGTCCTGGTCGATCCAGATGGGCGCGTGAGTATCGCGGCCGAAGCAGTCACGCGCTCCTTGACGCACGTGCGCCGGTACCGCTGGATGCACTGGTGCTATGCGCATTAGGCCCTGGTCGCGACGACGACAGAATACCTTTACCGTCTCGTCGCAGAACATCGCGGGTTTGCCTCGCGCGTCACCCGGCTGCTCTGGGGAAATGATGTTCGTCAACCAACTTATTTTGCGGCGCGGCGATGGTTTCTTCGGCTTCTCGCCCTCGCTTACTTTGCCGCGTTCCTATCGCTCCTGGTTCAGGTCGATGGACTGATTGGGAATCGCGGCATTCTCCCGGCGCGAGAATTCTTCTCGGCCGCGCATCAGCAACTCGGCAGTCGCGCATTCTCGGAGTTTCCCAGCGTCTGCTGGCTCGATGCCGGGAATTTCACCCTGCACGCGCTCTGTCTTGTCGGAATGGTCGCGGCCATTGCTCTTGGTTGCGGCGTCGCTCCCATTCTCGCCCTGGTCGTCGCCTTCGTCGCCTACCTTTCGTTAGCTATCGCTGGCCAGACGTTTCTGAGTTTCCAATGGGATATCCTGCTGTTGGAGGCCGGCTTCCTCGCGGTTTTCATCTCGCCCACGAGGTGGTTCCCGCGCCGCGGCCGCGCGCAGCCGATTTCGGGGGTCGGGTTGTTCATGATGAAACTTTTGCTCTTCAAGCTGCTGCTGATGTCGGGCGTGGTGAAGCTCACCAGCGGCGATGGTTCATGGTGGCTCCTGACCGCGCTCGATTATCACTACTGGACGCAGCCGTTGCCGACGGTGGTCGCGTGGTTTGCGGATAAGAACCCGGAGTGGCTCAAGCATTGGAGCGTCGCCGCTACGATCGGCGCCGAGATTTTCGCGCCGTTCTTTTTCTGGACTCCGCGTCGTCTGCGTTTTGCCGCCGCGTTGCTTCTCATCGCATTGCAATGCGCGATCGCGCTCACCGGTAACTACTGCTTTTTCAATCTCCTCGCCGTCGCCCTCTGCCTGTTCCTCATCGATGATTCCTGGTGGCCGAAACACGCGGGCACTCCAGTGGCTGCTGACGCCGGCCGCGGCTCTGCCTTTTTGCGCCGCATCGCCGCGCTCGCTCTTCTCGTCACGCTCCCACTCAACGCCTGTTTGGTTTACACCGCGTTCCAGCCCGATGCGCAAATCCCCAACGCTTTGGCGTATCTTTATTCACGCCTCGAGCCATTCCGGATCGTCAATGGTTACGGCCTCTTCCGCGTCATGACGAAAGAGCGGGCCGAAATCGTCATCGAAGGCAGTGACGATAAAATTACCTGGCAACCCTATGAGTTCCGTTGGAAACCGGGCGACATCCAGCGCGCGCCGCCGTGGACCGGATTGCATCAACCGCGTCTCGACTGGCAAATATGGTTCGCCGCGCTTGGCGTTCGCCGCCAGGAGATTTGGTTCCACGGACTCACCGCAGCACTTTTAAGGAACGAACCGGACGTCACGCAGTTGCTGGCAGTTAATCCGTTCGGGAAGCGAGCGCCGCGCTATGTGCGCTCTCTCCTATACGATTATCGATTCTCGACCGCGCCGGAGCGTGCGCAGACGGGAGCATGGTGGAAACGCGAGGTCCGTGGGGAATTTATGGCGCCGACCGCCCTGCTTCCGGAGTGACTGAATTTGGCTCCCGCCGTGATTCCGCCCTCGAGGCAAGCGCAGCAGTGCTGCGAGTTGCGTAATGTCTTTGGACGTTCGCGCTTGCCGAAGAAGCGGGCGCGTCGAAATTAAACGCAACAGGAGATTATTTTATGACTGAAGAAAACAAAACAAATCAAGGATCCACCGGTGGATCGTTCAATGCCGGCATCGGCAGTGCCGCGGAAAGCAAATTGGATAGCAGCAAAACGCACGCGCGGCGCGCGGCGGAAGACCTGAAGTCCGCTGCCACCGCGGTCGCGGACGAGTATCGCGGCAAGGCGGAACAGGCCTGGGATGATGCGCGTGTGCGCGCCCGCACTTTCCAGGAAGATGGGGAACAGTATGTCCGCGATAACCCAACCAAAGCGGTCTGCACCGCACTCGGGATCGGGTTCATTCTCGGCCTCGTGTTCCGTCGCTAGAGCGCTAAATGGCCGATGAGCATCGGACGCCCCGCAATCCGGCGGGGCATTCCGGATTAATTAATAACGTCGTCGCATTGCTCGCGGCGCTGGCCGATTTCTTCGGAAGTCGGGCGGCGTTATTTGCCTCCGAATCCAAGGCGGCACTCGCACATGTAGTGATCATGGTGTCGTGCCTCGTCGCGACGCTGGTGCTCGTCATTTTCGGCTATGTATTTTTGGTGGTGGCGCTCGTAGTGGGCATCGCTCATCTGGCGCACATTTCCTCGGTCTGGACGGTGTTGGGCGCCGGCGTGGTCCACCTGATGGTGGCTGCGGTCATCGCCGGGATAGCACTCATGAAGATCAAGAAGCCGCTCTTCCGTTCGACGCTGGCGGAGCTGAAGCAGGACAGACAATGGCTAAAAACAATCGACCAAAAAAATCGGAAGCTGAGTTAAAAAACGAGATCGCGCTTTCGCGTTCCGTGGTCGCGCGCGAGCTGCGCGGGCTCTCCTACGAAGCTGATATTCCGGCAAAGATCGGGCGATCGTTTCGCAGCCAGACGGCCATTTGGATTGCTGGTGCGGTGGTTCTCGGAATGGTCGTTACCTTGATGCCGCGCAAGAAGAAAGTCGTGGTCGAAACCAGGAGTGGCGACAAAGCGAAGGACAAATTGATTGGGACCGGCCTTGCGCTCGGAATTCTAAAGATCGCCGCCAACCTGGCGAAGCCGGCCATCATGAAATTTGTGCACCAACGGATGACGGGTGGCTCGTCACCGCCACCACGGCGGAGCTGGTAGAACGTTTTCGCTTTGCGCGCTCTGCGCCCCGCCGCATGATCGCAGCTGCGCCATGACTGTCGCCGCTCCTGCGAACAAGCCGCCGCTTCTCACCGTCGATGAATACCTCGCCATCGGGGTGGAACACGGCGCCTCGGACATTCATCTCGGCGTCAACGCCGCGCCGACCTGGCGACTGAACGGAACGCTGCGGCCCATTTGGACTGACGCCGACAAACTGACCGCGGCGGAGACAAAACAACTGGCGGAGAGTTTCCTGACGCCGACCCAGCGCGAATTGCTCAGCACTCGGGGTGATGCCGATTTTGCTTATGCGAATGGGCACGGGCGTTATCGCACCAGCGTCGTGCGGCAGCGGCTCGGGATCGATCTCGTCTTCCGCATTATCAATACGCGCGTCCGGACGATGGACGAGCTGGGCCTGCCGGAGCACCTGAAGCTGCTCACGCGCTATCATAATGGATTGATCCTGGTCACAGGTTCCGTCGGCAGCGGGAAATCCACGACGCTGGCCGCGCTGGTCGAGCAGGTGAACATCGAGCGTCACGAGCACATCATCACGCTCGAGGATCCGATCGAATACATTTTCGAGCCGAAGAATTGTCACATCACGCAACGCGAAGTGCACACTCACACCCGCTCCTTTAGCGCGGCGTTGCGGGGCGCGCTGCGCGAAGACCCGGATGTCATCATGGTGGGTGAGATGCGCGATCTGGAGACGATTTCGCTCGCGATCACCGCTTCCGAGACCGGGCACCTGGTGCTTGGTACGCTGCATACCGGCAACGCCTCGCGCACGCTTGACCGTTTACTCGATGTCTTCCCGACCGACCAACAGGAGCAGATTCGGGTGATGGTGAGCGAATCGTTGCGCGGAATCATCAGCCAGCAACTGGGCCCGCGCGCGGACGGCGCCGGACGCGTCCTCGCGCTCGAGACGCTGACCAACACGCCCGCAGTGGCGAACGTCATTCGTGAAGCAAAGACCTATATGCTGCCCGGCATTATCCAGACGGGCAAAAAGCAGGGCATGCAGTTGATGGACGACGCGCTCATCGAATTGCAGGCGCGCGGCTTGATCACTGCGGAAGAAACACGCGATCGTTCTGACCAGAAAAAGCCTGCCGGAAATTGAACCACGGATTGCACGGAAAGCACGGATAAGCATTGCAGTGATGGTTCATGAGCGACTT
>JBBQHM010000155.1:0-4235 GCA_038323965.1 Chthoniobacterales bacterium | reverse complement strand
ATCGCAAGATTCGCGAGCCCACCATCAACCGGCCCGGTCTCGCGCTGGCCGGTTTCTTTAACTATTTCGCGGAGAAGCGGGTGCAGGTTTTCGGTGCGGCCGAATACACCTATCTAAAAAGTCTGTCGGCGCGGCTGCGCGTGCAGCGCTTCCGCGCCATGTGCGCACAAAAAATTCCGTGTCTGGTCGTGTCGCGCGGTTTTCATCTGGCGCCCGAATTATTACGCGCGGCGGCCGAGGCAGGCGTGGCGGTCTTTCGCACGCCGATGATTACGATGAAGTTTATCAACGCCGCGACGATTGCGTTGGAGACTGATTTTTCGCCGACAGTCACGGAGTTCGGGAGCATGGTCGACATCCTGGGCGTGGGCGTTCTTATCCGCGGCTCCAGCGGCATCGGCAAGAGTGAATGCGCCCTTGGTCTTATCGAACGCGGCTACAGCATTGTCTCCGATGATGTGACACGGATGAAATCGCTGGAAGGTCGCGAGCTCATCGCGACTGCGCCCGAGTTGACGCGCTATCACATGGAAGTGCGAGGCATCGGAATCATTAATGTCGCTTCGATTTTTGGGATCGGCGCGATTCGCGTGGAGAAACGGCTCGATTTAGTAGTGACGTTGCAGGATTGGGACAAGATCGAGGAGATCGATCGCACCGGATTAGACCAGGAATTTTACGAGATATTAAAATTGAAAGTCCCGCACATCACCATCCCAGTGCGGCCGGGTCGCGACATTGCGCGGTTAATCGAAGTCGCGGCGATGGACCAGAAATTGAAGAGCCTTGGGAGTAACGCGGCCGTGGAATTTAACGCAAAATTGCTCAACTTAATGGCGACACAGCCGAACAATGGGATTGCTTAGCCGCCGCACATCAAACGCCTCGCCAAAAGGGGAGCACGCCGAACGGGAAATCACGATCGTGAACCGTCTTGGGTTGCACGCGCGTCCGGCGGCGATGTTCGTCAGAATTGCCACGCGCTACAAAGCGGAAGTGTGGGTGAAAAAGGAATCCGAGGAAGTGAACGGCAAAAGCATCATGGGGCTGATGATGCTGGCGGCGGGGCAGGGATCGAAGCTAAAGATTCGTTGCGATGGGCCGGATGCAGCGCGGGCGCTCGATGAACTGGAGCAGCTGATTAAAACCAAGTTCAACGAAGATTGACCTGGAAATCCCTCGCGGGTTGACATGCCGCGTAATGTCGCTCTCGAATGAAGGACGTGAATCCAGAGATTCGACTGCAAGGCATCGGCGTTTCGCCCGGGGTCGGCCATGCCCGCGTTCACATCATTCGTGATGAAGACGACGAGATCGTCCGTCACCGGATCGACGCTTCACAGATAGGCGGCGAGATCACTCGTTTCGAAAATGCGCTGATCCAGACGCGCGTGCAGATTTTGGAAATGCAGCAGCGAATTGCCGAGGCGATCGGCACTTTGGACGCAGGGATTTTCGATGCGCACCTGCTGGTCGTTGAAGACCGGACGTTGATTGACGAGGTGCTGCGCAAGCTGGAAGCGGATAAGTGCAACGTCGAGGCGGTGTTCCGGGACGTCGCCGCGCGTTACGCGCACACCCTCAGCCAGATCGACGACCCGTATTTGCGCGAGCGCGCGGTTGATATCGAAGACGTGATGCGTCGCGTGATTCGGAATTTGCAGGGAAAAGCGCCGGCGGCGATGCCATTGCCCGGCGAGCCTTACATTCTGGTGGCCCACAATCTCGCCCCTTCGGATACCGCTACCCTCGATGCAAAGCAGGTCCTCGGCATCGCAACGGACCTGGGAAGTCGCACTTCGCACACTGCGATCATGGCCCGATCGCTCGGAATCCCAGCGGTCGTAGGCCTGCACGATGTGACCGACAAAGTGAAGACCGATCAGATGGTGCTGCTCCATGGGAGCGGTGGGCTCGTGATTGTTGATCCAACCTCCGAGACGCTCGCTGGCTATCAGAAAATCCGGGCGCGTCGGCAGAAGGTAGAGGAGCAGCTAAGCACGCTACGCGAGACGCGGTCCGCCACGAGCGATGGACGTCATATCGTTCTCTCGGCGAATATCGAGCTGCCACAGGACGTCGATGCTGCGGCGGCGAGCGGAGCGGAGGGGATCGGGCTTTACCGCACGGAGTTTCTCTACCTGAATCGCGACACGCTCCCTGACGAGGAGGAGCAATTCACTACTTATCTATCGGTCGCGCAACAGGTCGCCCCGCATCCCCTGATCATTAGAACCTTCGATCTCGGGGGCGATAAAGTCGCGGGCGGAGTGGATCTCGGGGAAGAGATGAACCCATTCCTCGGGTGGCGAGCCATCCGCTTTTGCCTGGAACATCCGGACATCTTCAAGACACAGCTGCGCGCCATGTTACGCGCGAGCGTCGTGGGAAATGTGAAGGTGATGTTCCCGATGATCTCCGGGTTGGAAGAACTGCGCGCAGCCCTTGCGCTTTTCGAGCAGTCGAAGGGTGAATTGAAGAGCGCGGGACTCGCATTTGACGATCGACTGCAGGTGGGCGCGATGATTGAAGTGCCGAGCGCGGCATTGTGCAGTGATACTCTCGCGCGCGAGGTCGACTTTTTCAGCATCGGCACGAACGATCTCATTCAATACACGATCGCCGTCGACCGCGTGAACGAGCGCGTGGCTCATCTGCATGACCCGACGCATCCCGCCGTCCTGCATTTGCTTAAACAGGTCGCGGAATCCGCCCACAAAAACAATATCTGGGTAGGGGTTTGCGGCGAGATGGCAGCCGACATCGCACTCGTGCCTTTGCTGGTGGGACTTGGCATGGATGAGCTGAGTGTCGGCACCTTTGTGCTCCCGCGCGTGAAGCTAGCTGTGCAACGGGTGAGTACCGCAGAATGCCAAAAACTCGTCGAAGATGTAATGCAATCGAGCACCTCGGCCGAGATTCGGGCGCGCTGCGAAGCGCTGGCGCGCGAAAGATTCCCCGATTTGCTCGCGGACGGCGCGAACTAGTCGTCCTCGCCCGACTCGATCTCGGGATCCGCTTTCAGCCCTTCTTCTTCCATTTTGCGAAGGACATCGCTCATGTCTTCCACTTCGTCCCAGACTTCCTGGCTGACGTAGATCGGGGCCTTTTGCTGCATGGCCAGGGCAATGCAATCGCTCGGACGTGCGTCGAGCTCGATGATCTTCTTCTGCTGTAACTCGTTTTCCGCGGCGATGATCATGCGCGCGAAATAAGTCGCGCTCTTCAGGTCGTTAATAATCACTCGCTCTACGTGAGCACCTAGAGCTGTCATCAAATGCGCCATGAGATCGTGCGTCAGCGGCCGCTCCTTCGAGACATCGCGCATGAACATCGTGATCGCGCCGCCGACCGTCTGGTCGACGTAAATGATGAAGACTTTATCCTCGTTCCCGAGGAAGACGGCGCAACCGCCGCTGGTCGGTAAAACGGCCCGCACATGGACCTCGATGACCGTCTTATTCATCCCTTGAATATGCTAACGCGCCGGGAACCGAAAACAAGACATCGCGCTGAGGAACCAAGATCATCGCCACCTTTTTAAACACGCTGCTTGCAAGTTCGGCGCGTTATTTGATTATGCGCTCTGCTCCGCGCAGGCACTCCGGAATTTAATGAAAAACGATTGGGACGTCGAAGCCGCGAACGCCACCTACAACGTCGACCGTTGGGGCACCGGTTACTTTGCGATCAACGCCGATGGCAATGTCGCCGTAAAACCGCTGCAGGAAGATGGCGGCGATATCGACATCCTCCATGTCGTCAACGAAGCGCGCAGTCGCGGTCTCAGTTTTCCGCTCGTCATTCGTTTTCAGGATTTGCTGCGCCACCGCGTCGAATCGGTGAACCGCGCCTTCCATGCCGCGATGACGGAATTCGGATACAAGAACGCTTATCGCGGCGTCTTCCCGATCAAGGTCAATCAACTCCGCGAAGTAATCGAGGAGATCGTGGACGCGGGCCAGCAGTTTCATTTCGGACTGGAAGCCGGGAGTAAACCCGAACTGGTCGCTGCGCTCGCGATGCACAAGGATCCGGAGAGCCTGATCATCTGCAACGGCTACAAGGACCGGGCGTTTATCCGAATCGCGCTGCTCGGCCGCAAACTCGGCAAGTCGGTCATTATCGTCGTCGAGAAGCTCGAGGAGCTGGAGGAGACGATTCGGACTTCCAGGGAAGTTGGCGTCGAGCCGGACATAGGAATTCGCGTGCGGCTGCACAGCAAAGGTTCAGGC
>JBBQHM010000154.1:0-4247 GCA_038323965.1 Chthoniobacterales bacterium | reverse complement strand
CGGCGGCGACCGCGCTGTTCATCGCGGCGATTCCTTCGTTCAAGGTGCGCAACTTGGCCGGTCCCCAACCCATGTCGCGACTGCGCAAGGTGATTGCGCTGTCGAGGGTGGCGTGCGCGAGTTGGTTCGACGGATCTGCTTTTACCTCCGCCTCGAGTTTGACGATGCATGACTCGACGGCTGCTTTGTCTCCGGCCAACGCGCGTCGAAAGAGGGGCCTGATTTCATCTTCAACGCTGCTCGCGGTGGCACTCGCGAGCGCGATACACGTCATGGAGACCAGCAGGGAACGCAGCATGCGCCACGCTCGCGCTCGACCCGCGCGCTGACAACTGCGATGGCAGCAAATGCCGGAGCGTGCAATTCTTTGGGATGCATCCAACACGTGGTTACGCAGCGCAGTCCGCCAAATCGAAACTCGCCGAATTCACTTTCGATCGGCGGGACGTCACCCCGACGGATGTCCGGATCGAGATTCTTTTTTGCGGCGTCTGTCATTCGGACATTCACATCGCGCGCAGTGAATGGGGTCCGACGACGTATCCATGCGTCCCCGGTCACGAGATCGTAGGCCGCGTGGTCGAAGTGGGTCGCGAAGTGAAGAAATTCAAGGAAGGCCAGCTGGCGGCGGTCGGTTGCCTGGTCGATTCCTGTGGCGATTGCGCTAACTGCGAAAAAGACTTCGAGCAATTCTGCGACGGAGCGACTTTCACCTATAACTCTGCCGACAAACATACCAGCGGCGTGACTTATGGCGGTTACTCCAAGAGCATCGTGGTGGACGAAGGTTTCGTGCTCCGCCTTTCCGAAAAGCTGGATCTCGCGGCCAGCGCTCCGCTCCTCTGCGCAGGCATCACGACTTACTCGCCGCTGCGTCATTGGAAGATCGAGAAAGGACAGAAGGTCGGGATCGTCGGTCTCGGTGGGCTAGGTCACATGGGGGTGAAGTTCGCGAACGCGTTTGGCGCAGAGGTTGTTCTTTTCACGACTTCGCCCGGCAAGACGGAAGATGCAAAACGCCTCGGGGCGCACGAAGTGGTGATCTCGAAGGATCCCGACGCGATGAACGCGCATGTGGACAGCTTCGATTTCATCCTCGATTCGGTCTCGGCCAAGCATGATCTTGATCCGTATCTCGCGCTGTTGAAGCGTGATGGCACAATGACGTTGCTGGGCGTGCCGCCAGAACCGGTGGCGCTCGGCGCATTCAGTTTGATCCGTCGTCGGCGCAGCCTATCCGGCTCTTTAATCGGTGGCATCGCGGAGACGCAGGAGATGCTCGATTTCTGCGCCGAGCACGGCATCACGTGCGATATCGAGATGATCGCGATGAATCAGATTAACGAAGCCTACGAGCGCATGATCAAGAGCGACGTGAAGTACCGCTTCGTGATTGACATGGCGACGCTGTAGGACGCTTCCACTTCAGCCTTGCCGAAGGCGCCGGCAATTCGCGACAATCCCGGCTGCGTGAAACGAACAGGCAAGCAGGCGGAGAGCGGCGGAGAGACGACCGCCGACCCGTTGTATCTTGCGCACACAGAGATTCGTCAGTTGAAAGAAACAATCGCTTCGCTGCGAGACCAGCTGGAACGCCTGGAGGCGGTGCGCGACGATGCGGTGCAGCACGCGGTCGTGGCAGCGAATGACGAGGCGCGGCAATTGCACGGCACGATTCACGCGTTGCGCGATCAGCTCGAGGCCGCGCTGGCGGCCAACTCGCAGGCCGCGCAAGCCATGCGGGTAGCCCATCTCGACGAGATGCGGCAATTAAAGGCGACGATCGCGAGTTTGCGCGAAAAGCTGGAGGAAGGATTAACCAATGCCGCGCGCACCTAAGAATTTGCCGGTGGCGGGAGCTTCGCCGCGAGCTAACGGCTCGTCCGCGGAACTTCGCGAGCGACTGCGCCGGAGCGAATTGCTGCTCGACCTGACCGAGCGTGTTTGCGCGATCGAAAGCCTCGACGATCTCCTGACGGTGCTCGTAGACCTGGTGGCGGCCGAGACCGACGCCGAGCGTGGGACGCTCTTCTTGAACGATCCGGCGACGAACGAGCTCTATTCGCGTGTGGCTCAAGGCGGATTGAAACGCGAAATTCGGATCTTGAACGACTCCGGCATCGCCGGCGCGGTCTTCCAATCCGGTAAAGCGGATATAGTTAACGATTGTTATGCCGATCCGCGTTTCGATCGGAGCATCGACGAGCAAACGCATTTCGTTACGAAATCGATTCTTTGCGCGCCCATCAAGACGACCCGTGGCGAAGTAATCGGTGTCGCCCAGGCGCTGAACAAACGCAGCGGGAGTTTTACCCAGGACGATATCGAGCTGCTTGAATCGATGGCCAAGCAGGCCGCCGCCGCCTTGCAAAATTCGCAAATGATCGAGCGCATGGGCAAAACGCGCGCCCAGGAAATGGAGTTTCTCGAGCTGGTGGCCGACATCACCAGTTCGCTCGATCTGTCTTTGCTCCTCCGTCGAGTAATGAGCGAAGCGACGCGGATGCTAAAGGCCGACCGGTCAACGCTTTTTCTTCACAATCCGAAAACAAAAGAGCTTTGGTCCGAAGTCGGTGAAGGCTTAAACGCCACTGAGATACGGATGCCCGAGCACGTTGGTATAGCGGGCGCTGTCTTTCAGTCAGGCAAGACGATCAACATTCCGCACGCCTATGCCGACCTGCGATTCAACCCGGCTTTTGACAAGAAGACGGGTTACTTCACGCGCTCAATCCTCTGCGTGCCAATCGTCAACAAAGATGGCCGGGTCATTGGCGTGACGCAGGCGTTGAATAAGACGGGCGGGCCGTTCACCGCGGAGGACGAGGCGCGCTTAAAAGCATTTACCGGTCAGGTGTCGATCGCGCTCGAGAACGCCAATTTATTCGATGACGTGCAGAACATGAAGAACTACAACCAGTCAGTCCTGGAAAGTATGTCGAGCGCGGTGATCACGCTGGACGATGAAGGAAAAATTCACACCTGCAATGCTGCCGGTTACCGCATCCTGCGCGCGGGCGATGCCGATGTTCTTAATCGATCAGCCGCGGAGTTTTTCGCCGGACCTAACGAATGGTTGGCGCAACGCATCGTAAACGTCGGCGAGACGAACCGCAGCGAAGCGCTAATGGATGCCGAGGTCGTCTTCGGTGGTGAAACGCGGAATGTGAACGTGACGGTGCAGCCGTTGATGAGCCTGAAGGACAAGCGTCTCGGCACGATGTTGATGATCGAAGATATCAGCACCGAGAAACGGATGAAGTCGACCATGTCGCGCTACATGGATCCTAGCCTGGCGGACAAGGTTCTTGCCGCTGGCGGTGAGATACTCGGTGGGCAAAGTGTCGAAGCGACGGTCCTGTTTTCGGATATTCGCTCCTTCACTACGCTGACCGAGGAACTCGGGGCACAGGGGACGGTCGCGCTGCTGAACGAATACTTCTCCATCATGGTGAACTGCATCGCGGCCGAAGGCGGCATGCTCGATAAGTTTATCGGCGACGCTATCATGGCGGAGTTCGGGATTCCTATTCCCCACGGCGACGACCCGGATCGGGCGATGCGTGCAGCGATCTCGATGATCACGGAGTTGAATGCCTTGAACCAACAGCGGCAATCGCGCGGTCAGAAGCCCATTATGATTGGTATCGGCTTGAACACGGATGCCATAGTCTCCGGCAATATCGGATCTCCGAAACGGATGGACTACACCGTCATTGGCGATGGAGTAAATCTCGCATCGCGTCTCGAAAGCGCGTGCAAGGAATACTCCGCGCAGATCTTGTGCAGCGAGAACACCTACAAGAAATTGCGTGGATCCTACCGTGCGCGCGAGATAGATCTAGTTGTCGTTAAGGGCAAGACACAGCCGGTCGCGGTCTACGAGATTCTTGATTTCCATACCGACGAGACATTCCCCAACTTGCCCGAAGCGCTCAATGCCTTCCGCGGCGGATTGAAGTACTACCGCAGCGGTGAATTCGACCGCGCATCGACCCAGTTTCGCGAAGTGCTATCCCTCAACCCTAACGACAAGTTAAGTACGACCTATATTGACCGCTGCGAATACCTGAAGACACAACCCATGAATGGTGAGTGGGACGGCATCTGGAGGATGAAATCGAAATAGCCGGTTGGTCGCCTGGCTGGCGTTGCCTTCGTCATGTAAAAGCTTGCAGCGCAAGCGGGTTTCTGGTGGAACCGGTAGGGGCGAATCCCATCGCACGGTTGCGATGGCGCCGACAGCT
>JBBQHM010000153.1:0-4265 GCA_038323965.1 Chthoniobacterales bacterium | reverse complement strand
AGAACTGGATCACTCATGGGAGCATTGCTTTCGCGCGGCGTGCGTAATCCGCAACATCGTTTGCTTTCAGCAGCGCAGAAACAATCACGACGCGCCTCGCGCCCGCGGCGACAACCTTTTCTAAAGTCTCAAGGTTCACGCCGCCGATACAGAAGATTGGCACCGTGACTTTCTCATGAACCTCGCGGATGGAATCCAAACCGATCGCCGCATAATCCGGCTTTGTCGGCGTGGCGAACAACGGACCAAATCCGATGTAGTCGGCGCTTTCGTTTTGCGCGGCGACCGCCTGCGCCACGCTGTGCGTCGATTTGCCGACAATCAATTCTCGACCGAACGCGCGCACAGATGAAATAAATGCGTCGTCCTGACCTACGTGAACCCCTTCGGCATCGGAGGCCGACGCGACGGTAGCAAAATCGTTCACGATAAACGGAATGCCGGCAGCGCTGGTGATGCGATGTAGTTGCGTCGCCAGAGAATTCAGGGACTCAAGGGTGCTGCCCTTCGCGCGTAGCTGGATAATATCCACTCCCCCGTCGATCATGGCGCGGACGACGTCCGCCGATTTCGCCGCCTCGACACATCCGATATCGACGATGCCGTAGAGGCGCGCCTCCTGGAGTTTCGCGCGCACCGGAGAGGGCTATTCGTGGAACCGTGCGGTTGACGCGACGAGCTCGAAATTGTCGGCCGACATCAACCGCTCGACGAAACCGGTGTCGTATTTACCATCGCGAAATTCCTGGCTGCGCATGATCGCGGAATGGAACGGCACGGTCGTCTTCACGCCTGTAATGTAATATTCGTCCAAGGCGCGACGCATGCGCTCGATCGTGGATTTCCGCGTCGCTGCGACTGTGATCAACTTTGCAATCATCGAATCGTAATAGGGTGGAACCACGTAGCCGGTGTAGGCATGCGAATCAACGCGAACGCCGCGGCCGCCTGGCGCGTAGTAGAAGGTGATCTTTCCCGGGGATGGCTGAAAATTGCGCGCCGGATCCTCGGCGTTGATGCGGCATTGGATGGCGTGCGCACGCGGCGTCGGCTCCGCGATGTGCGGCGAAAGTTTTTCGCCCGCTGCGATTCGGATCTGCTCCTTCACGAGATCGCAGCCGTAAACCTCCTCGGTGATCGTATGCTCGACCTGGATCCGCGTGTTCATTTCGATGAAATAAAAGTGACCGGTATCGTCCACCAGGAATTCCATGGTACCGGCGTTAACGTAACCGACACGTTCGGCCAGTTTCACGGCAGCGTTTCCCATCTTCTTCCGCAGGGAATCAGTCATGAGCGGGGATGGACATTCTTCGATGACTTTTTGATTCCGCCGCTGAATCGAGCAGTCGCGCTCGCCGAGATGGACGACGTGGCCGTGGCTATCCGCCATGATCTGAAATTCGATGTGGTGCGGATTGATGATGAGCTTCTCGATGTAGACGGCGCCATTTCCGAAAGCCGCTTCCGCTTCCATGCGAGCGGCGTGGAATGCTGAAACCAGCGAGGCTTCGTTGTGCGCCGCGCGCATGCCGCGTCCGCCGCCGCCGGCGATGGCCTTGATCATGACCGGGTATCCGATCTTCCGCGCGATCTTCATCGCCTCGTTTTTGTCGTCGACGACGCCATCACTGCCCGGAGTTACCGGCACGCCGGCTTTCCTGGCGTAATCGCGCGCCGAATTCTTGTCGCCCATCGCCTGCATGGCGCTCGCGGGGGGGCCGATAAACTTGATTTTGCAACTCTCGCAGACTTCCGCGAAGTGCGCGTTCTCCGCCAAAAAACCGTAGCCAGGATGAATGGCATCAACGTCGCCGACTTCCGCCGCGCTCATGATGCGATCGATCTTCAGATAACTGTCCGAACTGGGCGCGGCACCGATGCAGATTGCCTCATCCGCCAGCTGCACGTGCAGGGAATCAACATCGGCTTCCGAGTAAACGGCAAGGGTGCGAATCCCCAGTTCCTTGCAGGCGCGAATCACACGAAGCGCGATTTCGCCGCGGTTTGCGATTAAGACTTTCTCAAACATCTGATGTCAGGACAGGCGCGCCGTTTGCAATTACGAACGCGCCGCGTTCGCAGCACAGAAGTACTGCATTAGCGGACGCGAAAAAGAACCTGCCCAAACTGAACGGGCTTGCCGTTCTCCGCCACAACCTCAGCGATCGTGCCACTGATCTCCGCCTTGATTTCGTTCATCACTTTCATTGCTTCGATGATGCAGACCAAGGAGTCATCGGTGACGGATTTGCCGACGTCGACAAAGGGTGGCGATTCGGGCCCGGGGGTGAGGTAAAATGTGCCGACCATCGGTGAGACAATGTCGCGCAGCGGCGTCGTCCCGGTTCCAGCTTGAGATTGTTCACTTTCAGCTTCGCTGGAGGTTCCGCCGCCGCCGTTCCCATTGCCAACTGCCGGCAATGCCATTCCGGCTGGAGAGACGATCATCGGTTGACCAGCGAGACCCTTCTGCAACTTGAGCCGAAAGCCCTCCTTCTCGAGCTCGAAGATCGACAGGTCGTTCTTCTTCATCAGGTCGATGATGGCTCGGATGTCTTTGAGTTCCACGGCGGTAGATTACGGCTGAGCCGCTTAGGTAACGCGCGTCAGTCCGCGAGGTCAAGTAAACGAATGCGATCAGCCGTTGGCAAGATTCGCCAGCTGCGCTTCGCGGAAATCGAAGATGCGTCTTAGCTGGGGCGCGATCATGAGCCTATTGATGACAACCCCAAGAGGGCCAAAGGGTGGGACGTAGGTTACGAGATCGTCGATCCGAGTACGGGCGGGACCGATTGAGTGAAATCGATGCTCGTGATGCCAGATGCGATATGGACCTACACGTTGCTCATCCACGAAAAAATCAGGTTCTCGCACCTGCGTGATTTCAGTGAGCCAGCGGACTGGGATCCCAAATAGCGGCGAGACGCGATATTCAATCATCATCCCGGGATGCACTGCCGTCGGCAGATCCGAGAGGATGGTGAAGCCAAGGGCCGGTGGCGTAATGCGCGAGAGATTGCGCGGATCAGAAAAGAAGCGCCAGCACGCGTCGATAGGCATCGCGACCTCGGAACTTCGCTGCAAACGGTAGATGGCCATGATATTTTTACGCGCGGAGCGCGAGCTCGGCTGCGCTGTCCGAGGCAAGGCGCCCGTCCCGCATGGCGAGATGACGCGCCGCCCGACGGGCCACATCTTCACTGTGGGTCACGATAATTAACGTCGTCAGCTTGTCCCGCGCGATCTCGTCAAAGATCTCCAGCACCGAAGCCGACGCCGCGGAATCCAGGTTCCCGGTGGGTTCATCCGCGAGCAAAAGCGCGGGGCGATTCATTAAGGCCCGGGCGATGGCGGCGCGCTGCTGTTCGCCGCCACTGAGCTGATGCGGAAAATGCGAAGCGCGCATGGTTAAGCCGACTCGCTCAATCAATTCTTTCGCGCGGATGTCCGCTTCGGCGCTCGGCTTGCCGACCAGCAGCATGGGAAAACTGACATTTTCATGCACCGTCATTGTCGGAAGAAGATTGAAGAATTGAAATACGATGCCGAGACGCCGCCGCCGGAATTCATTCAGTTCGCGTTCGGACGCCTTCGCCACGTTCATTCCATCGACCACCACCTCGCCCGTGTCTGGCCGATCGATCCCCGCCAGCAGATGCAGTAACGTCGTTTTACCACAACCACTGGGGCCACTGAGCGCGACAAACTCTCCAGTTCCGATCTCCGCCGTCACGTTCTCCACCGCATGCACCGGCCCGCTGCCGCCGGTATAGTAGCGCGACACATTTCGTAACGAAATCATGCCCGGAACTACGCACACCAGTCGCATAACGACACGCTCGGACTTCCGCATCGTCGATGAAGCGGACGATTACGTGGTCGTCGATAAGCCGCCGTTGCTGCTCGTTCATCCCACCAAACCCGATGGGCCGCGCACGTTGTGGAGCGAATTGCGCGAGCTTCTCGCCTTCGAAATCGCCAATGGCGGACAGGTCTCGATCGTCAATCGGCTCGATCGGGAAACAAGCGGGCTTGTCCTTATCGCGAAGAATTCGGATGCAGCCCGCCGCTTTCATATGGCGATGCAGCACGGCGAGGTGCGCAAAGAATACCTGGCAATCGTGCACGGCTGGCCCGCGTGGGAAATGACAGCGGTTGATGCGCCATTACTGCGACAAGGCGCGGTGCGCCATTCCGCTATTTGGCTGAAACAGGCGATCGATGCACGCGGCGTGGAAGCGAAAACACAGTTTAAAGTCCAT
>JBBQHM010000152.1:0-4331 GCA_038323965.1 Chthoniobacterales bacterium | reverse complement strand
ATCTTTCCGTGTCCAGCGCATGCTCATTGCCGGATTAGCCAGACCCCTTCTTCGCCACCTAGCTGCACCCGCACTTTTTCATCCGGCGCAGTCGGCAAGTTTTTTCCAACGTAATCCGCGCGAATCGGCAGCTCACGATGTCCCCGGTCGATCAAGGTCGCGAGTTGAATCAGAGCGGGTCGGCCGAACGATCCAATCGCGTCCATCGCAGCGCGCACGGTGCGCCCCGTAAACAGCACGTCGTCGACAATAATGACGGTGCGTCCATCGAGCGGCACCGGCAGTTTGGACGCGCGCACGACGGGGAGCTCGGCCCGCTTACCGACATCGTCCCGGTGCATCGCGACATCGATCACCCCAATGTCGACAGCGACCCGTCCGAATTCCTGGATGAGTTGGCCGATGCGCGCCGCGATTTCGACGCCAAAAGACGGAATCCCAGCCACCACAATCCGCGAGAGATCATGATTCCGTTCGATGATCTCGTGCGCTATTCGTCGCAACGCACGATCGATAGCCGGCGCGTCCATGACCTGGACCGCATCTTTCGCAATGAGACTGTTATCTTGTTGGTTCATC
This sequence comes from Chthoniobacterales bacterium, assembly GCA_038323965.1. Taxonomy (GTDB): domain Bacteria; phylum Verrucomicrobiota; class Verrucomicrobiia; order Chthoniobacterales; family UBA10450; genus JBBQHM01. The sequence continues at coordinate 3,752 of JBBQHM010000152.1, read as the reverse complement.
CCGCTCCTTCGCGACCTCGCAGGATCGCGTTAAAGGAACAAAAGCTAGACCGTCGCGTTGCTTTCCGCGCGGGCCTCCTTTTGTCGTCTGGATCTCCAGTTGGATCGATGTTTCACAATCCAATCTAGAAGCGCTTTCTCAAACCCAATGTCCGATCCGGCTTTCTCACTTTCGATCCACTTATGTTTCAAAATTTCTTCGCGCTCCGCGAGGAACTCCTTGTAGAGCACTGAGTTCTTCACGAACTGAGAGCCGTCTTCTTTCGAAGCAGTCATCTCCACATTGTCTTTCATAATCTGGACTGTCGGTCAACGCAGCAGTCTCTATCGCTTCGACGGTCAACTATCATGTTTTATTTAGCATAGCTAGTGCCGTCGCCCGAATGATTTACAAAGGCAACTGGTCGCGCAGTTGACGCGCGATCCGCCTGAACTCCGTGGCGACCGGAGAATTCCGCGCCTCCGCCACGATCGGCCTGCCGCGATCGCCAGCTTCGCGGGTCGCGATGTCGATCGGCAGCTGGCCAAGTAATGGCACCTTTAAACGTTTCGCTTCCCGTTCGCCGCCCCCGTGGCCAAAAATGTCGTAGCGCTTCCCATCGGAAGGAGAAAGGAAGTAGCTCATGTTCTCGATGAGCCCCAGCACGGGCACGTTTACCTTTTCAAACATGGTCGATGCTTTTCGAGCATCGATCAGCGCAACTTCCTGGGGCGTCGTCACGATGATCGCTCCCGCGAGCGCGATTGTTTGCACGATAGTCAACTGAATATCGCCGGTGCCGGGGGGGAGATCGAGCACGAGAAAGTCCAGTTCGCCCCACTCGACCTGACGCAGAAATTGCTGCGTGTAACGAGTGACCATTGGGCCTCGCAGGATCGCCGGCGAGGAGTCGTCCAGAAGGAAACCCATCGACATCAATTTCAAGCCATATTGCTCGATCGGTATAATCTTGTTTTCGTCGGTCGCGCTGGGCCGGTCGCGCGAGCCAAACATCATCGCAATGCTTGGGCCGTAAATATCGCAGTCGCAGACCCCGACTTGGGCGCCGCTATCATGAAGCGCGAGTGCGAGATTTGCCGCGACCGTCGACTTGCCCACTCCGCCCTTTCCGCTCGCAATCGCGACGACGTGTTTAATTCCTGGAATCCGCGTTGCCCCAATACCTTCCGCTACCGTGCCCGCTGGCGGTGCCTGGACGTCGATCAGTACTTTGGGGTTTACGACGCCAATGGCGAGAAGGGCAGACTCCGAATCCGCCTTTATGCGCTGGGGAATCGCCGGGTCATTCGTCGCCAAGGCGAGCTGAACACGCACGGCGCCATCGCTGGTCGCGACGGATTTCACGATTCCGAACGACACGATGTCCCGGCTAAATCCGGGATATTTCACCGTGGTTAAAGCTTCGCGAATGTGCTGCTCAGAGATGACCATGTCTTCGCCTAGCTTAAGACGCGCAGGCACGATGGCAAAACTTCGCGCCCTCTACGGAAAATATTGAGGATATGGAGTGTGAGAATATTATGGAAAATCCTGTAAACGGCAGTAGAGTTGGCGTTCCGCCTTTGGAGCGAGAAAATGACTTCTGCGCCACAACACTCTTCCGATTCACCAGCGAGAAATGTCCTGCTTTTTCGTGAGGCTCCGGGCCCTGCGCCATTCCGGACGGCCGCCGTCGCTGATCCCATCGCACCAAGAGTCGGTCGCACTCGCAGACGCCGCGTGAGACTCATGCGATTTGTCCTGCTCGAAGTTGCTGTGTTGTTGCTTCTGGCCGTTACCGCCACCGCCGGATTATCCGATCGCTTTGCCGATGAATCGCTTACCGCATTCTTCAAAACGGCAACCATCACCCTGGCCATTGCGGCCGTTGCGATCCCGGTAGCGTGCTACGGACTGCCCCAAAGCGAGCTCCGCAGTCGCCGGCGCTAACGCGGCAGCGGCTGCTCGGAATTCGCCAGCACGTAGGCCGTCGCCGCCACCACCGCCGCATTTTCCTGCAATTCACGCGGCGAGATTTTATCCAGCGTGTCCGCGGGAGTGTGATGATAATTGAAGTAGAAGCGGCTGTCCTGCATCGCGCTAAATCCGGGAACTCCCGCCTTCTCCATCGGTTCCGTGTCCGCCCCGATGTGATCGGACGAAGTTAAAATTCCGGCGCCGAATGGCTCGAACAGTTTCGCCAATGGTGCGAAAGCCGCCTTCAACTCCGGCTTGCCTTTGATATTTATCCCGATCGGGTGACCAGCGCCGCTGTCGGTTTCACTTACCGCAAAGTGATTCGCGAACTCCGACTCATGATCGTGCTCATACTGTTTCGAGCCGCGCGAGCCGTTCTCTTCGTTCATCCAGGCGATGACACGAACCGTCCGCTTCGGGCGCAGATGTAATTGCTGAAGTAAGTGCGCGGTCTCCATCGCGACGGCGACGCCAGCGCCATCGTCAATCGCGCCCGTCCCAAGATCCCACGAATCCAGGTGACCGGAAACGATTACAATCTGCTCTGGATGTTCGCTTCCTTTAATGTCGGCGATAACGTTAGCGCTCTCGACGTCGGGCAAGGTCTGCGGAGTTAACACGATATGAAGGCGCGTAGGACCTTGCATCGCTAGATAGCTAATAAGGTCGGCATCTTCTGCCGTCACCGCGGCTGCAGGAATTTTAGCGACACCGTCTGGATAATTGGTCTGGCCGGTATGCGGGATTCGATAATCCGCGCCGCCGACTGACTTGATCAGGGTAGCTACTGCTCCGAGTCGTGCCGCCGCCCCGGGCGCCTCGCTCCGGTAGGCGACAGCAATTCCATAGGCCTCGCCGCCGTGTCCTTCCGCTGCCATTTGTTTATCAAAAGCGTGGTTGAACAACACTATCTTTCCCTTCACCTGCTCAGGAGACAGCACCTTCAGCTCGTCGAAATCACGGACTGAGATAACGTCTGCCGTGATACCTTCAGCCGGAGTAGCAACACTTCCTCCCAGAGCAGTAAGGATTAGTTTCTGCGTCGTGCCCTCCGCTTGTCCTGTGAATTGAACTACCGCGCCGGACTCTTCCCCTCGTACCCAGTGCGGCACCATGACTTTCTCGAGCTGCACTTCGCATCCCAGGGACTTCAACTCTGACGCGACGTATTCCACCGCCTTGGCGGCTTGCGCTGATCCCGTCAGTCGTGGACCGATGTTATTACTCAGATGAGCAACCTGGCGAAAAGCGTAGTCACTGGTTAGCGCCGCCTGCTGAATTTTCTTAGCGCTCTCCAGCGTCGGCGGAGAAAAGTAAATTGGCGACGGCGATGGGGTAGGAGTCGGCGACGAAACTCCCTGCGCCAGGATGCTTGACCCGATGCTCGCGAAGGCAATCAAACTGTACCGTAACTTTCTCATATGATTCTGGCGCCGTCACCACTTATGCTCGCACTACCCTTGACTAAGATGACCGACGCTCAGGTGTGGTAGGTTTGGGCTTATAGATGAGCGCGGAGAGTGCGCCTAATAGCGTCGCCTGCACCACTCCTGCAACGAACCATTTTAGGGTCAATTGCCATGGCATGTAAGTTACCACATAGAGCACGATGGAAGTAGTTTGTTGGAATAGCCCTATCCAGAAACCGAAGGCGCACCCATCCCCGATGCTCCGTCGCCGCCACCCGGTTCTCGCCCAAATATAGAGAAACGCGAGCGCACAAAGGAACTGGGAAAATAGCAGCAGGAAGAAGCGACGCTGCATTTCGCTTTCCGGCCGCCAGAGGGAAGCCGTCG
>JBBQHM010000151.1:0-4346 GCA_038323965.1 Chthoniobacterales bacterium | reverse complement strand
TCATCTCGTTTAGCGCCGCCGAATTAGGAAATAAGGATGCAGTGTGGCCATCATCGCCGAGACCGAGGAGGAGCAGATCGTGCCGGTAAATTTCCTCTCCGCTCGCCGCTGCCAATTCATCCAGTGCCGCTTCGTACTCTTTCGATGCTATCACAGGGTCGATTTCCCCGCGCATGCGGAACACTAATTTCTCGGGGATCATAAGTGGATCTAGAAGCGATTCCTTTGCCATCCGGTAATTACTTTTCTCATCATCCGGTGGCACACAGCGCTCATCGCCAAAAGTGATCACCAGCCGATCAGGCGGAACATCGAATCCGCTCTGCGCGATTCTCCCATAAACGGGCCTCGGCGTGTTACCGCCGGAAAGCGCGACCCGAAATTCATTTCTTGCCGCCATCGCCGACCGCGCCTCGCGCAAAATGTAATCGGCCGCATCCTGCGCGAAGTTTTTCGTGCGAATGACTTCGCGCGCCATTGCCGTCAGACCGCGCAGTGCGAAGCGCCCCGCTTCGCCAGGTATTTCTGGTGATATTCCTCGGCGCGATAGAACTGAGGTGCCGGCTCAATGATCGTCACGATCGGGCGCGAAAACTTACCGCTTTCAGAAAGCTTCGTCTTCGACATTTCTGCCGCAGCTTTTTGCGTATCCGAATGATAAAAAATCACTGAGCGATATTGATCGCCCACATCCGGGCCCTGACGATTCAGCTGAGTTGGATTGTGATTCTGCCAGAAAACATCGAGTAATTTTTCGTAAGGAATTTGCGAAGGATCGAAATCCAATTCGACCACCTCCGCGTGCCCGGTGTTGTGACCGCAGACGTCGCGGTAGGTCGGATTCAGAGTCGTTCCACCGGCGTATCCGACCGCGGTGTCCGTGACGCCCGGCAGTTTCCGAAATGTTTCTTCGACGCCCCAGAAACAGCCTGCCCCAAACGTAGCTTTTTCAGTGCTCATGCGACACGATGGGCCGGACGCGTGGCGCGTGCAAGGCGCCGTCGTCGCCGTGGGTCGCTGGCCTTAACTGAGATTGCGCAAACGACTGTCATCCTGAGCGAGGTCGAAGGATCTCGCCCTAGGTGCAACGTGGTGCACGCTAACGTCGAAATGCGGATCACGTGTGCTGCCGACGTGTTGTCACCGGTGCATGTGACCGTCGAATCGCGTGAGAGGTCCTTCGACTGCGCTGCGCTTCGCTCAGGATGACAGAAAAATCGCGTGGCGCGCGTTTGAGTTACATCACCATCCCGCCATCCACGCAAAGGGTCTGGCCGGTGATGTAAGCTGCCTCGGCCGAAGCCAGAAAGGCAACCGCCGCCGCGATGTCTTCCCCGCTGCCGACGCGCTTCAGCGGAATGCGATCCTGGATCGATTTCTGAATTTCCTCGGAAAGCACGCTCGTCATATCGGTCGCGATAAATCCGGGTGCGACGGCGTTCACCGTAATGCCGCGGCCAGCCAGTTCGCGCGCCAGCGATTTTGTAAATCCGAGGAGGCCGGCCTTACTGGCTGCGTAATTCGTCTGGCCCGCGTTCCCGATCAGCCCGATCACTGACGAAATATTGATGATGCGCCCACTCCGCTGCTTGATCATGGACCGCTGGATCGCCTGCACGAAATTGAAGGCGCCTTTCAAATTTGTGTTCAGCACGATGTCCCAATCTTCCGGCGACATGCGCATGTTTAACGTGTCGCGCGTGACGCCGGCGTTGTTGATGAGAATGTCGACGCGCCCAAAGTCGGACAGAATTTTTTCGCCGACCGTCTGAACCGCAGCGTGATCTGCGACATCGACCGCGTAACTTTTGGCGGCGTCGGCACGCGCCGCGTTGATCTGGTCGGTGGTCTTTTGTGCGTTCGCTTCCGTGCGGCTGACACATGCCACCCTGGCACCTTCACTCGCGAGCCGGACAGCAATGGCATGTCCGATCCCCCGCCCCGCTCCGGTGACGACTGCAACCTGACCCGCGAATCTTATCTTCTGATCCATGGTTTGCTTTTCGCGCTTCGCGCAGCGGCGTCAAGCTCAGCTTCGCGGGCAAGGATGTTCGCATCATTGAATCGGGCGCGATATATAACCGCGATGACAACCTCCGATCAGGAAGCTCAGACGCTCCCGGCGGCGCCCGATGTGAGGTGTCCATCGTGCGGGACGGTGCTCGATCCGGCGGGTGAACAATGTGGAAACTGCAAACTCACTTTGCGGCGCCTCGACTTGAAGTTCGGGACGATTCCCCGACACGCCAACTACGTCACGGACCGGACGGAACGACTACCAATCATTGCAGTCGAACGCGCGCGGGAAGAACTGAGATTGTTCGAGCGCCGATTCCCACAGTCTCCACTCTCGGTGTTCGTCGTAGATCTAACGAAGGGCCAGGCGGCCAGCGAATACGCGTTCTGGCTGGCGAACCGTGGACGGTTCGGGCTGGCGGAAGCGATCGGCGCTAAAAACTTCGACCTGTTGCTCCTCTTGGATACCGGCAATCGGAATGTCGCGCTTGCGGCCGGTTATGGACTCGAAGGTTTGGTCACCGCCAGCCAGCTAGCCGGCGTCGTCGATGCGGTCGCGAAAAATCTCCGTGACGAAAACTTCGCCGGGGCAGTCGACGCATGCATCGGTCGCCTCTCGGAAATTCTGCGAACAGCTTCCGAGCAGTCGTTGCAATCAACTACACCGGTTCAGAGTGATGTTTAAACGAATCACGCTGGCGCTCGTGTTGATCGCTTGCGGAATGTTTTTGCCGTCGGCTGTTCTTCGCTCCGAAGAGACCGATGCCTGGATTAAGCGCTGGCAGCAAAATGCGGCTGCCTCATCTCCGACGCCGTTCGCCTCGCTTCCGCCGCGGCAGATTGCGCCGCCGGCGAAAAAGATGCCGCGATCCTGGATAATTGCCGGCCTTTCCATCGCTGCGGTTGCGGCCACACTTTTACTCGCGTTTTCGTCGAGGGCATGGCGCGCCGCGAATGTTTTTGGCCGGCGCTACCGTTTCCAGGTTGTCGCTGAAAAACCAATGCGGCTCGGGGCCGCGCGTTGCGGGGGACTTATCGCCACCGCCCATTTCGGATCAGCGGGGCGCGAGTGAAATTTCAGAGCGCGAAGACTTCCAGGAACGCGACCTCGATCGCGAGCGTCTCCTGAATATTCCGCCCCAGATGATCGCGTAATTGTTCCAGCCGTCGCAGCCGTTTCAAAATTTCGGGAGTCGTAAGACGCGACGCGAACGCCGCCGTCTCGTCGCTGCAATCTCGCAAGTGTTGCGCGGGCAATCCGCTGCTTGCGCGCAACACATCCGCCCACCAAAGAAAAAGTGTCTCGAGGAGGCGTGAACGTCGTTCGATATAAAGACTTTCGGTAATAGCCTTGTAGTGATCCTCGCGACCATCGAGCCAGCGCCCATCGGTGGAATTTTTATATCGCGTTTCTTCGCCTTTGAGGGAGGCGGCGGTCTCGTCGGAAATTTGTTCACGCACGCCTTGCAGCAATCGTTGCAATCCCTGGGTGGCACGATAAGCGAGCTCCACCCCGCCGCACTGACTTTTGGCGTAACTGCATAACTGACGGATGAATTCCTGTTCCTCCTCGTTTCGGTCGCGCTCGGATGGAGGTGATAAGGTCAACGCCAGGCAGCGCGAAACAATCGTGTCGGGCAGTGCTTCGGGCATGGCGGTGAGGAGCAGGAGCAATGAATGGTTGGGCGGCTCCTCCAGCGTTTTTAGAAAGGCGTTCGCCGCCTGAGGTTGCATTCTGTCGGCATCGGACACGACGACGATGTTCCTCCGGCCATCCTGGCCGCGCATTTGTAGCGAATGTTCAAGATTTCGGATCTGCTCGATCACGATCCGGCGCGACTTCGATTCCGGTTCTACCAGGAGAACGCCGGAGCTCGAGCTGGAGAAGATGTTATTTGCCGGCACCCCGTTTATGCGAGCGGCGAACTTCGCGACCAGCTCGCGTTTTCCACTCCCAGCCGGGCCGGCGATCAGGTAGGCGTGTGCGAGCCGGTTCTGCTTTTCCGCACTGGAAAGATATTTGAGAGCCGCGTCGGGAAATAAAGCCATAAACTCAGTGGCCGCGGGGGAGCAATTTACCGAAACGCGCCACGATCTGCGTCCAGATTTCCTGCTCCACCTTTTCCGGGTCGGCCGCGCCATCGATAACGATGATGCGTTCTGGTTCTGCCGCCGCGAGCTCGCGATATGCGCGCTCGACGCGCTGGTAAAATTCGAGCGGCTGCTGTTCCATACGGTCCGCTTTCGTCGAGCCGCGTGCGCGCATACGCCGCTGAGCGATTTCGACATCGACTGCGATAAAAAATGTCGCGTCCGGCTGGCAATCCGCG
>JBBQHM010000150.1:0-4396 GCA_038323965.1 Chthoniobacterales bacterium | reverse complement strand
GGCGTCGCGAAAACAGAAGCGTTAGCGCACTTCCCTCATCGGAAGCTGGGCAGCGCCAGCTCGCCACGTGGATGGGTCTGCCCGATCGAGAAACTTTAGTCGCCCGCTATAGCGCGGCGCGGGAGACGATCCAAAAATTTTACGAGAAGTATGTCGGCGCGCTTATCAATGCCCCGTAAGGAGCTGCGCCATTCCCCGCAGCACGAAAAACGTGACGCCGATTCCAGCCGCGACGACCAGAAACAGGAGCATCAGGATTCCGCCCACAAAAACCCAATCACCGCGTGACGGTTGCAATCCCGTGGCCGCATGTCGCTTCAGCAGTTCGTAGTTCCGCGCATTTGATTTGAACCAAAACGAAAAGGCATCGCCGATTCCCGGCACGATGCCGATCACTTCGTTGAGCAAAACGTTGACCGACATCCGCGCCAGGATGATGCGAGGAATGCCACGGCGAGCCGCTTGAATTAACGCGGCGGCCGAGACGAAAGCGGATGCGGTGTCGCCCAGACCAGGAATCAACCCTAACAACGGATCCAATCCAAAACGGATGTTCGTTCCGGGCACGCGAATGAAGTTATCCATCACCAGCGCGAGCCAGCGAAACAAAGGCTCGACGGCAGCGCGACGCTGTTGTTCCTCCGGCGGCAGGACTTCCCACTCCACCTGTTTTGCGTCCGGCTTCACCGGAAAACGATACGCCGATTAACCCGGAATCTCTTTCAACATCTGATGATTCGTCGGGAATTTCTTTACGAACATCAGGAGACGCTGAATCGCTTCTTCTGGCTTATGCCCGGCGAGTCCGCGGCGGATCATGTTGATTTTATCAAGCTCCCAGGGTTGCAGCAGCAGCTCTTCGCGGCGCGTTCCCGAGAGGAAAATGTCTACTGCCGGATAAATGCGCTGATCGCTAATCTTGCGATCGAGCACGAGCTCCATGTTTCCGGTTCCTTTGAATTCTTGGAAAATAAGTTCGTCCATGCGACTGCCGGTTTCGATTAGCGCGGTCGCCACGATCGTGAGCGATCCGGCCTCTTCGGTGTTTCGCGCGGCCGCGAAAATTTTACGCGGAATCTCCATCGCGCGCGCGTCGACGCCGCCGCTCATGGTGCGACCGCCCCCGCCCATCGCATTATTGAAGGCGCGGGCCGTTCGAGTAATCGAGTCGAGCAGAATGAAAACATTTTTGCCAGCTTCCACGAGACGCTTGGAACGCTCGATCGCGAGCTGCGCGATTCGCGTGTGACTCTTGATATCGCTGTCGTTGGAGCTCGCGATGATTTCCGCGCCCGGGCAGGAGCGACGGAAATCGGTCACTTCTTCCGGCTGCTCATCGACCAGAAGAATGATGAGCTTCATGTCGGGATGATTCTTCACGACTGCATCCGCGATGTGATGCAGCAACGTGGTTTTACCAGTACGCGGTGGAGCGACGATGATGCCGCGCTGGCCCATGCCCAGCGGGGTCATCAGATCCATGATGCGCGTGGTGTAACGATCCGGCACGGTCTCCAGCTTGATGCGCTTGTTTGGATTGATCGTGGTCAGCTCTTCAAATGGACGAAGGCCCTGATACTTTGATGGATCTTCGCCATTGATCGTCTGCAGCTTCATCAACTGCGGACCGCGATTCCCACGGCGCGTTTCGCCGTAAATCCACATCCCGTCGCGAAGTCCAAAGCGCCTCACAATCTCGGGCGTCACGAAAATATCCTGTGGCGTCTGGACGAAGTTGCGTTTGGCATCGCGCAGAAAGCCAAACCCTTTGCCCGAAATCTCGATAATACCTTCACCGTATTCCGGCTCACGCGGCTCGGCACCTTCCGGCTCGAGCTCACGACCTTCACCGCTCTCGCTATCCATGCGGTCACCGCCGTTATCGCCTTGGGAATATTCACCACCAAAATTATTACCGCCCCCACCACTCCCATCTCGCTCCTGATACGGCCCGCGACCACGACCAAACCGTCGGCGCGGCCGGCGCCTTCGTTGCTGCTGCTGATCGGGCGGTCGATTGTCGTTATCGCGACGGGGTTCTGTAGTCGTGTCGCCGCGCGGCGCGGCGTCCGGGCGTGGGGAGTTTCCCAGCGGCTGCTGGTTCTGGTTTTCGTCGCTCATATGGAGATTGGATTTGCGCAGTCGATCGCGCTGCCGCGGATGCGGCCCTGATTTTTTACGCTGGTAATTTTGCCAGCACTTCGTCGGAAATTTCTAAATTCGAATAGACGTTCTGCACGTCATCGTCGTCTTCGAGCGCGTCGCACAGGCGCAACACCTGCTGCGCCACCGTCTCGTCGCCGACACTAATTGTCGTCTCGGGAATGAAGGTAAACTTTTGCCCGCCCGTCGTAACGCCCGCGTTTTTGAGCGCCTCAGCAACTGCGTAGAGCTGATCGGGAGCGGTCTGAATAACATACGCTTTCTCCTCGCTTGTCAACTCCTCGCCTCCGGCCTCCAATACCAGCTCCAAAAGCCGATCTTCCTCGATGGATGCGCGCGCTACGCCGATCTGTCCTTTCCGGTGAAACATGTAAGAGACGCTGCCGCTCGTCGCGAGATTCCCGTGGTTCTTCGTGAAAATGCTCCGGAGTTCGGCCGCGGTGCGATTTTTGTTGTCGGTTGCCGCATTCACAATGAGCGCTACACCACCCGCAGCATACCCCTCGTAGACAATTTCCTCGAAGTGCGCGGCATCTGGTCCTTCGCCGATTCCGCGCTTGATCGCGCGCTCCACGTTGTCGTTGGGCATGCTCGCGTCGCGTGCTGCCTGGATCGCGCTCCGCAGCCGTGCATTGCCATCAGGATCGCCTCCGCCGCTCTTCGCAGCGATCGAGATTTCCTTCGACAGCTTACTAAAAACGGCGCCGCGTTTCTGATCGAGCGCGCCTTTGAACCGCTTAACCTTAGACCACTTGCTATGTCCCGACATGAGATGTGCGGAGTCGTTATTCGAAAGTCGCCTGGCCAGAAATCCGTAGAGCGGGAACGGGCGCGCTTCGGAAGAACTTACAGAGGAGGCGGACTAACCAAGGAATTAGAGGGTAAAATGGCGATAATGTCAACCGCCCGTCGTGCTACTGCCCTGCTGTCATCCCGAGCGAAGCCGAGGGACCCCGTGGCGAAAGGTACAAGTAGCGCGACGGGGTCCCTCGGCTCCGCTCGGGATGACGGCAGTGGGCTACGCCGCGACTAACGAATTCGACGCGCGTTTGCGTGCGGTCGCATCAAGCAGCCGTTTCCGCAGCCGGAGCGATTTCGGGGTCGCTTCCACATATTCATCCGAACTGATGTACTCGATTGCGCGCTCAAGCGTCATCACCAAGGGCGCTTCAAGCTGAATGCCTTTACCATCGCCCTGCGAGCGCATGTTGGTCAGATGCTTCGCTTTGCAGGGGTTCACTGGCAGATCTTCCGGCCGCGCGTTCTCACCGATAATCATGCCGGTGTAGATCTCCTCCTGCGGACCAACAAATAATCGCCCGCGCGCCTGAATATTGTTCAGCGCATAAGCCGTGCTCGTTCCCATCTCCATCGAGATCATTAATCCGCGAGTGCGTCCTTCGATCTCGCCTTTGAAAGGCGCGTATTCACGGAACAGATGGCTCATGATGCCCTCACCGCGAGTGAGGTTCACGAGATCGGTTTCAAAGCCGATCAAGCCACGAGTCGGCACAATCGCTTCAATCGAAACCCGGTTCGCGTGATGGTCCATCCCGACGACTTCGCCTTTACGACCTGCCAGTGACTGCATGACGTCGCCCACATTATCGTTCGGCACTTCAACGTACAGATTCTCAATCGGCTCCAGCAATCCGCCGCTGGCGTCACGCTGAAAAATCACTTCCGGGCGCGAGACCATGAGCTCGTATCCTTCGCGGCGCATTTGCTCCACCAGAATCGCGATCTGCATTTCGCCACGCGCATTGATCTGGAAAATACCGGCTGAATCCGTGTCCTTCACTTCCAGCGACACGTTCGTCCGCGTCTCACGCGTCAGGCGCTCCTTGATGTGACGCGCCGTCACGAATTTCCCTTCGCGACCCGCAAAAGGCGAGTCGTTCACGAGTATGCCCATCCGAATCGTGGGCGGATCGATGTCCACAAATTCCAGCGGCGCGCGTTCTTCGCGATCGGTCAGCGTTTCCCCGATAAAAACGTTCTCGAAGCCGGTCAGGCCAATGATATCGCCGGCGCTGGCATGCTCGATCTCAACCTGCGCCATGCCCGAGTAGGTATACAAAGCCGTGACGGCGGCCCGCTCGCGCTCTCCGTTCCGGTGCGCACAAACGATGGAATCACCGACCGAAACACGCCCGCTCACAATCCGACCAAGCGCGATTCGACCGACGTAATCGCTGTAATCGAGATTCGAAACGATCATCTGAAAATAGGG
>JBBQHM010000149.1:0-4441 GCA_038323965.1 Chthoniobacterales bacterium | reverse complement strand
GCGACCGCGATCATTCCGAGCGCGATCGGAAGATCGAAACTCGGCCCCTCCTTTTTGATATCGGCAGGCGCAAGGTTGATCGTGGTGCGCCCTCGCGGCCAGTGATAACCACTGTTTGAAACCGCCGTCGTAACGCGATCGCGACTTTCTTTGACCGCGGTGTCCGGCAGGCCAACGACAACGATCACCGGCGTTCCGCCCGCGCCGTTGACCTCGATCTCAACTTCGTAGGCGTCTACTCCGTAAACAGCGGCGGAATAGATTTTGGCGAGCATCGGAAGCGGGAGCGTCGCAAAGAACGCCCGGAAGGAAAAGTCGCAATAATCTCGCTTGTCAGTCGGCCTTGCCGGCTACGTAAACGGTGCTCGCCGCTTCCTCTTCCAAGAGCGGATTTGGGAATGTCACTTCGTGTGCGCGCACATTTTCAAAGGCGGTGCTCAGCATTCCGAGAAAATCCTCGTCCGGCGGATCATCTGACCAAAGCGCGAACACTCCGCCCGGATGCAGATGCGCGGCGAGCGCGCGCAGACCTTTGCTTTCGTAAAAGACCGCGTTGCGCGGGTGCAGGAGAAATTTTGGGGAATGATCAATATCCAATAAAACCGCGTGGAAAAGCCGTCCCGGTCGAGCCACATCAAATCCATCCCGCGACTGCGCGCGCTCGAAGAAATCCGCGTGCAACATCCGGCAGCGCGGATCGACCGTGAGCTGGGCGCCCAGTGGAACCAACCCGCTTTGATGCCAGTCGATCACCGGCTGCAGAAAATCGATGACCAGCAGAGATTTAACCTCGCGATGCGACAGCGCCGCGCGCGCCGTGTAACCAAGACCAAGACCGCCGACTACGACATCCCAGCAGTCACCTTTTAATTCACCAAGGCCGCGATGCGCCAGCGCAACTTCCACCTCGTGAAACAAGCTGGACATCAAGTAGGCATCGCCCAGCTTCACTTCGTAGATATCAATATCCCCGAGTGAACGCAGACGGCGGCGGCGCAAGCTGAGATCCCCCAGTTCCGTTTCGCGAAAATCCAGTTCTTCGAAATCCCTACTCATCAGTTTCAGCGAGACATGAGCAACTAAACCCGCCGGCGGAACGAATACTCTGCAATGAAAGCAACATGGAAAGAGGTCACGCTGGCAGAGAGTGAACAGACAGTCGTCGTGGAGGGGAATCATTATTTCCCGCCCGACTCGATTTGCCGGGAGCGATTTCGCGAGAGCCAAACTCACACTTCGTGCCCGTGGAAAGGCATCGCCAGTTACTACGATGTGCTGGCCGGAAGCGAGATCAATAAAGACGCCGCGTGGTATTATCCGGAACCAAAAGAGGGAGCCGCGAACATCAAGGATCACATCGCATTCTGGAAAGGTGTGACGGTTCAGTAACAATCGCTTCGGCAACCGCCGCTTGCGATAGAAACGATTGCTAACGAAGCCCGCGAAGTCGGTGATTAATCTGCGGGCCGAAAAAGCACCGCAGAAAAGCGCGAAGGACAAACAGAAAAAAATCCGGCGGCGCCACCGGCGCGATCAAAGGTCTAGTCCGGAAAGGTACCGGCTAGCCCGCCTGGCTATTTCTTGCGGGAACGCGCTGCGCTTTTTCGCTTCCGATTAGGCGACGGCGCATCGCCATTACGCGCGATTGCCGGAATTTCCACGATCTCATCGCCGCGGATGAACTCCTCCACTTTTGTATGAGCTTCGTCGTCGGTGAATTGGACCGGCGGCGATTTCATGAAATAACTGGCCGGGCTGATAAGCGCGCCCGAAATTCCGCGATCGAGCGCAAGTTTGATGCAGCGGATCGCATCGATGACGACGCCCGCGGAATTGGGCGAGTCCCACACCTCCAGCTTCATCTCGCAGTTGAGCGGCACGTTTCCGAACGTCGTGCCTTCCATGCGGATGTAGCACCATTTGCGATCGGTTAGCCATGGCACGTAATCGCTGGGACCGACGTGGACGTTTTCTGCCGGCATCGTATGCCCGAGCTGGGATGTGACCGCCTGCGTCTTGGAGATCTTTTTCGATTCCAGGCGCTCGCGCTCGAGCATGTTCATGAAATCGGTGTTACCGCCAAAATTGAGCTGATAAGTGCGATCCAGGCGCACCCCGCGATCGCGGAAAAGATTCGTTAGAACGCGATGGGCAATCGTCGCGCCGACCTGCGATTTGATGTCGTCGCCAATAATCGGCAGGCCGGCTTTTTGGAAACGCCGCTGCCAGTAAGGTTGCGAGGCGATGAAAACGGGGACGCAATTGACGAAACCACACCCCGCCTCAAGGATCTGCTCGACATACCACTTCGTCGCGGCTTCGGAGCCGACCGGCAGGAACGAAACTACGACATCGGTGCGAGTTTTTTTGAGGATGCCGACGATATCGTCGGTCGCGCCAGAGGCTTTTTTGATCACCTGCTTCAGGTATTTCCCGAGCCCGTCATGCGTCATCCCGCGATGCACCTTGACGCCAAGCTTCGGGACATCGGCAAATCGGATCGTGTTATTCGGTTCGGCGTAAATCGCTTCACCGAGATCGCGGCCCACTTTGGTCGCGCTGATATCAAAGGCGGCGGAGAACTCGATGTCGCGGACGTGGTAACCGCCGAGCTCAACATGCATCAAGCCGGGAACGAACTGATCGGCATCCGCTTTGCGGTAAAACTCAATGCCCTGGACGAGTGATGACGCGCAGTTTCCGACCCCGATAATTCCGACCCGAATCTTTTTCATGTTTTTGCCTTCACTTCGGGCGACGCCAATGCGGCATCGCGCGCGGGATGCATAGCATCGGGCGGCACTTTCGGCGACGACATTCTGCAACGCGACGGTGGCAGGCCGAAAAACAGCTAAATCAGGCGTTCGGCCGTTGCGCTGCGCCGTAACGCTCTCTCCGAGGTAAATGTTTCGGAAAATCGAACGTGCAGCACAATCATTGAACAAAACGCAACCAAAGGCTGTCATTATTTCGATATTTAACCTTGTTAACTAGTTTCTCCCGTGGCAAAACGTGCGACCTCCGGCACTTCGGCATGCGTAACTGCTGGAGATTCGAGAACCGTTACCCCTCGAACCAATGAAAAGATTTATGGCCGCTGAAGATAGCGATACTGGAATAAAAATTTACCTCCGCGAGATCGGACAGATCCCGCTCCTTACTCCCGACCAGGAGATCGAGCTGGCTGCCAAGATCAAAAAGGGGGACAAAGAGGCGCGTGCCCTGATGATTCGATCGAATCTTCGGCTTGTCGTCAAAATCGCGCACGACTACGCGAATCTCGGCCTTCCCCTGCTCGATTTGATCAGCGAGGGCAACATCGGCCTGATGAAAGCCGTCGAGCGCTTCGATCCTGCAAAGGGTGGGAAGCTAAGCACTTACGCCGCGTGGTGGATCAAGCAGTCGATCAAGCGCGCACTGGCGAACCAGTCCAAGACGATTCGCCTGCCCGTTCACCTGGTCGATAAGATTTCCAAAATGCGCCGCGTTTCGCTCCAGATGAGCGAGGAGCTCGGGCGTGAACCGACGGATGACGAGCTCGGAGACGAAATCGGCATTGCCAGTGGCAAAGTGTCACAGCTCAAAACTGTCTCGATCAGACCCGCTTCGCTTGATGCGCCGATTAGCGACGATGATTCGACGGAGTTTGGCGAAATCGTCGGCGACGAAGATGCACAGACGCCTTTCGAGTTGCTGCGGGACAAGAATTTGCGTAACGAAGTGGGCGGACTCCTGGACGTCCTCGATGATCGCGAGCGGAAGATTATCTTTTCAAGGTTCGGGCTGGACGGTGGCAAACCGAAAACGCTGGAAGAAGTCGGTAAGAAATTCGGCGTGACACGCGAGCGTATTCGTCAGTTGCAAAATATTGCGCTTTCCAAGCTTCGGCGTGCCTTGGCCAAGAAAGAACGCCCGATCGACGTCGAGCTTCCGGTCGAAGCTTAATCGTTCGCAGAACCACTTTGATAAAGCGCGCGGATGGAGTCGTCCGCGCGCTTTTTATTTCGCAGTCCGTAATTGCACGGTGTCGACACGATCCCCCCGCGCCAGCACGTCGCTAATGATTACGAGATTGTCGCCAGGTGTCGTCAGCCCGCTGGTGCGCAAATAAGCTTCGGCGGCTTCGATCGTCGCATTCGGGTCTTCCGAAAATGCCACATGCACGGGTAGAACTCCCCAGCATAATCCGACCTGGCGCTGGACTTCATCGCTCGGCGTAAAAGCGAAAATCGGTGCGTGTTCCGGACGCATATTCGACACATAACCGGCCATGGCGCCGTGCCGCGTGAAGACGATGAGCTTGGCGCGCGGCAGAGAATTCGCGAGGACAACGGCCGAAGCGACTGTCTTTTGTCGGTTATCATCAAGCACCGCCGCTCGCGCGTAACCAGCCCCGCCGCGTCGCTCCATGCGCAACGCCCCGCGCTTCAGCACGCGGACG
>JBBQHM010000148.1:0-4511 GCA_038323965.1 Chthoniobacterales bacterium | reverse complement strand
CGCCATCGGTGAAGCGAGGAACAGGGCAGCGTTAACGATCTCGGAGACGTCGCCGAGGCGCCCAAGTGGGATTTGCTTCTTGAAGTTTTCGGTAACTTCATCGGGCATGCCTTTGCTCATGCCGACATCAATGAAGCCGGGAGCAATCGCGTTGACTGTGATTTGCTGTCGCGCCAGTTCGCGCGCGCTAACTTTCGTTAGGGCAATAATGGCGGCTTTGCTGCTCGAGTAGTTCGCCTGTCCGAAGAGTCCCATCTGGCCACTGACGGAAGATAGATTAATGACGCGACCACCGCCGCGCAGGATAGTGGCGGCTTTCTGGGTGACGTTGAAGGTCCCGGCGAGGTTGACCCGGATGACGCTCTCGAAGTCTTCGAGCGACATCTTCTTAATAGAACGATCGCGGATGATGCCGGAGTTATTGACGAGCACATCGAGCCCACCGAAGCGCTCTGTGATTTGATTCATCATGGCTTCGACCTGGTCCGGTTTGGTGACATCGCACTCGACCACAAGCGGGTTCTTGAGGTTTTCGGCGACAGCATTCGCGTCCGCTTTGTTATCGTCGCCGATAAAATTCACCACGCAGTTCGCGCCTCGCTCGCCAAAGGCGCGGATCGTCTCGGCGCCAATGCCGCGCGAACTGCCGGTCACGAGAACAGCTTTGCCGGTGAAATCGAGTGGGTCGGTCATCATTTGACAGGATTAACAGGATTGACGGGATATGCAGAAAGGCAAACGCGTGATCGCGTTGAGCGATGTGCCTTGGCGACAGATCGCTCTGTCATTCCGAGCGGATGCGAGGGATCTCACTGTCGATGTGAATTATACGAAATTGCGTGCGGTGTGACCCACCGTGAGGTCCTTCGCCGTCTTTGCGGCTCAGGATGACAAAAAGAGGACGCCGATCTACAGCTCTACCCCCGTCCTGAGAATCTTGTTAATCCTGTCCAAGTCACTGCTGCGTTGCCGCTGCGAGGTTTGTCGCTAAGATTTGGCGCTCATGGCTGCACCGATTCGCGTTCTTACTGCTGTCCCGATCTGTGACGGACACGACAGCGCGATCAATACGATCAATCTGGAGTTCATCCGCCACGGCATCGAGGTGGTGTATCTCGGTTATCATCGTTATGCGCAGGATATCGTGCGGGCGGCGATCCAGGAGGATGTGCGGGCGATCGGCATCTCGAGTTACAATGGCGGGCATATTGAGTTTTTTGCGGAGGTCGTGCGCCAGCTCAAAAAGCAGGGCGCCGACGACATCAAGGTCTTTGGCGGCGGCGGCGGGACGATCACGCACGATGACCTGCGCGCGATGCAGAAGCGCGGCGTGGACAAGATTTTCTTCGCGGGGACTGCGCTTACGGACATGGTCGATTTCGTTCATGCGCGCTACGGCAAAGCTCGCAAACGTGCGGCTGGAAAAACTGCCGACATGCAGCTGGCGCGGAAGCTGACCGCGATCGAAGATAGCTACGCGGACGGCAAGCGACCGAAGAAGTCCGCGGCGAAAAAGTCGTCGGCGAAGACACGCGTGATTGGTTTCACCGGGCCGGGCGGTGCGGGGAAAACGACATTGATTGACGAGTTGATTCTGCGCCTCCTGCAACGCGATAAAAAATCGCGTATTGCCATCCTTTCGCACGATCCCAGCGTGGTGGGCGAAGGGGCTTTGCTGGGGGATCGCGCGACGATGATTAACTCGCAGGACGATCGCGTTTTTATGCGCAGCATGGCGACGCGCGGACAGGCAGGCGGGTTGTCGCCGGCGACGGAAGATTGTTTGCGGCTGCTGGCGCAGAGCGAATTTGATTATGTGATTATTGAGACGGTCGGGACCGGGCAGGAGGCGATGCCGTTCCAGAGCAAACTGGTCGATCAGACCGTGCTGGTGATGAATCCCGATTACGGCGCGCGCTTGCAGCTGCAGAAAATCGTAATGCTCGATCTCGCGGATATCGTGGTGGTGAACAAGAGCGACATGGATCGTGCGAAGACGGCGATGAGTGAAATCGAGCGACGGCTGGATGGAAGCGGTCGCGCACAGAAACTGATTTCGACCGTCGCCAAGCGTCATCGTGATCGCGGTGTCGATGAATTATGCGATCTCCTTCAGAAATAGGTCCACAGATTCCCGCAGATTTTCCGCAAGCGGTTGCCATGAGTCTTGCGCCAAAAGCGGGGTCATTCCGAGCGGAGCGAAGCGCAGTCGAGGAACCCCGTAGAGTTCCCGGCGACGTCACTCTAGTGGCACGGGATCCCTCGACTGCGCTCGGGATGACAGCGGGCGAGTGTAATTTCTTCCGCTTAGAATCTGCGAAATCTTCATTAATCTGCGGATGAAAATCAGGAGAACTCCATGAGCAAACTAGGAAACGTCGTTGAGGCGGTAGACAAGTACAACCAGCACGTGCTCGACGAAGTGAAGCGGGCGCGCACTGACAAGAAGTTCGGGAAGCAGATGCTGGATCGCTGGGATGAATTGAAGCGGAAAATCCCAACCGGCCGGGCTCCGACGGGGTTGGAACTGCCGCGACTCGCGTTGCCGGAAATCGATGAGGCAGGGGAGATCACGCGTTATCTGCTGGGCGACGGTTTGCCGGGGGAATTTCCCTATTTAAACGGCGCTTATCGCGAGATGTATCTCGAGCCTTTGCAGTCCGTGCCGATGGAAATTGGCAGCTTCGAGAAAAACGGACAGGGGAAAAACGGGCACAGCAAGAATGGGAAGAATGGCATCGCGAAGCTGGCTGAGACGGAGGAGCCGACGCGTTTATTTTCCGGGCTTGGGCTGGCGGAAGACACGAACAAACGATTTCATTTTCTCGGTGCCCATCAGCGCTCGAAACGCTTAAGCACGGCGTTCGACGGGCCGACGCTCTACGGCATCGACTCGGATGCACCGGGCATCCTCGGTAAAATCGGCGAAGGCGGAGTTGCCGTCGACACGGTGGAAGATATGGAGCGGCTCTACGCCGGCTTCGACATGGGCGCGGCGAATTTTTCCGCATCGATGACAATCAGTGGGCCGGCCCCGATCATCATGGCGATGTACATCGCGGCGGCGAAACGTCGCTTCGGTCCTGGCGTGGTCCCGAAACTTCGCGGGACGATCCAGGCTGACATTTTCAAAGAAGTTCAGGCGCAAAACGAAACGATTTTCCCGGTGGAAGCATCCCTTCGTTTTCTCGGCGACATGATGGAATACACGACACGTGAAATGCCGCGTTGGTATCCAGTGTCGATCAGCGGTTATCACATTGGTGAGGCCGGCTCAACGCCCGTCCAACAGGCGGCCTACACCCTTTCGAACGGCTTCGCCTACGCCGAGATGATGGCGGCGCGCAAGATTCCGGTGGATGAATTTGGGCCGCGTCTTTCGTTCTTTTTGGATTGCGGGCTCGACGTCGAATACATTGCGCTGACGCGGGTCTCGCGCCGCATCTGGGCCATTGGAATGCGCGACGCGTTCGGTGCGGGGACGAAAGCCCAGATGTTTAAAGTGCACACCCAGACCAGCGGTCGCTCGCTCATCGCGGCTGAGTTTAAAAATAATCTCACGCGTACGGCCGCCGAGTTGATGCTCGCCTACATGAACGGAACAAATTCGTGTCACTCCAATAGCGCGGACGAGCCATTCACGACGCCGAGCGAAGAGTGGATCCGACTGGCCGCGCATGGGCAGGCGATCCTGCTCGATGAATCGGGCATCTTTAAGCACACCATGAATATGCTGACCGGATCGCCCGGGATGAAGGCGGTGGAGCGCGCGGTGGAGGCGGCAATTCTGGAGGAATTTCGCGAGATCGAACGTCTTGGCGGCGTGATGGGAGCGGTGGAAAATCGTTACCAGCGCAGCCAGATCCAGAACGCTGCCCATCGTTACGAACAACAGATTTACAACGGCACGCGGCCGATCATCGCACTCAATAAATATCGCAACGCCGCGGAAGAACCGCCCGAGATCGAGCTCTCCCGCACGCCGCGCGCGAAGCAACAATTGCAGGTCGATCGCCTGAAAAAGTTCAAAGCGAAGAACGCTGCCAAAGCCGGGAAGGCGCTCGATAAACTCGCGGCCGTGGTCGAGACCGACGCGAACTGTTTCCCGGCGCTGCTGGAAGCGGCGGAAGTTTGTTCGTTAGGCCAGATCAGCGGCTGTCTCCAGGAAGTGGTCGGACGGTTTCGCCCGATGGTGTAGCAGCAACGGTTGCCCGAAGGCTCGACAGAGTCTCGCCCTACCAGATGCGATCATCGCGGAATCTCCCTCCGGTAGGGCTAGACTCCGTCGAGCCGCGGGAGAGCCAGATGCGATCATCGCGGAATCTCCCTCCGGTAGGGCGAGACTCCGTCGAGCCGCGAGAGAGCGCCACGCCGCTCAAACAGCGCCGTCATCCTGCCAAAGGCGTCTTCGTTGATCGCGGAAAAGCGACTATTGTTTTCCTCACACTTTGCTCGCGCAATCGTGAGAAGACGCTCGCGAATTCCGTCGTTCATGAGGGTCTCCTGAACGC
>JBBQHM010000147.1:0-4539 GCA_038323965.1 Chthoniobacterales bacterium | reverse complement strand
CCACTTGAGATCGTTGATGCTGTCCTCAATACCGGCTCTGCGGAAGCTTCGTGCTCGTCGCAGTCGTTCGAACCAAGCGAATCGAGTGGGCTGTACCCCAATCTGCTGGCGTGCGTGCTGGCGATAATAAATTAACGTGTCGTTCACTACGCGTAGAACACCGCACCCCGCCGCAAGCAGCGCTATCCAGCCGTCATGATCCCAGCAGTTTCGCGTGATCGTCGGTATCGGCAGGACAACGTCACAGAAGCTACGGCGAACAGCAAGAGTAGCGCCGCTTACGAGCGTCTTTTTCAGGAGAACTGATAAGGCATCTCCGCCATTGATCCTTTCGGCATCCTCCGCTGTAAACTGCAGCGAGCCAAGGAGCGTTCGTCCGAGCGGCCGACCCTGGTCGTCGACTAGTTCGGCATCGCTAAAAACGGCTTGTGCGCTCGGGTCTGCCTCGATGACCCCAACAAGAGTCGCGAGCTTCTCCGGTTTCCAAACGTCGTCTTGATCACAAAGCGCGATGACATCAGATGAGCACCGGCCAAGCGCCCGCGCGAAATTCTGAACGGAACCTAGTCTGTCGACATTGCCTTCAAGCCGGATGGGAAATGCGGCAGTCGCGGCAAAGCGCTTGATGATTCCAACGCTATCATCCGCGGACCCGTCATCGTTAACAACAAGCTCAGTTGGTAAGAGCGTCTGGGTGGAGATACTATCAAGCTGTTCCTGCAGGTAGCTCGCGCCGTTATAGGTGCAGAGTGCAACGGAAACGGTAGGTCTCATGATTGAGAGTTGGGGTCATTCTCCCATGGGGTGCGCGAGTAGGCTTGTCTCCTCGCGCCCAGTGTACCGGGTAACATCAGAACGTTCCATCCCACCGCGGCGAGATAGAGTGGAATGTTACGCAAAGGGTTACCATCGCGCCGCAGCCGGCGGTGGGAGATATCGTCGCGGAGGAAGGTGAGCGGAAAGGGATTGCAGCAGATGTCAAAGAGACGAGCGCAGCGTGCAATCGTTCGCAGGGCAGAGCGGTTTTTGAGCGAGCAGCGAATTGAGTTGCGTATCGCCAGGTATTGGCTGCGAACCGGCACGCGCGAGCTTGTGCCCTCGGAGCGATGGTAAATGCAACGGTTAATCTCTACCAACCGCCAACCCGCTCGTACGGCCCGTGCTTCCAAGTCGTCTTCCTCGAAGTAGTTGAAATAAGCTTCATCGAAGTTGCCAATGTGGGCGATCACTTCGGCGCGAATTAGTAAGGCGCATCCTGGAATGTACTTTACGGGGAGATGAATCACCGGAACCGCGGCGGCGGGCGCTGGGTTTGGGTCCTCGGTTAGCTCAAATCCAATCATCCCTATGCTGCCGCCGGATTCCGCAATCGAGACTGCTGACGCTAACCAGTCGGTGGACAGGAGCTTGGTATCATCGTTGAGCAATACGATATACTTGGCGCCGCGCTCCAACACGTATTCTATCCCGCGATTATTACCCGCCGCAAAGCCGAGATTTTCTGCCAGCGAGAGGACTTCTATCCCGGGCAGAATCTCGCGAGCGCGAACTGTCGAGCCGTCGGAAGAGCCGTTATCAACCAGGAGAACGCGAAAGTTAGGATAATCGGTCTTTTGCAACGATGGCAGGCAGCTTTCGAGATGCTCACGGCCATTCCAAGTAATGACGATTATGTAAACCAGAGGGCAGGCACCGGCTTCAACAGCATTCGGGCGGTTTGCTTCCATCGCGGTTAAACGATACAAACGGGCTGAAGCGCGCAAATGGATACCGTCCTTACCAGCAATCCCCTCGCGCGTGCCACCATCGTGGCAGTCCCTGTGCTGCTGCTCGGGCTTTTTATCGCGGTGAATATCTCCACCACGTTCGTTCCCGTTCTGTTTCTCCTTGGGTTGATCGCAATCACACTTCTGCAGCTTTTCTGCCGCAACGTCCGCGTCGAAGCGGTGGTCGTAGCGCTACTCATCACCGGATACATGATTGGCAATCGCGGCTTCGCGCAAATCTCGATTGTGCAGCCGCTGTTCCTCGGGGAGCTGGGACTCATGCTTTGTGCGTTTGTGCTCATGCTCCGTTTCGCTTTGACGCGTGAGGCAATCGAGTTGCAGACCGGCTTAGCGCGGACCATCGCCTTTTTTCTTCTTATCGGCATCGTTCACTTTCTATTCGATCGCAGGAGCTTCCCCGTCATCGATGTTATCCGTGACTTTGCCATCGTTTATTACGCAGGCTTCTACTTCGCCGCGTTTCAATCATCCATCGCCCCACGTTCTCGCACTTTCATCGCGAATGTTATCCAGTTGGCGATCATCGGTCATGCCGTCATCGCGGTCCTTCTGGTTGTACGGCCGGGCTGGTTGATGGTTCCAGTTATTCGCAGCATCCCGATCCTCGCTCAAAAGGAAGACCTGACGGCCACTTTTTCTGTGCTCAGTATCTTCATTCTATTTCTAAGACGGCGCGTCCTGGGGTCTGTCTGGGCGCGACGTTTCCTGATCTGCGTGTTGGCTGCGACGGTTCTCGCAGGTATTTCACGATCTGCGCTTCTTGCGTTGGTCGTGACCAGCACACTTATCTGGATCGCACGGAAAAGGAACTTTTTCGGTTATTGGCTCGTCCTCGCCGGTGCCGGTGCCACGCTACTCCTCGTGATCGAGTTCGGATTCTCCAATAGTGAGTGGCGTCCTGTGATACATCAATTCAACGAAAAATTGCAGTCAATGACTGACTTTTCCGGAAGTGCGAAGTATCAAACTGAACTCGGCCAGTACAAAGCGGACGACAATGAGTTTCGACGTACGTTCTGGAAAACCATGATCAGTCAGACGACGAGAACTTCCCCCATTTTCGGCAAGGGTTTTGGTTACGACTTCCTCCCTGAATTTGAGCGCATCTATGGGCGCGGGACATGGGAACGGCTTCGAAGTCCTCATAACTACTTCATCACCGTATACGGCCGGCTGGGAATGGTCGGTCTCGTCGGGTTCGTCGCCATCGTGTGGTTCATGATTCGCGGCGCGTTACGTGCCAGTATTTTAGTGAGCCGTAGGAAACTGGATAATGAAACGCTCGGATATTGGTGCGCCGCATGGGTGCTCCTAATTTCCGGAACGTTCGGCGTTGTCCTCGAGGGGCCGATGGGCGGAGTGCTTTTCTGGAGCTTTCTCGGTTTGGCAGCGAGCGGGTTGTACGCAGCCGACCAAGCACGTGTGCGGAGCGGAAGCGCAGTTCGTACGGAACACCTACCGACGTCGCACCAGCACGCAGCTACGCTTTAGGCGCTAGGCTATTCCATAACGCCAAAGAGGTTCCTAAGACCCGGACGATCTCCCGGCCAGATTTTCGCCACTCCGATAGAAGCCGTACGACCCCGGCATGTTGGATATCGCAGTCGTGCCAGACGAAGAAGCCTTTTCCTCCGCAGAGCTCGAAGCACTGCTCGGAGTCGCTGCGGCAGTAATCGTACGTATGCGATCCGTCGATGAAGAAGAAGTTTGCTCCTGCAGCATTTCGGAAATCCCACGAAGCGGTGTCGCTAAAATGTTGAATGATGCGACGGCCCGTCTCACGCCCGCCAAACGTCAGGCCGACCTCTCGAGACTCGATTAAATGCCAGTCATCTTTACGCAACACATTGGTATCGCTCGCAGCACAGTAGTCGCGGGGAAGATCGACCGTGTGGATCACTGCCTCGGGAAGATTCTCTGCCAGAAGATTAGTGGTATATCCCGTGAACGTTCCGATCTCTAGAACAATCCTCGGCTCGATTGCGATGGCGATCGCAGCGATCGTTAAGGCTTGCTCCGGCGGCAGCGCGCCGTCGGCGTACTGCGGAACTTGAACTGAAGCGGTCGGTGCCGAATTGCCAACAAGGTCGGTGAGCTTAATCTCCGGTATCGTGAGAAACGAAAATAGCGCGCGCGGATTTAGCAGCCCGCGGATCAGATCAACTAGCCGTAGCCGAGCGAAAGCTTTTAAGAATGTCGTCAGCGGCACGCGGCTTGATTCCACCGCGGATACTACTGCATAACCCGCATGCACGTAAAAGCACATTCAGCGAACTGTGGCTGATTCCTCAAAATCACGACTGCTCATCCTCGAG
The DNA here is from genome assembly GCA_038323965.1 of Chthoniobacterales bacterium. GTDB lineage: Bacteria > Verrucomicrobiota > Verrucomicrobiia > Chthoniobacterales > UBA10450 > JBBQHM01. The sequence goes on along the minus strand of JBBQHM010000147.1, from coordinate 437 downwards.
TTATGGGGCGTCGGGGATGTTGCGCTCGCCTCGCCCTTCATTTCCGCTGCAACAGAAGCCTTCGATGTCACCGTTGTCGCTAAGCCATTCGCGCGCGCCTTCCAGCGCCGTTTCTGGCCAGCAGCGCGATTGGTCGAGATGTCGGGACCATGGACAGCGTTCAGGGGAAAATATCGTTTGTATCGCTGGCCTTGGCGCGACTTGCAGACGGCGTTGCACGCGCTGCGAACCACTCGGCCCGATGCCGCGGTTTCGGCGCGCCACGACCCTCGCGACCACATGCTGATGTGGTTGAGTGGCGCCGGGCAAAGAGTGGGCTTCGGCCGCGCTGGGAGTTCGCTCTTCCTGACCGAGGATCTCGAAGTAGTCCCCGTACATCGTTACGATGCCTGGGGTAAAGTGGCGGCGGCGTTGCACATCGAACTGCGCCCACAACC
>JBBQHM010000146.1:0-4594 GCA_038323965.1 Chthoniobacterales bacterium | reverse complement strand
GTCCATCGCATTAATGAAATTTCATTTCGCTACGATCTGCCTGGCGAAGAGAACCTCTGCGCACTTTCGAAGGCAAACGGCGCCATCGTCCTCACCGCACACATGGGAAGTTACGATTTGGGGGCCGCTCTTTTTGGTGAGAAATTTAATCGCCAACTCCGGATCGTGCGCGCGCGCGAGGCTGACCCGGAAAGCGCCCGGCATCTGGACGACACGTTGCGTGATGCCCGCGGCGGCGGAGTGCGCGTGGACTATAACACTGGTGAAGCCGCTCTTTCGTTCGAACTCTTAAATGCCCTGCGCGCGGGCGAAATCATTTCGCTTCAAGGCGACCGCGTAGTGGAGAATGTCGCCGCCATCGAAGTAGCATTATTCAATGAAAAAGTGCGGATCCCTGCCGGCCCGTTTACTCTTGCGCTCGTCAGCGGGACCGAGATTTATCCGCTCTTTATTGCGCGCCTCGGCTTCCGTCACTACGAAGTCAGCGTCTGTCCGCCTTTCCGGTGCGTTCGCAGCGATCGCGGGCGGCAGAGCGATCTGAATGAGTCAGCCCAGCGATGGGCGAAAATCCTCCAGGAAACACTCCAGGGCCATCAACGGCAATGGTTCGCATTTACCCCCATCTGGTAACATGGCGCGTCATTACTATTTCGCCCTCACGCGACTGCTGACTACGCGGCAGGAGGAATACTCGGAACTTTCAGCGGTCGAAGCCTACTTCGGGTCGACCGTAATTTTTATCGTCACCTACACCTTCCTGATCGCGCCGCTGGCGTGCCAATTCTCGTTAGGCCGCCTGGTGCTCGCTTGCGCCGTCATGCCTTTTGCGGCGTGGCTACTCTGGCTGGTAATGTTTTACCTGAACGCGTTGCTGCGCCGGTTAGCGATCGCTTTCGACATCCTTCCGACGATGCGCGCACGCGATTTCCAACACATCATGATATGCGTCTGGATGACTATCTTCGCGCTCTCGCTGCTTGGATCAGACGGTGCGCCCTGCTGGATTGGGCGCGCCTGGCTCCTGCTCTTAGCGGGCGAAATACTCGCAACCCTCATGCTCAAGTTTTTGAATGGATCGCAACGAACCACCACCTGACTGGTGGTGGCTTCGGCGCGCCATCCTGGTGTTTGGCGTTCTGGCTCCCATCTTCGCGGTTTTGATGATCAGGCACGACGTGGTCATCGCGTTAACGCCGCTCTTCCTCTCCCACGTGGCCCTGCTTTACCCAACGCTCAACCCACACTCGCAGTGGTGGGGACCTGTCATCCGATCCTTCGCCACGGACAAAAAGGAGGTCTGGTTAACGATCGATGACGGCCCGTCTGCGAGCACAACCCAGATGCTCGACATGCTGGATCGATTCCAGGCGAGGGCGACATTCTTTGTCGTCGGCGAGCGCATCGCATCGCGCGAACATCTCTTGCGCGACATCGGTAAGCGCGGCCATCAATTAGGCAACCATACCTTTACGCATCCGAGTGCATACTTCTGGTGCTCACCACCGATCGCCATCCAGCGCGAAATTTCCCGGTGTGCCGCCGTTCTCCCGGATGGCACTCACGAAATGATGCGCGCGCCTGTAGGAATCAAAAACTTTTGCCTGCATCCCGTCCTGGCGAAGCTGGGTTTGCAATGCATTGGCTGGACGGTGCGCGGATTCGATACTTTGTTCCGCAATCCATCCCGGGTGTCGCGACGCATCGCAGCAACGCTCGCTCCCGGCGCGATCATTCTCCTGCACGAACGCGACTTGGGTAGTGCTCGTAGCGATTTCCACGCGCGCTGTCTCGAAGCAGTGTTGCAGGAAATAACCGATGCTGGCTACCGCTGCGTCATTCCTTCGGCGGAACAATTTCGAGTGAAGGCGCCAGCCAACTCACGCAGGCACTAGGGGCGAAGGAACGCCTGGTACCAAGCGAGCAAGGCGGAGCCGAAAAACATCCACCCAAAAGCGCCGAGTGCGAGATACGGCCCGAAAGGAAGTTTTGCGGACCATGCGCGACGACCAATGATGAGCGTCCCGATTCCAACCACCGAACCGATAAGCGAACCTCCGAAAACACTGAAGAGCACACCGCGCCATCCTAGAAATGCGCCAATCGCCGCCAGAAATTTCAGGTCGCCGCGCCCCATCGCTTCGCGCGGGATTTGCAGTTCAGAAGCAACGCCGGTGATCCGGGAGATCTGGTCGAGCTCGATGCTGTCATCACCGACGGCGACTCGATTGTAATGAAATACCAGCGTGCTGGCGGACCGCTCCGCCGCATCAATCGCAACTCGCTCGCAACGGAGCACCAGTCGATCATTTTCACGCGCGAAGAAATCGCTCCACAATGTCTTCTCGTCGCCGACCACGAATTCCGCATCGTCGCCTTCGCGCGTCCAGGTGAATGGCGTCGGCGCGGCGAGACGAATTCGCTTTTTGCCGAAGGCGAGTTTCCCAAGCTCAAGCACCACCCATAAAAGCGCATATCCCAGCGCCGCCGAGGCGACCGACGCGATTACACCATGGGCGCGTTGCTCATATCCCATCAGAGTCGGCACTAAAAAAGACGCGACGATTCCCACCACCGCGCCGCCGATCGAAATTTCGTCCGGGATAATGAAATGCTCGAAGTCGATGAAGGTCGCAGCGATCGCGAGCGCGGCGAACACCCAATACGCGATCGCGACCTGGGGCTCAAAACTTCGCCAGATCGCGAGATACACGAGCGCCGTCAGCATTTCGACGGCAAAATAGCGGAACGCGATTTTCGCACCACAATTGGCGCACCGTCCGCGCAGCATGAGCCAGCTAATCAGCGGAAGATTCTGATACCACGGAATCTGATACTTGCAGCTCGGGCAGAATGAGCGACGTGGCTCATTGACCGAAAGATCGCGCGGCAAACGATAAATCGCGACGTTAAGAAACGACCCGATCGCGGCTCCAAGGATGAACGCGAAAACGTCGAAAAGAATCTCGACGCTTATCATTTCGCACGTGCGGCACGACGCCGCATAAACCATGCGATCCAGATGCAGCTCTCGTAGAGCAGGCACATTGGAAGACTCATCGCGACGAGCGTCAGAATATCCGGTGTCGGCGTGATGATCGTCGCCAGGATGAAGATCAGCACGATCGCGTAAGGCCGTGTCCGCGCCATAAATTCATAGGTCACAACGCCAAAACGCACCAGCACCAGCACCACCACGGGCAGCTCAAAGGCGAGCCCGAATCCAAGCACGAAACGCGTCACGAACGAATAATACTGCTGCACCGTCCAAGCCGCCTCCCATCCGAGCGACTGGGTGTCGTGCAGGAAAAACAGAATCGTTTTCGGCAACAGCCAGAAATAGCACGTCAATACGCCCGTGAGGAAAAGTCCGAAACTGAAGGCGATCGCGGGGAGCAGGAATTTCTTCTCCACGGCCGTGAGTGCGGGCAGGACAAACTCCGCGAGAAAGAAAAGCAGAAGCGGAAACGCGATCACGATACCCGCATAAAAGGCGAGATGGAACGAGATCGTGATCGAATCGGTAATGCCGAGGGCGCGCAAGACTCCTACATCCTTGCTGACCGCGTTCAGAGGCGCCTGCATGACGCGGACCAGCGTGCCGCGCAGCGCAAAACAACCGATCATCGCGACGATGAGCGTGAGCGCTATCTTCACCACCGTCCAGCGCAGGTCTTCCAGATGCTCGAGAAACGGCTTCGACGAATCAGAATCCGCCGCATCGCGAAATTGAAAAAGATTCCGGAGAGCCATCGCCTAGGTCGTTGGCCAAAGTCCACGCGCCATGAGTCGCGCAAACACGCACAAGGTATTGGCGTCGCGAATTTCGTTGTCGGCGATCATGGCCCGGATCGCATCAGGCGGAAATTCACGACATTCCAGAATCGCCTCGGTTTCGTCGTGCGCATGTCCACGTGCGCTTCGGCGCACGGACTTTGCTAAAAACAAAAATGCGCGTTCGTCGGTAAACCCGGCAGACGAAAAGAATTCCCCCAGGAAAACAAGCTCACCATTTTCCGCGAGCTCATAGCCGGTCTCCTCCCGCAGCTCACGCATAGCAACATCCTTGAACGAGCCGGTGCCGCAGAGTTGATCCACCTGTCCCGCCGGCATTTCCCAGATGGTATCTCGAATCGCGATCCGTTCCTGGCGAATCAGGACGATGCTTCCCTCAACCGTCACTGCGGCAACGACGACGGCAGATTTTCGTTTCACCACTGTCCACTCCCGCGGCTGTAAACGAGTTGGGGTCCGCACCAGCTCCGTCGAGACCGCGACGTGGTCGTTGGCAAAATGCGAAACGCTGGAGATCGTTTGCCAGCGATCGCTGTCGGAGCGCGAAGCAGAAATCACGGCGTGACATTAAGAATGACGCCTTAAAAAGCGAACGGTTTACCGTTATTCAGCAAGCAGCTTGCGCCACCTCGCTATCTGCGACGCCACATTTTCAAAGGAAGGTGCACCGACTGCCTGACGTCGAGCGAGCGCGGCCCGCACATCGAACAACTTGGTGACCTCCGCGCCAAAGAGTGGCGACGCTTCTTGAAATCGTTTGGCCGACAACTCCGACAGCGTCAGGCGCGCTCGAGCCGCCTCA
>JBBQHM010000145.1:0-4810 GCA_038323965.1 Chthoniobacterales bacterium | reverse complement strand
CGAGGTGGCGCGCGCCTTATTCCGTTTCGGTGCGCGGATAGGATTATCAATGTCGCTCGCATGTAGAAATTCTCTCTTCTCGCGATAGAGCGCCAGAAAACGATCCTCCAGGATACTCGCACGGAGGTCGCGCATGAGCTGGTGGTAGAAGTAGATGTTGTGCGTGCCGAGCAGTTGCCAGCCAAGCGTTTCACTAGTCTTCGTTAGGTGATGAAGATAGGCGCGCGAGTAGCGTGCGCAGGTCGGGCAGGAGCACAGGGGATCGAGTGTTTCATCGGAGTATTTGTAAACGCCGCGTCGTAGCTGCAAAAAGCCACGGGAAGTGAAGACCGCTCCGCGTTGCGCAAGCTGCGTCGGCATAATGCAGTCAAACATGTCGACCCCGCGATGAACCGCTTCCAGCATGTCCAGCGGGCTGCCGACGCCCATCAGGTAACGCGGCTTATCATCCGGCAGAAGTTGAGCGGTTAGTTCGCAGGTATCTTCGCGTTCGCTCTTACCCTCACCCACCGCCAGGCCGCCGATAGCGTAACCATCAAATTCCATGGCGCGCAATGTATCCACGCTCTCGCGGCGAAGCTCAGGGAATAGAGCGCCCTGCACGATCGCGAACATCGACTGTGGTGATTTGCCTCGCGCCGCCAGACTCCGTGCGGCCCAGCGATGAGTAATCTCCATCGCCGCGCGCGCGGTCGTCTCGTCCGAAGAGGAGGCGATACATTGATCAAGCGCCATCATGATATCGCTGCCAATGGCGATCTGCGTTTCGATACTTAGCTCCGGGCTAAGGGTAATTGTCTGACCATCGAGATAACTTTGGAACACTGCGCCCGCTTCACTCATTGAGCGCGAATGCGGCAGCGAAAAAATCTGAAACCCACCGGAGTCAGTCAGTACGGAATGCTTCCAACTCATGAAGCCGTGAATTCCACCTGTCCGCCTGAACACCTCCGCACCCGGTCGCAGGAGCAGATGATAGGTATTCGCGAGTAAAATCTGCGAGCCGGCATCCTCCAGCGTCTGTGTCAGCTGCGCCTTCACCGTTGCCTGAGTACCGACCGGCATGAATAACGGCGTCTGCACTTCGTTGTGCAGTGTGCGAAAGGTCGTGGCGCGAGCACGTGAATTGCGCGCTGTCGCTTCGAGTCGAAAATTTAATCGCGATGCGTTCATCGCGTCATTGCCAGTTTCGCAACGGCGAAACTTCTTCTAGATTCAATGCCGTGGCGCTGTTCCCAGTCATTCTCTTCTACAAATACGTGCCCTTGGACGATCCGCACGCATTTGCGAGCGGGCAGCGAAAGCTGTGTGTCGAGCTTGGGGTCAAAGGCCGGGTGCTCATCGCGCGTGAAGGAGTCAACGGGACTCTCGCTGGTCCCGCTGACGCGATCGAAAAGTATATGTCGGAGCTTAAAACCGACTCGCGCTTCATGGATATCGAATTCAAAGTTAGCGAAGGCGACGCCGCGACGTTCCCCAAGCTGGTAGTCAAGGTGCGAAAGGAAATAGTGACCCTCAACGCCGGCGAGCTGGAGCCGGACCGGGAGAATCAGCTAAGTCCATCGGCTTGGAAGCAAATGATGGAGCGAGATCCTAGCGTCGTCTTGCTCGACGTCCGGAACCGCTATGAATCGACCGCCGGCAAGTTCGAAGACGCCGTGGTGTGCGATATAGGTCACTTCCGCGAACTACCCGCCTACGTCGAGCAACTCGAACCGTTGAAGGATAAACGCGTGCTGATGTATTGCACCGGCGGTATCCGCTGCGAAAAGGCATCGGCCCTACTGCGGAAGCGCGGGTTTCGCGACGTTTTCCAACTGCGTGGTGGCATTGCGGCGTACCAGGAAAAGTTCGGTAACGAACACTGGCTGGGTGAATGCTTCGTCTTCGATCAACGCATGACGGTCCGCAAAGAGGAAGGGCTCGTGCAGATCGGGCGCTGCGCTCATACCGAACAACCCACAAGCCGGTTTGTTAATTGTCTCCATGACCCGTGCCATAATCTATTCCTACTTTCCGAAGAAGCGGAGCGAGCGAACCCGGATTGCCGGGTCTGCCCTGAGTGCAAAGCGAGCGGAGTAACATTCGCCACCGCAGACTATAAACGTCGGCCCGAATTAGCGCTCGAGCGGGACTAGTAGCTACTTGCTTTTGAAGACGACAGGCAACTCTGGAACGGGTGGCAAATTGCTTCGTGCCTTCTCTATTTTAGCCCGCCACTGCTCGATGGCCGCCGGTACTTGCGCCGAAATCAGGCCGGCGCAGATAGGGTAAAAAGGTGTCCAGCGTGCGAGTAGGGATTGTGGCCACGACACGCGTGGAATCGTTTTCGTAGAGCACGTCGCGAACCTGGCCTTCACGATGCAAGCGGGCAACGAGATCGGTGCGCGCGGCCGGAAGCGTCAATTCCACAGTCATCGTCCCTCGCGCCACAAAATCGGAAATACGCTCCACCAATTCGTCCATGCCTTCACCAGTCTGAACGGAGACGAAAACGGCTTCTGGAAAATGTCGGCGCAGTGCGGGAATGGCATCCGGATCAGTTAGCTTATCAATCTTGTTAAAGACTACGAGCATCTGCTTGGTAACCGTGCCGAGGTCGGAGAGAACCTTCATGGTGGTGTTGTAGAATTCCATCACTTCGACTTCGGAAGCATCCAGAACATGAATAAGGAAATCGGATAACGCGGCTTCTTCCAGCGTGGCCTTGAAAGCATCTACCAGCTGGTGCGGTAGCTTGCGGATAAATCCTACGGTGTCGGTAAGGAGAAGTGGTTGCTTATTGGGCAGGGCAATCTTGCGCGTGGTGGTGTCGAGCGTAGCGAATAGCTTGTTCTCGATAAGAACGTCCGCGCCGGTGAGCTTTCGTAGGAGCGAAGACTTACCCACATTGGTGTAGCCGACGATCGCTGCGTTTGGAACCGGTGCGCGCTTCCTGTCTTTGCGCTGAGTTGCTCGCGCACTTCGCACTTCCGTCAGCTCGCGTTTCAAACGGTCGATCTGAAGACGGATCTTTCGTTTATCCTGTTCGAGCTGGCTTTCGCCTTCGCCCTTCGCGCCGATCCCGCCGCCCTGCTGGCCAAGGTGACTCCACGCCCGCGTCAATCGCGGGAGAGAGTACTGCATGCGCGCGAGATCCACCTGGATGCGCGCTTCCCGCGTTTGCGCGCGCGCACCGAAGATATCAAGAATGATCTCCTGCCGATCAGCCACGGTTATCCCTGCCAGCTCTTCCCAGTTTCGTTGTTGCGAAGGAGTCAGCTCATTATCAAAAACAAGGACGTCGCACTGCATGCTTTTCGCGACGTCTACCATCTCCTGCGCCTTCCCCGACCCAATCAAGTAGCGCGCATGATTTTCACGATGTGAAATAAGTCTCCGATCGATGATCGGAATGCCCAGGGTCTCGACCAGTTCCGCCAGTTCATCGAGCAAATTTGTAGCGTCGGCTTTCTTCGCTGGATCGATGTAAGCGCCGATAAGGAGCGCGCGCTCCGTCATCTTCTCTTTCGCCCTGATCTCAAACATCCGTCAGCAATATAGCAGCGATGCGCCCTGGGGTCGTGCGCAGTTCGCACGGCTAGCTCTGATCGCAAATGTCGCAGGCGCGCGCTGCCTTATTGGCGGAGAAGAAAAAGTAGATTCGCCCGCTTAGCTACCTTTCGGGCCTGTCTTCGCCGATTTCTTCTTGCTCTTCATTGTTGCGGCGAGCGCGAGGCGATCGTTCTTTTTGCGTCGTGACGCACGTTTCTTCACGTTGATTCTACCTTGGTTGGATCCCATAAGGTCAGCACAGTTACATTTCCGGAGCCGGTTCCAAGCGGTTTCGGACGTTACATTACAAACTTGTAAGGTGACGAAAGTTTATCTTTTTCGTAAATAACGGGGTAGTCGTGCGCAAAACGCGCACAACGTTTCGTACCTCAATATGAAGAAACCCTCCTGTTCCCAATCCGCATTCATCAGTCTCCGGGCGATTCTCGGCTTTTTGTTGTGCCTCTCCGGCATGCTATTGGCCGGTCTGGCCTTCGGTCTTTTCTCGGGCTCGCAGGTCACTGCGCAAGGTCCGACCGCGCAACAGAACGGGCTGGCAATTGGGAAATCCTACCACAACGACGTCTCGCCTCCGCTGAGCTCGATGCCGCCGTGGTCAGCTTCCGACGCGAAATTGGAGCACGAAGCCAACGAGAACCCGAAAGTTCCCCATCGTCACAAAGATGGCTTTGACCCGGTGATTCAAAGCTCGCATGCACCTTCTACTTCCGCAGTTTCACCGTCCATCGCCACTTTCATCAAAAATTTCGACGGCGTTCCGTTCCCGGGTGTGGGTTGCAACTGCGCCCCGCCCGATACCAACGGTGCGGTAGGGCAGACGCAGTTTGTGCAGATCGTGAACGAAGGTTACCAGGTTTTCGATAAGGTCACGGGAGCCTCTGTCCTGGGTCCTAACAGCATCTCCTCGATTTGGGCCGGTTTCGGTGGAGCGTGCGAGACCGGCGGTAGCGGCGACCCAGTTGTCCTCTACGACCACCTCGCCAATCGATGGGTGATTACTCAGTTCGCCAAGGCGACAACCAACGGACCTATTACCGACGAGTGCGTCGCGGTGTCAACTTCTGCCAGTGCGACTAGCACGTATGCCCGTTACGGCTTCCATCTCGGCTCCAACTTCTACGATTACCCTCATCTTAGCGTCTGGCCTGATGGCTACTACATGAGCATGAACGTGTTCAACGCCGCCGGCTCTTCCTACCTCGGGCCGCAGGCCTTCGCTTTCGATCGCGCGAGCATGCTCAGCGGCGCACCCGCA
>JBBQHM010000144.1:0-4879 GCA_038323965.1 Chthoniobacterales bacterium | reverse complement strand
GTCCGGGCTCTAACCGCGAAGTGGTAAAATTGACCAGCCTCCTTCAAAATGAAAATTACCAAGCTGCGCCGAATCCTGGTGCCGATCGACTTTTCGCCTGCGTCGCTGGCGACGCTGCGTTTTGCCAAACTGCTCGCGGTAAGATTCGATGCGAAGTTGTACCTCGCACATGTCATCGCTCCAGCTCCGATGTATAGCCCTGGCCGTGGGGGCTTGCTGTTACCATTTCCGGATAAAGCGATGGTGCAGGCGGCAAAGGAACGCCTGAAGGATTTGGTCTCACAGCTTTTGCTCCCGCCGCGCAGCATTCACTGCACCCTGCGGGTCGGCGAGGCTTCAACGCAAATCAACGAAGCCGCTGAAAAATACCGGGCGGACCTGATCGTGATCGCAACCCGTGGCCTGACCGGCCTCAAGCAAGCCTTTCTCGGGAGTACGACGCAGCGGGTTGTTCGCTCCGCGCCTTGTCCGGTTTTGGTTGTGCGCGAGAACGAACATTTTTCCGCGAAGGAACGCGCGCGCAGAGGGCGGACGCCGCTTCAATTTCAAAAAATCCTTGTGCCGCTCGATTTCTCCGAGTGTTCGCAGCAAGGGCTGAATTACGCGATGGGGTTCGCCCGCGAGTTTCGCTCCAGTTTGGTGTTGTTTCATTCAGTCGTTCTTCATAGCTATGCGCTGGGCGATGAATACACCGCACTGGAAGTGCCAAACATTCGCGCGCAACAGGAAGAGTATGCCGAAAAAGAGATGGGCCGGTTGCGTCAAGTAGTAGGGACAGAATTGAAAAACGTTACAACGAAGCTGACCGCAGGATCGCCGGTCGAGCAGATTGACCAATGCGTCCGTGCCGAAGGTATCGATCTGATCATTACCTCGACGCACGGTCGCTCCGGAGTGAAACGCTTTTTCATAGGGAGCACCGCCGAACAGATCGTGCGGCATGCGCCTTGTCCGGTTCTGGTAGTCCCGAACCGGGCGTCAGCGAAGCGAACGGCTGCCAGGAAATAACTCGTATGCGCTGGTCTTTTTCCATCGGTCGTATTGCCGGCATCGATCTCAAGATTCACGGCGCGTTTTTCCTCCTCCTTTGTTTATTTCGGCGCGGGCCGTGAGCTGGCGTTCGCGCAAATGCGCAATATCTCGAAAGATCTGCGAGTTTCCTCGGCCATGATCACGCAATTCCAATCGCTCCCACTCGACGCGGCTTTGCACGATGCGGTGGAAGCGTTGCTTAGCACTTCACAACATGAATTCCCAGTCACCGACACCGAAGGAAAAATGCGTGGCATCCTAACGAGAGATGATATGATCGCGGCCTTGCGAAAATCCGGTGCGGATACTGCCGTGACGGAGGTGATGCGAACTCAAATCCCTGCTGTTACCGAATCGATGCCCTTCGAAAAAGCTTTTGCGGTCATGCAGGAATGCCGCTATCCCGCGCTGTCGGTGTTGGATTCAACCGGACGGCTGATCGGTTTATTCACTCCGGAAAACGTGGGCGAGATGATTTTGGTGCAAAGCGCGCTCGGATCGCGGGCGCGTTAGGTCTGATCATCCGGCACGCTGCGCCATGCATTGGACGTTCGTCTGGCTCGGCTATTTGCTCACTTGGGCAGCCATTCCGCACATCCTCCTGCGCAATAAACCGCCCGCCTCGACCCTGGCCTGGATTTGGGCGGTCATCCTTTTTCCCTATGTCGGTCCGTTTTTCTACCTTCTTTTCGGCACTGATCGACTCGTTAGGCAAAAATTACGCGCGACTCGCGCGATGGACGCGATGGGAGCACGCGAGGAACGAAGGATTACCGCACACACTGAGGTGCTCATCGAAAACCTCCCGGCCGCCGAACAACCGATCATCGATCTTCTCTCACGGCTCAACGAATTCGCCGTTTCCGCGGCCGAAGAAACGCGACTCCTGATCGACGGCGATCAATTTTTCCCGGCCCTGGCCGAGCGAATCGATCAGGCACACCATCACGTCCACGTCGAATTTTATATCTGGCGCAATGATGCACGCGGCCGCGAAATGCTCGATCATCTCGTAGCTGCTGCGCGCCGCGGCGTGGAAGTGCGTCTGCTGCTCGATCGCGTTGGTTCCTTCGGGTTATCGCGGTCGCGTTTCGCCCCACTCGTCGCGGCTGGCGGAAAATTCGCCTGGTTTCGCACGGCTCATCCCTTTCGCAATCGCTGGACCTTCACCCTGCGTAACCACCGCAAGGTGCAGATCATTGACGGGGCGCACGTCTTCGTCGGCGGTATGAACATGGGCCGCGAATACGCCGGCGAGGATCCGGCAATCGGATGCTGGCGCGATGTGCAAATCGAAATAAGCGGTGTCGTCGCGCGCAAGTTCCAAATGATTTTTGCGGACGATTGGTTTTTCGCGACGGAGGAAAAATTGCTCGACCGCCGTTATTATCCGGTGCCGAATAACCCGCAGCGCCTGGTCGTGCAACCGATGACCGACGGACCCGATAACGCGGATAATCCGATCCAAATGTCGATCGTCTTCATGCTCGACACCGCGCGCCGACGGGTCTGGTTAACGGCCGGTTACTTCGCTCCGAAAGAGCCGCTCCTCACCGCCCTGCAACTCGCGGCCGGGCGCGGCGTCGATGTGCGTCTGCTCGTTTCGGAGAAGAGCGATCACCCGATGCTGGTCAATGTCGGTCGATCCTACTACGAGGAGTTGCTCAGGTTTGGTGTGAAAATTTATGAATACGAGGCCGGGATCAACCATTCCAAAGTCGCACTCATCGACGATGACTGGCTCATGGTCGGCTCGGCAAATTTCGATGTTCGATCGATGCGATTGAATTTCGAGCTAAACGCGCTCGTTCGCGATCGGGCTCGGGCTTCGGAGTTGCAATGCGTGTTGACGAACGACTTCGCTCGCAGTTCGAGGATCGTGCTCGATGAATTTGTCCGCCGTTCCCGCATTCAGCGTCTCAAAGAAAGCCTGGTCCGCCCTCTTGCCCCTCTTATTTGAGCGGCATCTAGTCTTCTTCTCTGGCCGGAAATGCACCGATCCTTTTCCCTTCGTGCTTTCTGTTTCGGGCATCCGTTCGCGGTTTATCGATTTGTTCGCGCCCAGTTCGTTGACAAGGCAGAGTGCAAGAGAAACACGCGTAAACGCGAAATGCTTCAAGACTGAATGATCGTAATTTTAAACCGCGGCGCTGGTCATCACGGCGAGGACACCCAGGCTCAAATCGCCGACTTGTTTCAGTCGCAGAACATCGCTACCAGGCTCGTTGTCGCCCGGGATGGTGGTGAGATCGCTTCGTTAGCGCAGGAAGCGGTGCGGAGCGACTCTGAAATAATCGTCGCAGCCGGCGGAGACGGAACAATCGATGCGATTGCTGCGGCGTTGACTGGATCCGGCAAGATTCTCGGCGTGCTTCCGCTCGGGACATTTAATTTGTTCGCCAAGCGACTTAACATTCCGCTCGAACTTGGGGCGGCGGTTCAAACTGTGGTGAACGGGCGGACAGCGGAAATTAATGTCGGCGAAGTAAACGGCCGCACCTTCCTGAGCAGATCCAGCGTAGGCCTTTATCCGCTCGCCTTGCGCCACCGCGAGCAAATGTTTCGCCGTTTCGGACGAAGCCGGCTCATCGCGCTTCTTAGCGGGGCGACGGCACTCCTGCGCTGGGGCAATGTCATGACGATCCGCCTTACGACGAATAACGGCGAGCAAGCATTTCGCAGTCGATTCGTTTTTGTCTGCAACAATCCGGAAGAACTGGATTACTTCCCTCGTCGCGGCCGGGAGTGTATCGACGCGCACAACCTTGCGATCTATCTGCCCAACCCGCTAAGCCCGGCCGGCATTTTGCGTCTCGGCTTCAGGATGCTTCGAAGAAAGGCGGAAGAAGCACACGATTTCGAAATGGTTTGTGCGCGTGAAGCACGTCTGGAAATAGAGCCGGCATCCGTCCCGGTGTCGCTCGATGGTGAAGTGGAAATGATGGAGGCGCCTTTGCGCTACCGGCTCCGTGTAGGCGCGTTGCGCGTGCGCATTCCCTCAACGAAAAACGCATAACCGAAGCCTCGATCACGCACTTTACGATGCTGATCGCGCTGTGTTTCCGACTAATGGACGGGAGCTTCCGACCTTGAAATTGCGCGTTCACCTTCGCGAATCGGATCGCTTTGCATCGTAAAATCGCACTTCCGGCCGGGGACGCTGTAGTCGGAGGGACCGCGGTAAACGAATGGCGCGGCGAGGAAGTTGCCGTGAGGGGGCGGGGAAGGGCGGTGTATTCAAGCGTGGTCGCTTCCCATGGATTGTCGGTCGCTTTTTTGCCGCGCTTAATGCTGAAAGGAATTTGAGCCAGGCCCATTACCCACGCGGCGATTGAGATCGGCGTGTTCCAGTGGAATCCAGAAAGCCCCCAAACCTGTTCGTTGGCCAGATTCCAGCCTTGTCCGCCGTTGTACCAACGGCGATGCATCCCGAGCATGCCTTGCAGGAACATCGGCAGAAAGCATCAGTTGCATAATGATCGCGGATTCAAACGGGGGAATCGCCGTAAGTGGCTGATTTGCAACGACGGCTAACGATACCTAAAGCCGGCTGTCGGGCTCGAGCCGATGACCTGCTGATTACAGATCAGCTGCTCCAGGAACTAAGCTGTGCAACAGGATCTACCATGTCGACGTGTCGAACTCTCGCGTCGAATGCCAAGAAATCGGATCCAAAACTCCATCGAAAAGCTTGAGGCGACGCGGTTCTGGCGTGCTCGAATTCGTTTTTCATGAACCGCGGAAATTTACTTACGAGCACTGATTTCGGGAACGCTTGAACCGTCACCTTCGAATCAAAATCTCGTGACAATCTGTGACAAATGGACCGAAACAACCCGATCTCAAT
>JBBQHM010000143.1:0-4895 GCA_038323965.1 Chthoniobacterales bacterium | reverse complement strand
AGCGCTGATTTCGGGTCGGTTGCTCCGAAGATTTGCTGCGCAGTGGCAAGGCTAAAGAACATCCACATGCAGAAGAGTCCGAGCCAGGTGAAGAACTGAACCACTGCCAGCTGGCGCATCGTCCTTGGCATCTCGCGGATGGCGGTGGCGACTTCAGGCTTAGATAGAACCGTAGCGATAGCTCCGCCGATCACGGCGCCGGCCAGAATATGCCAAAGCGTGAGCTGGTGCTCGACGAGCGCGCCGCGCGATGCTCCGAGCGCAGCTCCGGCTACGGCCCCGACCAGAAAGAAGCTCCACTGGAGTCGAAACGGTTCGCGATCGCGGCGCTCGCGATCGAACTTCGCCATGTTTTCTGGCGGGAATTCTTTCGTTGTGAGAACGGTCCAGAGAACAGCAAGAAAGAATACAGCGGCTCCGATCTTGAACGAGTACTGCACCGTTAGTGGAACTCCATTCGCAGCCTGACCCGCCACCCCGAGATACTTAAAAAAGGAAGGAAGTGCGTTGGCCACCGCAGCGCCGACTCCGATGAAGAAGCTTTGCATGACGAAGCCGGCGGTGCGCTGCTCCATGTTAAGCTTGTCGGCTACGAAAGCGCGGAAGGGTTCCATGCTGACGTTGATGGAGGAATCCAGAATCCAGAGCATCCCGGCTGCGACCCAAAGGGCAGGGGCGTCCGGCATGAAGAAAAGCGCAATGCTTGATAGGATTGCTCCAGTTAGAAAGTAGGGACGGCGACGGCCAAGTCGATTCCAGGTCCGATCGCTCATCGAGCCGATGATGGGCTGCACTAAAAGTCCGGTCATTGGGCCGGCCAGCCAGAGCAGGGGAATTTTATCGGGCTCAGCGCCCAGCTTGGCGTAGATGGCGCTCATATTCGCGAGCTGCAATCCAAATCCGAATTGAATACCGAGAAATCCGAAACTCATGTTCCAGATCTGCCAGAAACTGAGCCTCGGCTTGTTCATCGGTTTGCCCGTTTAGCTTCTACTTCGCGTCGCGCGCTATTTGAAACTGATTGAAGTAAGCGTCGTTCTTTTCGCCGTTACGATCGAAGATCGCCAGACTTTGGATCACCCCGCTTACCTTGAGCTTACGGCTACCAACCTTCGTCACTTTTTTATCTTTTAACGTCTGCACTTCCAAATCGTAGGTGTCGGCACCGGTAATGGTCACGGTAACCGAGACGCCCGAATCAACGAAGGGGACACCGGAGTCGGCGTTATCGGTGCCGTCGTAGATCTGGTAGTTGGTCTTACCCTGATAAAATCCGAACTCAAACACAGCGTCCTTGTTATAGTCGCCGACGGAAGAGTTGGCGTTGCTCGTTCGTAGGACCAAACCGATGGAGCCGGGCGCTGCATCATCTTTGTCGAATTTTTTCTCGATCTGCCCATTTTCCATCATAAAGGAAAAGGAATCGCCGCTTTGTAACGGTTTCTCCAAGCTGCGATAGGCCACAGCCTGTTCGAAGCCGGGCCCGTTCGCGAACAGGCCGAATGCTTTGTCCGATTTCTGAATACCGTTGAGGTCGGGGTTATTCTTCGTTTCGGCAGTGAAGAAACCCGCGTGCCGGTCATTATCGTTGCCTTCAGTGGTGAAGGTCCACTTCCCGAAACCGCTTCCGCCATTGGAGCCGTCGCTCCAGCCGCCAGAGTAGGCCGACTGGCTGGCGTCGTCTTCCGCTATCGTGGTTGCCTCTCCAAAAAGGTGAAGCGGCGACGAGACTGCAAGCAGGATAATAATGGGAGCGATATGTATTTTCATAAGCAATTAACCTTTGACGCCGCCGGAGCTGAGGCCGGAAATAAGATAGCGACTTAGTAGAAGAAAAAGAACGACCACGGGGATCGAAACCAGCAAGGCGCCGGCCGCGTAAAGACCCCATTGGGTGCTCATGTTGGATTGAAACATCTTTAACCCGAGTGGAAGGGTGAAGATTTCTACGTCCTGCAGCACGAGGGCGGCAACAACATATTCATTCCACGCTGTCATAAATGAAAACAGCGCAGTGATGACAAGAGCCGGCGCGGCGAGGGGAAGGACAACGCGAGTAAACGATTGCCAGCGGGTTGCTCCATCTATTCCCGCAGCTTCCTCCAGCGCGAGTGGAATAGTATCGTAGTAGCCTTTCAGCTGCCAGATGCAGAATGGAAGCGCCGTGGCGGTGTAGATTATGATGACTCCGAGGTAAGAATTGATAAGACCAAGCTTGATCAGAATGAGGTAGAGCGGAAGTAGCAGCATGGTCGCCGGAAACATCTGGGTGACGAGCAGGCCACGCAGCATGGAGCCGTGACCGCGGAATCGAAAGCGAGATAGCGCGTAACCGGAGGTCGAAGCCAGCGCTACCCCGGTGATGGTCACGGCGAGAGCAATCAGGGTGGAGTTCAGCAGCCAGCGCAGAAACTGCGTTTCGAACAGCAGTATCCGAAAATTGGCGAAGGTTGCCCCCGCTGGGATAATGGCCAGCGATGGAGTGAGCAGCTGGTCTCCAGGCCGCAGCGCGATTGTGATGATCCGGGTTATCGGATAGACAGCAAAAGCGACGAAAACCGCAAGGACGAAATATGCCAGCAGGACGGACACCGGTCGCCGGCGAAGTTCGGAACGCGAATTCATCTACGCTGCACGATAGAGCCCTTATTTACGGCGCTGCAAGCACGCGAACTACGAACTGCGTTCGCCGAAACTCACGCTAGAGACCCGTGCCAGATTTCGATTTAACGAGCGAAATGTCGGCGCTATTGATATTCCCATCGCCAGTTACATCGGCGCGGAAATTCGAGAATTTCAGTGACTGCCCAGACCTTGACTTGGTTTGAGAGATGTCCGCGGAATTCACCGTTCCGTCGCCGGTCGTGTCTCCCACGAGGACTGCCATCGGGATTGTGATGTTCGTCGTATTCGTTCCGTCGTTCACGCTGGCGATTTGTATCGTAATAGTCTTGCTCACGCCGGTTAGATTTACAGTCAGGGCAGTCGTTCCAGAGCCACTGAAACTCGCGACGGTGCCAATTCCTGACATAACGGTTGCTCCGCTTAAGGTCACTGGAACGGGAAATGAGATGACAACCTGATACGCGCTGCTACCGCCGCCACTTCTGCACTCCACGCCCGCTGTGCCGGTGAGCGGAAGATTGATATCGTAGGTGGTAGCTCCCTGCGCTTTCCGCGAGACCGCCTGCAGCGGCTGCACGGCGCTTCCCGGAGTGTAACTAGGTGAGTTAATCCAGAAGAACGTCTGGCCGCTAGCCGACGCAGCCTTGCGGATCAGCATCGCGGTCCCGGGGGCGAGGAGATCGCCGCCGTGATCTGTCGTCGGATCCGTGCTCAGACGCCAACCGCCGTTGAAGACGTAGGTCACGCTCGGGGTCTTATCGAATCCCGCGACGGCGTTGTTAAAAAGTAAGAGCTGATCGCCCGGCACGAAAGATCCGTCCGCGGCATTGAGGCCGGTGGAATTTAACGCCACATCGATCGGCCGGATCATCCCGACCGCATTATCCTGAGGCTGCGTTGCCGATGTCACCAGTGCGGTTGCAACCTTTTTCAGCAGGACCGAACCCAGTGCGACAAAGGGTAGCGTCGGCGCGCCGTTGGCATTGCGGATGACGATATAACCATCGGGACGCAGAGGATCGTCGCCATGATCTGTCGTATTATCCCCTGCGACGCGCCAGCCAACGTTGGATGAAGTTCCATCAACGTTGTTGCTGTAAAAATAGATCGGTGAAGCCGGGAGATTAATTCCAACGAAAGCGGCATTCGGGACGCGAATTTCCGTCTGGTGCGCAGCGCTCGACGTCGTGGGCGTGAAGGAAACTCCTGTATCTGCGGCGGGAAAGAGAGTCGCAGGCGTCCAATAGGGAATTACCACGATCTGCGTGCTAGCGGTAATGCCGGTGAGATTATCAGTAGTCGTATCGACCGTTAAGCTGGACGCGTCGTTCGCGGTGACGGTGTAGATGTGGCCTTCCTTCGGATTCGTGGCGCCACCCGAACCGATCAACACGTAGTAGCGATTTTTCTGAGTCGCCGAGTAGACGAATTGGCCTGTGCTCCAGGCCGGCGTGCCGTTAACCGTAATCGCACTTCCGGCGATCGATTGGATCGTTCCCGTAAAATCCGGCACACGCGTGAACGGGATCGAGAGATAGGTATCCGAATTGGCCAGACACGTAATTGTGGTGAAGCCAACCGGGTCGGTCGTGACAATCTGCGCCGATGCCAGCGTGCCGAGACAAAGAGCGGCTACGACGAACAGCGGGCCAGTGATTTTTCGCATGCGGGGGTTTTAAAGCTGAGAATGGACGTTAGCGGAGCCATTGTGCGGAGCAACTAAAAACGCCGGGGATGGGCCGAAGTATCCATCTCAGCTTTCACTTGGAAATACACTTGATTTGACGACTCCGAACTCAGTGCGCGCTCGCAAAGCGTTTGATAAAACACATATTAGGAAAATGTCGAAGCCGCCTCGGAATCCTGAGCCTCTGGGCAGAATTGTGCGCGACGCTGACCCTCCGAATTTCGAGATGCCGTTTGAGTCGGTAAAAGATTTTGTGACACCGACAGACTCGTTCTATGTGCGCTGTCATTTTCCAGTGCCGCAAATCGAGGCGCGGGATTGGAGTTTAAAAATCGAAGGGCTCGTCGAAAGGAGACTCGAGTTCTCCTATGCCGATTTGGAAGCGATGGAGACGACGTCCATCTCTGCCACGCTCGAATGTGCGGGAAACAGTCGCGATTTTCTGCAACCGAAGGTGAAGGGAGTTCCCTGGTCATTGGGTGCAGTTGGGAATGGGGAGTGGACTGGAATTCGCCTCGGCACTCTGCTCAAACGCGCGGGACTGAAGCCCGGTGCTAGCGAGGTGATTTTGGAAGGTGCGGAT
>JBBQHM010000142.1:0-4945 GCA_038323965.1 Chthoniobacterales bacterium | reverse complement strand
TTTGTCGAAGATGTTGCCTCGGACTTGCCGAAGTACGGATTGGATAAGCCACAACTTACATTAACGCTAAGTTCGTTTGCTTCAGAGAACACGGCCGAATCCAAAGCCGGCGAGATACCGCTTGCCACGATCGCATTTGGTCGGGTGGAGGGGGATGTGGTCTATGCACGAGTAGGCGACGAACCCTTTATCGTGGCGGTGAAAAAAATGTTTGTCGACACCATCGCTACCGATCCCTTGCAGTGGCAGGGAGCGTCGGTCTTCAAGTTTAAGCCCGAAGAGATCCACCGGATCGCATTGGGCAACGACCTTGTCATCGCGCGCGGACCTAACAATCAGTGGGTGTGGACCAAAGGAACCGGCGAGATAGACCAAACCAACGTGCAATCGCTCCTTAATACACTTGCTTCGCTACGCGCGGTCCGCTGGACGGGAGCTACCGTTCCTCAACAGGGACTCGGGCAGCCGACATTAAATCTTACATTTACGACTTCGATCGACGACAAACAGGTGCACAGCGTTTCCATCGGGCAGGCAGCCGGCGGAGGCATGTGGTTCGCGAGAGCAGATGAACGCGAAGGAACCTTTATCCTAAGTGGCCCTGACTATAACGCTCTGCGACTCCCCCTGGTTCGGACGGCTTCTCCGCCTGTCGCGAGCCCGGCTCCAACTTCCAGCCCTACTCCCTAACTTATGGCTTGGTCGCGGTATAAATCGTGACGATGCCCGCGGTGCGCTGCTCTGCGGTAGAAGCATATAGGCCGTTTGCAGTTAGGAATTCGCACATCGCTGCACCGCTGGGAAATTGCTCGATCGATTCAGCCAGATACTCGTAGGCGGTGCGATCTCCTGCGATCAAACCCGCGATCCTAGGAAGGATGTGGTGAAGATAATAACGATACGGTTTCCGCAGGGGGCCTCCGGGCAACGAAAAATCCAGGATCAACAAGTGACCGCCGATGCGGAGAAGACGCGCGCATTCTCGGATGACGGCGGCGCGATCCAACATGTTCCGTAACCCGAAAGCGATGGTAATCGCGTCATAGCTGCCATCCGCAAACGGAAGGCCGGCAGCATCAGCCACAACCGTATTAGACAGCCCTTTCTTCCGCGCGATCTCGAGCATCCTGGTCGACGCATCGCAGCCCGTGATTATGCAGTGCGGAATTCGTTGCTGAATCGCGAGCGCAAGATCGCCCGTCCCAGTGGCGAGATCGAGTAGCAGCTCCGGTTGCCAGGTTGCGACAATCTCCGCCACGCGACGCCGCCATGCGAAATCCATTCCGAAACTAAGGACATGATTTGCGATATCGTAGCGCCCGGCGATGCGATCGAACATCTCGCGCACGCGAGTGGGATCGCGGTGTTCAGCGTCCGGGGCCGGGTTGTTGCGATTCACGGGTGAGAATCCCGGCTACGAGGCACCATGCCACCGGGACTAGTTGGAGGGCGAGTCGCGGCATAGACCCCGTAACATGCGCCGCGATGCTCGGCCACGCACTAAAGAGATAGGTCGAGCAATACAATACGAGCGGTGCGACAATGGCGAAGCCGAGGGCAACGGTTTGCCGGTCCGGTTTACGACACGCTGAGATGAGCAACGCCGCGAGGACTAGTAACCAGAAGACACTCCAGTGAGAAACGGACGCCAGCTCGCGAAATGTCATCGCCGCGATAGGGCCGATACGATTCGAGCTCGCCGCAATGCTAGTGAATGAGATTGAGACAAAGTCGAGCGGTGGCCGGACGTGCATGGTGTAGAGGTAAAGCCGCCAGGCAGCGGCGATCACGAGCGCTGGAGCAAAACCGAATAGCCACTGCCGCATCGGCCGGCGACGCCAAAATAGTATGACCGCGCAAGCTGCGGCAGTCACACATAGGATCAGACCTTCACGTTTCATCCATGGCAGCAACGCTGTCGACGCGACGAAAAGACGGAATGCCGCCGCGGAGTTGTCCCGGGCTGCCGAAGCGAGATACCCTACCGTCGCGAGATAGCAGATACTGAGCGGGAAATCGGCATAGCCTGAGATGACGCGCCCGCCTCCGGTGTGCAGGTAAGGAACAAAGAAAAGCAATGCTGCGGCGAGGCCACCCGCGCGCTGCGAACCCGAAACTCGCGTGGTGATCGCGGCGAGCAGGAACGCGCCAGCAGCATAGAACACTGGAAATAGTGTCATTGCCCAAAACTGGTTAGCCTCGCCGAGCCAGAGATACAGCCAGGTTTCAGTGAGCGGGATGAACAGCGGATATTCCGGATGGCTAAATGCGCGCGACACGCTGCCGAAATATGCCGCGGGCATCACGCCGCCGTTAAGAAAGACGTAACGCGCTTTAATTTCCCAATTCAGCAGTCCATCCCATCCCAGCCCGTGCCGCGAACTCATGACGAACACGGCGACGATTTCGCAAAGCACGATGGCGAATAGAGTGCGGTCGATTATCGTTCTCGTCCCGCGGATTTGAGGCGTGCGTTGCCGCGCCGTTTTCCCGCCAAGGTAGGCCACTGTGCTGCTGGCGAGAACAACTACGATCCGCAATCGGACATCGCCTGAGACCACGAAACCCGCAAGCCAGAGCATGAGCGACACAGCTCCGGTGCCGAACAACCATGCGAGGCTCCATCGTTCGAGTTTTGAATAACCGCTGTTTCGCCCGATGAGCAGGTCGGTTATTCCGATACCCGCGGCGAAAACGACAGCGAGAGCCAGGCCGAGGTTGATCGCGTCGCCAAAGGTCATTTCGCTTCCATCACTGCGATGTGCAGGCCGCGGCCAGCCTCCACCGTGGGAAGCCATACTGGCGGAGGGATGTTGTAAAACATGATCGCGGCGATCGCGTGCGGATCGATTTTCGCGACCTCGCTACTGGCGTCGGCCGCATCCACCGATATACCTTGAATCTCTCGAGGCCAGCCGAGGTAACAAACCAGAGCCGAGATGAAGGCGCTCTGCGCATTCACGGCGGGCGATAGAATAATAATAGGCTTGCCTGGCGGTAGCTTTGCAAGCCCGGCGACTAGTTTTGCTGAGGCATCCTGGCCGAGCACAGACTCCAAGTAGCGATCAGTCGAGTGATAGGGCGTGGGAGCAGAGAACTGCCCGTCGCAGATGCGCGGCCACATCGAGCGCACGCTGATCGCTACAAAAACACAGAGTGCAATACCGACGAGGACCGCTGGCACCGGGGGACGGATCATCGCGCGCGCACGGGTGCGAAAAAATTATACTTCACTATCACGTAGATCACGCGCACCCCATCTTTCCAGGTAATCTTCTTTCCTTCCTCGTAAGTGCGGCCATCGTACGAGATTCCGACTTCGTATATGCGGCACTTCGTGCGGGCGAGCTTCGCGGTAATTTCCGGCTCGAATCCGAACCTGTCCTCGCACAGTTCCACCTGCCGCAAGGTAGAGAGACGAACCGCTTTGTAGCACGTCTCCATGTCGGTGAGATTGAGATTAGTGCACATGTTGGAGAACAGCGTCAGGATTTTGTTGCCGATCAAGTGCCAAAAGTAGACAACGCGGTGAGCCTGGCCGCCAGCGAACCGTGATCCGAATACTGCATCAGCCTTCCCGCTTATGATCGGCTCGAGCAGGCGACGGTAATCGGCGGGGCTGTATTCGAGGTCAGCGTCCTGCACTATCACCATCTCACCGGTAGCGGCGCCAAAACTCGAAAGGACTGCAGCGCCTTTCCCGCGGTTTGTTTCGTGGAAAATCACGTTGCTCACAAAGGGCGCGATCCGTTCCTGCAACACCGCAGCGCTCCCGTCCGTGGAGCCATCGTCAACCACGATAATCTCGAGATCGTCAACGCCCGAAGCCTGCACCGCGCCGACGATCGCTTCGATCGCGTGCACTTCGTTGTAACAGGGGATGACGACCGATAATTTCATCGCGCGATGGTGGCTATCCTAAATAAAATGACCAACTGCTCACGAGAGGAGTCGAACCTCCACGGGTTTCCCCATACGGTTCTGAGCCGTACGCGTCTGCCATTCCGCCACGTGAGCGCGGAAGCGGAAGTTGCGTCAGACGACGAAAGACGCAAGCGAAAGGGCTCAGCCGCGTCGGCGTTTCCGCGCGCGATCTTCCACTTGTTGGGCCTTGCGCGCTTTGCCTAACGACCGGAGGAGGTCGGCGTAATTCGACGCCACGATCTCGTAATCTTCCGGCGGTGTATCGGTGGCTTCTTCCCAGCTTTTGATGGACTCGCGATAAAGTTCAGCTGCGCGCGGATAATCGCCGCGCGAGTGATACACCACGGCGAGGTTGCACTTCGATTGCGCGACATCGGAATGCGTATCCGGGAAGGCTTTTTGCCGGATCCCGAGTGCGCGCAGATGTAATTTTTCCGCTTCGGTGTAGCGTTTTTCGTTCGTATAATAGACCGCGAGATTATTGAGTACGGAGGCAACGTCCGGATGATCGGGACCAAGCTGCGCTTCATAGATTTTTAGCGCGTGAAGGTAATATGGTTCCGCCGCTTTTTGCCGACCACACTTCCGGAAGATCAGGGCAATGTTGTTTAACATCGTGCCGAGATCGGAGTAAGGCAGATCGTTCAACTGCGTGCCGGCGGCAATCGCTTTTTCGTAAAAGTGAATTGCCTCTTCGTGCTGCCCGAGGTGATCGCAGAGTAACGCGAGCCGGCGACCGGAACGGAAGAGCGTCCGCTGATCCGGAGGCTCGACTTTCTCCAGCACCGCATGTGCCTTGAGCAGGAAGGGCTTCGCGGCGGCACGATCGCCATTCTGGTCGTAGAGCTGGCCAAGTTTCTCATAGCTCATTCCGAGCCCGGTGTGGCCCGAGGGAAAAGTTCGTTTGGCAACTTCCAGCGCGCTCTCAGCAACGCGCAGCGCTTCCGGAATCCGATTGGTCGCGCGCAGTGTGTCGAGCTTCTCGTTGAGAATCTGCCAGAGCTTCTCTTCGCCTTTCACG
>JBBQHM010000141.1:0-5065 GCA_038323965.1 Chthoniobacterales bacterium | reverse complement strand
ATCAGCGACGCGACCTGCGCGATCTTTAATCCGAAGGGCATCGACGTGAAAGCGGCGGAGCAGCACGTGATCAAACACGGGAACCTGAAGACGTTTGACCAGGGCGACCGCATCGATCCTAACGAAATGCTCGAGCAGAAGTGCGACATTCTCATCCCGGCCGCGGTCGATCGCGTGATCGATGAAAAGAATGCCGCGAAGCTGCAATGCCGAATTCTGGCGGAAGGCGCCAACGGACCAACCACCCCGGAAGCAGACCGTATTTTAAATCAACGTTTGGAAGAGCTTTTTGTGATTCCCGATATTCTATGCAACGCCGGCGGCGTCATCGTTTCGTACTTCGAATGGGTGCAGGGATTGCAGGCGTTCATGTGGACCGAGACGGAAGTGACCGACAAACTTTTCCGGATCATGGAGCACTCCTTTTCGCAGGTAATCAAGCGCGCCAAGGTGCACAAGATTTCACACCGCATGGCGGCGATGGCGATCGGCGTTGAGCGCGTGTTGAAGGCGAAAACGGCGCGCGGATTATTCCCCTAAATTGGGGATGACTTTCACGCATCGCGAAGAACATCGCGCCGGGCTCGACATCGATTGGCTTGAAGACGAGGAGCGCGGAATTCGCGTCGGCATCGCGCGGCTCGGAGCGGAATTAATCAGTATTCAACGGCGCGATTTATCCGGCCGCTGGATCGGATTTTTGCATCGCGATAACGACCTCTCACCCGTCCAAAGCGGCTGGGCAAATCATGCTACCGTGATGGGCTATTTTCTTCATCGCCTGAAAGATGGGCGATCGATTTATCGTGGTGAAGAGATCCGCGGCGGGACGCACAGTTTTCTACGGACAAAACGCTGGCACCTCATCTCTTCCGAAAATGGAAGCGTGACCTATCGGATTTCGCCGGAAGATTTTTCACACGTCGAATACCCGCTCAATGTGAGCGTTGAACTGACCTACTGGCTGCGTGAGGAAGCGGTCGAGGTGGAATTTAAGTTCACGAATGCCGAACCCGAGCTGACGGCACACGTCGGCTTCGGGATTCATCCCGGTTTTGCTGCGCAATCCTTCGAGAGTTTTGCGTTAAAAATGCCGGCCGGAAAATATCGGCGCCATTTCTCGCCCGAGAATTATCTTAGCGGCGAAACGGAGGAGATCGATTTTCCCGGAGGTGAGATGCCCTTCGCGCGCTTGAAACTCCCGGGCTCGTTCATTCTTGAGCTAATCCAAACGGCGTCGCCTGAATTCTTGTTTGCAGATGTTGCCAGCGGTCGATCCCTCATTTTCGATCTCGGAAATGCGCCGTACGTAACGCTCTGGTCGGACGGCGGACCTTTCCTTTGCATCGAGCCCTGCTGGGGATTAACCGATCATCATGAGCAGCGGGCATTCGAGGACAAAGAGGGCATCCAGAAAATTCCGCCGCGAGGAGAATTGAGGGCGGGGTGCACCATCAAACCGCGACTGCCAGGATGCGCCTGATGGTTGACGAAGGACCGAATCAGGTCAGAACTGATTCCATGCCAGCTGCTTCACTCCGCGCCCTCTTGGAGCGCTCGATCGATTACGCTGGGCTCTTTCCGCCCGCCACTCTTTCCCTCGCGGCGGCGCTACAAAATAATGCCAGTTATATTCGTGCAGATGAATCGTGGATGCTCAATGCGTTCGTGTTGCCAATCGCGCAGTTCGGCGAGGCCACTCGATTCCTGACGAATCTCGGTGGCGTGACCCCGATCAAAGTTTCCGCGCTCGGGCCGAAGACGGAGGATGTCGATTCTTTTGAGCAGGCCGTGAAAAGCGCGATCGAGTCGATCCGCCTTTTCAACAACACCGGAGCAACGGTCGTTCAGTGTGAGATTCCTTTGCCGGCTACCTACGGCGCGACGTTTCTCGAACGCACCGCCACGGCACTGCGTGACATTGATGCGCAGGTTTTTTTCGAAGCGACCGCGGCACGGGCGGAGGAAACGATCGCCTTGCTGGCGGATTGCAATTCCAAGTCTGGCAAATGCGCTGGCTTCAAGCTGCGCACTGGCGGCGTTACCGCCGATGCTTTTCCGACCTCCGCGATGATTGCAAGGGCCCTAATCTCCGCCGCCAAGTATTCGGTGCCTATAAAATTTACGGCCGGCCTGCATCATCCCGTTCGAATGTTCCGCGAGGAAGTGGCGACTAAAATGCACGGTTTTCTCAACGTTCTCGGTGCCGGCGTGCTCGCGATTGAGCATGGCTGGGATGAAGCGGAAACTGCCAAAATGCTGGAGGACGAAAATGTCGATTCTTTCCAGTTTGATGCCGCACATTTCCGCTGGCGTGAGTTCGAGGTGAACGCTGCTAAAATTATCGAGCATCGGTCGTTGGTGACATCGTTCGGCAGCTGCAGCTTCGATGACCCGCGCGTCGATCTACGCGCACTCAAACTTCTCCCATGACTTTGCCCCGCTCTTTCATCGACGTCGCGCACGATTCGGATTTTCCGATTCAAAACCTTCCTTACGGCGTGTTCCGGCCGCGCGGCGCCGAGGCACGAATTGGCGTCGCCATCGGCGACATGATTCTGGACGTCACGGCGATCGAGGCGCTGGGACATCTCGGAAACGAAGGACTTTTTGCCGGCAACACGCTCAACAAATTTCTCGCGGCTGGAAAACCGGTTTGGACGAAAGTGCGCGCGAAGCTCCAGCATTTGCTCGACGCCAGCACATCCTCCCTGCGCGATGACGCGGCGACGCTCGGTCGCGTTTTGCATAAGCAATCCGAAGTGACGATGGAGTTACCGGCGCGGATTGGTGATTACACCGATTTCTATTCCTCCTTCCATCACGCGCATAATGTCGGGACGATGTTGCGCGGGGCGGAAAATGCGCTGATGCCGAATTGGAAATGGCTCCCGGTGGCGTATCACGGGCGCGCGAGTTCCATCGTGGTCAGCGGGACCGATGTGAAGCGCCCCAGGGGCCAGCTCAAGCCGCCGGACGCCGAGGCGCCGGTTTTTGCGGCAAGTAAAGCTTTCGATTTCGAACTTGAAGCAGCCTTTTTGATCGGCCCCGGCAACTCGTTAGGCGAACCGATTCCGGTCGATCGCGCCGAGGATCACATCTTCGGTTTCGTACTGATGAACGACTGGAGCGCGCGCGATATTCAGACCTGGGAGTACCAGCCGCTTGGCCCGTTCCTGGCCAAGAATTTTTGCACGAGCATTTCGCCGTGGGTGGTGACGATGGACGCGCTGGAACCGTTTCGTCGCGCGCAGCCGCCACAGGATCCGGCCCCGCTCGACTACTTGAAACGGGCCGATGATTTTACCTTCGACATCAAGCTCGAGGCGAAACTTCAAACCGCGGCGATGAAAACTCCGCACGCGATTACGCGCACGAATTTCCAGAACCTGTATTGGAGCGTGTCGCAGCAACTCGCGCATCACACCGTGAACGGCTGCAACCTGCAGCCCGGAGATCTGCTCGCCAGCGGGACGATTAGCGGGCCTACCGAAGACTCGCGCGGCTGCATGCTCGAGCTGACGTGGCGCGGTGCGAACCCGCTGCAGCTTCCTGGCGGCGAGAGTCGCAAATGGCTGGAAGATGGAGATGAATTGACGATCACCGGCTCGTGTCAGGGCGACGGATTTCGAATCGGGTTCGGCGAAGTCACGGGCCGCATTCTCCCGGCGTGACCAGTCGCGGTGCGATGTCCGCGCGTTGGAATTTCGTAGTTCTGGCTGCCATCATCGCGCTGCTGCTGCCGATCTTCTGGAGCCGCATGGAATCAGTGGGCGCGGCAATGGATGAGGGCGCGCTGCTCGTTTATCCCGAATTAATTTTGCACGGCAAAGTGCCCTACCGTGATTTCGAAACGGTCTATCCGCCTGGCAATCTGTATCTCCTCGCTTCCACCTACGCGCTTTTCGGTGCGGATATCCGGGTCGAAAGGATGCTCGGAATGGCGTATCGCCTCGCGCTCATCGTCGGCATCTTCGGTATTGCGCGCCGCTGGGGAGTGATCGCCGGCGCGGGCGCGGCCGCGATCACGGGATCATTGCTCGTTTGCAGCGATCTGCTGGCAGTGCCGTCGATCGCAGCAATTCCCTTCGCCGTTTTCTCGCTATGGGCTGTGGGATCCGACGCTACCAGGAGACGCGCGTTTCTCGGCGGGATTCTGGCCGGTGTCGCTCTTCTCTGCCGGATTGACTTTGCGCTCGCGATCTCAATCAGCGCCGTGCCGCTCATGGCTGGATTGCCTCGTCGCCAGATACTTCTTTATCTCCTCGGCGTGACCATGGCACTGATGCCGTTGCTATTTTTCGCGGCCATTATCGGCCCGGCGAAATTAGCTGACGCACTGTTTTTCTACCCTGTGTTCCGATTGAATCCGACTCGGCGCCTTCCCATCACTGCGGCGGATCCGGCCTGTTGGTATGCGATGTGGCTGCAGGTGGCAGGCTGCGCGATTACCGTCGTGGCGGCGATCACTGCGCTCGCGAGCCGACGTGACCACGCGCGAGGGCGAATGCTGCTTGCGGTGGCGCTGCTCAGTGCGGGGACAATTCCCTATGCGCTCCAGCGTTTCGATTTTCCTCACGTGCTTTTTGCCTCCTTCATCCCGCTCGGATTTACCGTGGTGGGATTAGTGACCTTATTGCAACTCAGAGGCAGTGAAGCACGGCGGCGCTGGATCGCGCCGCTCGCGGCAACCGCAGTTTTGACTTCCGTCATCGCCGCTTCGCTTCCGTTCGTGCGGGATTATTTTTTGACCATGGTCAGGATTGGCTACTCGCGGCAGCGCGGAGCAGATCCCATGATTCCAGCCTCCGGCGGCCTTGGATACAAAGTCGTGCACCGCGGACGCTCCTTCTTCCTCGCCGACGAAATCACCGCCCTGACGACCGGGGAAATCCTTGATGAACTGGAGCGGATTTCCGAGCCCGGGCAGCGCCTGGTGGTTGGGCCGGAAGATTTTCGTCGCACGATTTACAACGACACCTTCATCTACCATCTCATGCCGCAACTCGTGCCCGCGACCTATTTTCTCGAAATGAATCCGCGCTCTGCGAACGCGGCCAACTCG
>JBBQHM010000140.1:0-5156 GCA_038323965.1 Chthoniobacterales bacterium | reverse complement strand
GAGCTTCGCTTTTCGCGCGAGGTTGACCAACGCGAAAAGGGTGTCGCCAATTTCCTCGGCGATGGCTTCCCGGTCCTCGGTCGCCATCGCCTCTTTCACTTCTGCGATCTCCTCGTCCACTTTCGCTACGACGTCTGAGATATTGTTCCAATCGAAGTGAACCCGCGCGACTTTCTTCTGCGTTTTCTGAGCGCGCGCTAATGCCGGCAGCGCCGCGGGAATATCATCAAGAAAGCGTTGCGGGGAATCGCCCTTCTCCCTGAGTTTGATCGCTTCCCATTGCCGCACCACGCCGGTGCTGTCGGCGACATCGCTGTCGCCGAAAACATGAGGATGGCGCCGGATGAGTTTTTCAGTCGCGCTACGGATCGCATCGGCAACGTCGAAGCGCCCCTCTTCCCGCGCGATCTCCGCGTGCATCACCACAAGCAGCAAAACGTCGCCCAGTTCTTCGCGTAGATTCGCGTCATCGTGCGCGCGAATAGCTCCGACCGTTTCGTAAGTTTCCTCGATGAGCGCCGGCGCGAGCGATAAGTTCGTTTGCTCACGATCCCACGGACAGCCGCCCGGCGCGCGCAGCTGCGCCACCACTTCGCAAAGGCGCGCGAATTCTGCGGTCAAATCCGCCACAACGAACGATGCGCGCCGAACTCGGAAATCTCGCCGGACGTCTTACGACTCACGTAAATCGTGATGCCGATGACCGATGCCAGCGTTAACAGAAAGACGAACGCCACCAGCCACGCTGGAATGTGTCCGACCCGCAACGCTCGATAGAATGCTGGCACACTATCCATCGCCATGGGCGCGTGGAGGAATATTTTCGTGGTCCAGGCGACCATGATGAGGATAAAAATGAAAACGTAGTTTCGTTTTAAGCGCCGCCCGATCGCTTCAAGTTTACTGATCTTGAACGACGGCAGGATCAGGTCTTCACACACGAGTTTCTTCCATTCGCCGTGGAGCATTTGCCGATTCTCCATCACCATCGGGACGAGAAAATGCGCTTCCAGCATGCGGACGCGGGCGCGGAATGCGTCGTAAAAACGATAACGGCGCGCCTCGATCCAGAGCATGCCCCAGACGATCGCAAGATTAAAAAAGAAGATGATGTGCGGCACTTCGCGATTCGAAAACGCGATCGTGATGATCGCGGTGCTGCTGGTGATCGCCCAGTTGGTGGTGATATCGAGCCGCTGACGCCAAACCATGATGCGCCCGAGTTCGCCTCGATAAAAATGCGACATGGCGTTGACGTAGCCGGGATCATAGACGCTGTGCTGGAGCGAGATCGTAGCTTCGTCCGTGGGAGCTTGGGGGATTTCGGTTGCCACTGGTTTGTCGATGATTCGATAATGTCGGCCAGCGCGTCAATTCATCAACGCATCAACTCCCGATGGCTTTTTCCTGCTCAGAAATCTACGATCCGAGGACGGTTGCGCTCGATCTTCGCGCGGCGACGATGAACGACGCGATCCTCGAGCTCGCGGGGCTGCTGCGCGATGCCGGACGGATTTCGGAATATTACAAATTTGCGGACGCCGTCATGGAGCGCGAGGGACGGAGCTCAACTAACACGGGCGAGGGCATCGCTTTTCCGCATGCGCGGACGGACCTCGTTTCGGACATTGTGCTCGCGGTGGGACGCAGCAAAACCGGCGTGCATTTTCCCGGATCGGAGGCGTTGGTGCATCTCGTGTTTTTGATCGGGGTGCCGCAAAAGATGATTACGAATTACCTCGTTTGTGTGGGATCGATTGCGCGAATGCTTAAGCCGGATGAATCGCGAACCGCATTGATGAATGCGACGACTCCCGAGGAATTTGTCGCAGTCATGCGCGACGCTCCTTCACTCTGAGCTTTTCAGGAGCTCTTCGCGCGCGCGATCCAGCGTCTGGCGTTCGCCCGGCGTCAGGCTCGCGATTCCCGATTGCGCGATCTTATCCAGAATAGGATCGACCGAAGCAGCAATGCCGTCCGCCGGAGTGGGAACGGGCCGGGCTTTCGGTAGCACCTTAAATTTTGGCTTCGGTTGCAGCTGCGATTTCACGTTTTCCCACCAGACCAACTCCGCGCCCACACCGCGCGTGCGAATGAAAATGAACGCAGCAGCAACAGTCACCCACAGCGCGACAAGATTGTACCACGGCTGACCGGCCAGCATCATGAGCGAGTAGATCCCAATCAGAATCCCGGCCGTCCACTTCGCGCTGATGCGGAGGAACATCTCGGCCGACGGATAAATCGTCGCGAAGGCGACAAAGATGCCGAAATGCAGAATCGGCGATCCCGCGAAGAGGGCTGCTTGCCACACGCCCCAGATCGCCAGGACGATTGCCGGGACCAGGAGCAACACCGCGTAAAGGACGATGAACGCACGTTGACCAATGAACTTCTCGACCTCGCGGCCGAAAACGAAAAGCATGTACATTTCAATGGCGAACCAGAGAAGCATCCCGGGCGGATGAATGAACGCGTAGGTGAAGAGGCGCCAGACCTCGCCATGCCAGACGGCCGGGCTATCGAACATCAAACTCTCGAGGAACCGTGCGGGACCGAAGCGCACCAGGAACGCCGTGAAAACGGCGAGCACGACATGCGCGCCGACGAGAATCGTCGTCACATCGACGGGATAACGTCCCATCCAGCCGACCGGTCGATAATCATCGGAGGTAGTAACTCCGAACATGAGACAATTAACGACCGTGCCTTTGCCCACGCAAGCGGCAGCCCTTTTTCGGCACCCCGAATTTTCATTTTGATCAACGCGAGTCCCGCAGCGAACATTACGGCCCGCTGAACGCGTAAGCGAACAGCTGGGTATCATGGAACAACTCGCACCAGCGATTCATCCGCCGCCCGGCATCGGCGATGCCAAGTCGCAGAATAAGGCGGTCCTCGATTGGGTGGCGGGAGTCGCGCAGCTCGCGCAGCCGGAGAACATTTTTTGGTGCGACGGTTCTGAGGCCGAGAATGCTTTTCTCCTGGAAGAAGCAAAACGGCAGAACGTCGTCATTCAGCTAAACAAAGAAAAAGTCCCGCGCTCGTATTTACATCGCAGTAATCCCAACGACGTGGCGCGGGTCGAGCAGTCCACCTTCATCTGCACGCCCACCAAGGAAGAAGCGGGGCCGACGAATAATTGGAACGAACCCGTGGAGATGTACGGGAAGCTGCACGCGCTGCTGCTGGGCGCGATGCAGGGGCGGACGATGTTCGTCATTCCCTACATCATGGGGCCGGCGGCCTCACCGCTGGCAAAAGTGGGCTTCGAAATTACCGACTCCATCTACGTGGTGTTGAGTATGCGCATCATGACGAGGATGGGGAAGGTCGCCATCGATCGACTCGGGAACAACGCGGACGGCGAATGGAATCGCGGAGTGCACTCGCTGCTCGATGTGAATCCGGAGCGGCGCTTCATTTGCCATTTTCCACAGGATAACGCGATCATCTCTGTCGGATCTGGCTACGGCGGAAACGTTCTCCTTTCGAAGAAGTGTCTCGCGCTTCGGATCGGCTCATATCTCGCGCAAAAACAGGGCTGGCTCGCTGAGCATATGCTGATCCTCGGCGTCGAATCGCCGGAAGGTAAAAAGCATTATGTCGCGGGAGCATTTCCCAGCGCATGCGGCAAAACGAATTTCGCGATGCTCATTCCACCAAAGCATTTTGCCGGCTGGAAGGTGACCACCGTTGGCGATGACATCGCCTGGATGCAGGTGCGCGATGGGCGCTTGTGGGCGGTGAATCCGGAGAATGGATACTTCGGCGTCGTGCCGGGAACGAGTCGCAAATCCAATTCCAACGCGATGAAGTCAATCGAGCACGACACGCTCTATACGAATGTCGCGATGACTGATGACGGCGACGTCTGGTGGGAAGGCAGGGATGGCGCGCCGCCGCCACACGCGAAGGATTGGCGTGGCAACGATTGGACGCCCGATTCGAAGGAAAAAGCGGCGCATCCGAACAGTCGATTCGCGACGCCCATGCGAAATAATCCAGTGCTGGATGAGAATGTGGAGCGGGGCGAGGGCGTGCCGATCAGCGCGATCATTTTTGGCGTACGTCGCAGCGACACGATGCCGCTCGTTTTCCAGGCGCTCGATTGGGAACACGGCACTTACGTCGGCTCGACCATGGCATCGGAAACGACAGCGGCCGCTACCGGCGCGGTGGGTCAAGTGCGACGCGATCCGATGGCGATGCTGCCGTTTTGTGGATACAACATCGGCGAGTATTTCCGGCACTGGCTCGACGTTGGAAAGCGGCTCACCAATCCGCCGCTGATTTTTCACGTGAATTGGTTCCGTAAATCCGCGGACGGTAAATTTCTCTGGCCTGGGTTCGGCGACAATATGCGCGTCCTGAAATGGATGATCGATCGCGTGGAAGGAAGCGGTGCTGCGGCCGAATCGCCGATCGGACATGTTCCGTTTCCGGACAGCCTCGATCTCGAAGAGCTGCAAGGCGTTTCGTCTGCGCAGATGCAGCAGGCGCTCCGCGTAAAGCCTGACGAGTGGAAGACGGAGCTCGAAGGGCAGGCGAAATTCTACGATTCGTTAGGCGGCGTCGTTCCTAAAGAGTTACTAAAGCAACGGACGACGATCGAGAAACGCTTCGCCGCCTCTTAGCGCCGCATCGCAGAACTGCCTGTCATCCCGAGCGGAGCCGAGGGACCCCGCCGCGATAGGGTTGATGTTGCGACGGGGTCCTTCGACTGCGCTTTCGCTCCGCTCAGGATGACCGAATCTTCTTCGACCCGCCTGGTCTCGCGGTTGCGCTATTCACCCTGCGAAACGATTGTCTCCGGTGAGCCGGAAAGCCGCCGAAAAACCTTGCGTGACCGCCCCGGCGGGCTGCGGTTGCGTTGAAATCCGCGGCGCTCGCCAGAACAATCTCAAGGGCATCGACGTCGACCTGCGGCTCGGCGAATTAACCGTCATTACCGGGCCGAGCGGCAGCGGAAAATCGTCGCTCGCGTTCGATACCATTTACGCGGAAGGCCAGCGCCGTTACGTCGAGACGTTCAGCCCGTACATGCGGCAATTTCTCGATCGCATGGACAAGCCGCGCGTCGACGAGATCCGCGGTATTCCGCCGGCGATCGCGATCGAGCAATCGAACCCGGTAAAATCGTCGCGCTCGACCGT
>JBBQHM010000139.1:0-5282 GCA_038323965.1 Chthoniobacterales bacterium | reverse complement strand
TTTCTCAGTTCGATCAAGTCCGTGCAGCGCCGCATCATTACGATTGAGGAACCGGTCGAGTATCGCTTACCCGGCGTTTCACAGATCGACGTGAAACCGGAGATCGATCTGACCTTCGCAAAGGGTTTGCGGCACATCCTGCGCCAGGATCCGAACGTGGTGATGGTCGGCGAAATTCGCGACGTCGAGACGGCTGATATTTCCATTCGTGCGGCGATGACGGGTCACCTCGTTTTCTCGACGTTGCACACGAACGATGCCGTCGGTGGCATCACCCGCCTACTCGATATGGAGGTTGAGCCGTTTCTGCTTTCCAGTGTGGTAAAAGCCTTTATCGCGCAGCGGCTAGTGCGGAAGATTTGTCCCGAATGCAAAGGAGTTGTCGGCTATCCGCTCGACTACCTGGCGGAACTCGGGGTCACCTTCCCACCGGACATGAAATTCTATCGCGGAGCCGGTTGTGACGCGTGCCGGCAAACGGGCTACCAAGGCCGGATGGCGATATACGAAATCTGTGTGATCACCGAGCCGCTGCGTCGAATGATCATGCAAAAGCGCGATGGCGGCGAGTTGAAGCAATGCGCGGTGGCTGAAGGGATGGAAACGCTGCGGCAGGACGGCTGGCGGCGGGTAATCGAAGGTTCGACTACGATCGAGGAAGTGGTGCGCGTGACGCAAACGGACGAGCTGATGACGGAAACTACCGCGTTAGCTGAGCCGGCTCGATCTGGACCTTCGTCCGACGCTGAGGTCGCAATCCTCGAGTAGTTCGCCGCGCGCGGGTTATCGACTTAGGCGTCAACTACATCGTCGGCCTGCGCCGACGACAAAGTCGGACTGCGTAACGCGCGAATCTCTGCAGCATAATCTTTCGCGCGGAAAATCGACGTCCCTGCGACTAACGCGTTCGCGCCATTCTGAATCGCCATGCGGCCGGTATCCGGGATGATTCCACCGTCGACTTCGATGTCGAATAGCGCGTCGTGTGAATCGGCCCATGCTCGTGCGCGCCGCAGTTTTTCCATTTGATCGATGCGAAAGGGTTGTCCGCCAAAGCCGGGATGAACGGTCATGATGAGCAGGAGATCGATATTCGGAAGATGACGTTCGAGCGCTTCGAAAGGCGTCGCCGGATTGAGCGTTAATCCCGCGCGACAATGCAGGTCCCTGATTTGGCGTAACGTTTTAGCGACGTCATGTTCGGCTTCAGGCTCGACGTGGACAGTGATCGAGGTCGCGCCAGCCTCAGCAAAACGCGGGACGTAATGGTCTGCGTGCTGAATCATGAGGTGCACATCGAGCGGCAATTTTGTGAGCTGGCGTACTGTTTTTACCATCGCCGGACCAAACGAAATGTTGTCCACAAAATGGCCATCCATGATGTCGCAGTGGATCCAATCTGCACCCGCGGCTTCGACCGCGCGCAGTTCATCGCCCAGTTTTGAAAAGTCAGCGGCGAGAATGGAAGGCGCGATAATGCAGGAATTCATGTGGCGCGGGGTCGGGATTAACTTTGGCGCTTTGCGTTTCTCATGACCACATCGCAGCGACCGAGCGCCGGGAAGTTATTCACACGTTTCCCTTGACGCAGCCGCTCGGTGTTTCTACATACTACCGCGCTTTCAGGTGGCGAGATTTCGCTGTAGTTGCCACCGGGAATCGCGCGCGCGCTTAACCTCATCTTTTCATGTTCAACGGACTTTTCGGCTTTTTGTCGAGCGACATCGGCATCGATCTTGGGACTGCTAACACCCTTGTCTACGTTAAAGACCAGGGAATTGTCTTACGCGAACCTTCAGTGGTCGCGGTGCAGGCGGGCACGAACAAAGTGCTGGCAGTTGGTGACGAAGCGAAGCGGATGCTCGGGCGCACGCCGGCGAACATCGTCGCAGTGCGACCGCTCAAAGATGGCGTCATCGCGGACTTCGAAATCACGGAAGCGATGCTCCGGCATTTTATCAAAAAAGTGCACGGGCGCCGGATGCGCGCGCGACCGAGGGTGGTGATCGCGGTGCCATCCGGGATTACCGAAGTGGAAAAGCGGGCGGTGCGTGAGTCCGCGACGCATGCGGGTGCGCGCGAAGTTTATCTCATTGAAGAGCCGATGGCGGCTGCGATCGGCGTCGGACTTCCGGTGCAGGATCCGGCCGGTAACATGATCATCGATATTGGCGGCGGCACGACCGAGGTGGCGTTAATTTCGCTTTCGGGAATCGTGTTTAGCCGAAGCGTGCGCGTCGCTGGCGACGAACTCGATGAAGCGATCGTGCAGTACATGAAGCGCGCTTATAATTTAATGGTCGGTGAGCGCACAGCCGAAGAAATTAAGATTAAAATCGGCTCGGCTTATCCGACAGAGAAAGAAACCAGCGTGGAGGTGAAAGGTCGCGATCTCGTGGCCGGTTTGCCCAAGACGTTGATGATTACTTCACAGGAAGTGCGGGAAGCGTTGCTGGAACCGATCTCGACCATCGTGGATTCCGTCCGGATCACGCTCGAGCGTTGTCCGCCTGAACTTTCGGCTGATCTGGTTGATCGCGGTCTTGTCCTGGCGGGCGGGGGCGCTTTGTTGCGCGGCTTCGATAAACTTTTGAGCGAAGAGACCGGCCTGCCTGTCCATGTTGCCGAAGATCCGCTGAGCGCCGTGGCGGAAGGAACGGGCAAATGCCTCAATGAACTTAAGTTTTTGCGTCAAGTTGCCTCGACCGATCGCTCCTGGCGCTAACGTAGCATCGGCTTCCAGCCGATGGGTGAAGGTGGGTTGGAAGCCCATGCTACGACGATGAATCGCACCAGCGTCATCGCGTTGGTGATTTTCGTCGCTGTGGTTGGGTATCTCGTCAGCTTCAATACTGACGCAACGCGGAATTTGCAGGCGGCTGTCTATCAGATGCTGTCGCCATTTCTATCGACTGGATCCGGATTGCAAAAGCAGATCACGTCGGTCCGCACGGGATTAAAATCACTGGAGGATCTCGAGCGCGAGAACCAGGGATTGCGCGTCGAAAACCGCGCCCTGCGCGCGACCAATCAGGCGTTGCGCGACGTCGAGCACGAGGTGAACCGGCTGCGTGGCGCACTGGCCTACCGCGAGCGTTCCGCTTTCAAGCTCGTGCCGGCTGAGGTCGTAACGCGTGATTCATCGACGTGGTGGCGGACGGTCACGATCAATCGCGGGAAAGACGACAAGATCGAGCCGGACATGCCGGTCGTGACGGACGAAGGTGTGATCGGAAAAACCACGACGGTGAGCAAAAATATTTCCGTGGTGCTGCTGGTGTCGGATGAAAATTGTAAAGTCGCCGCCTCGGTCGAGGGGACGCGCGAGCAGGGGATCGTAAGCGGAGAGCGCGTCGGAGGCGGCATGACGCCGGCCTTAAATCTCAATTATCTTTCGAAGCAGGCGAATCTTCAGCCCGGCCAGAAGGCTGTGACATCGGGAGTCGGCGGGGTTTTTCCAGTTGGGCTTTCGGTGGGAACGGTGCGGAATTTCAAAGTTCGCGAATTGGATGGGCAGGCGCAGCTGATTCCCGCGGTCGACCTGGCGAAGCTGGAGGATGTCTTCGTGGTGACGGGACGGAAATGATCCTCTTCGTTATACTGCTCGTCCTGGTCGTGATCGCGCAGGTCGTGGAATTCTTTATCCCGCCGGTGGCGTGGATGTTTAACGCGCATGTCTACATCGTCCCGGTTATCGTCTTTTACGGCGCGGCGGCATTGCCTTTTCCGCTGATGCTGGGCCTTTCGTTTTTCGCGGGATTCCTGCTGGACATCCTGACGGTGCAGGTGATTGGGGCGAAAGTTGAAATCGCTCTCGGATGGTCGATACTGCTCTACGCCGTGCTCGCGGCGATTATGCATGGGCTTCGCCCGCTATTTATAAGAGGTCGCTGGGAGGCTCATTGCATCCTGACCGGAGTTTGCACGTCGCTGATTTTGCTCGCTCAATATCTGATGATCGCGTTCCGGCGCGGCTCTCTGGTTTTCAATCGTGAGGTATGGTGGCAGATCGGCGGCCCGGGTTTGCTGGCGATGCTGATGGCGCCGCTGCTGTTTTTCATTCTTCATTTTATCGGGCGCGCGACCGCCTATTCCTATGTCGTTGATCGGAATCGATTCGAATGAACCGGCGTCGTCTTAATCCCCGTCTGCGTCTTCAATTTCTTGCGCTCATGATGCTTTGCGGCATGGCGTCGATCCTCGGCAAGCTTTGGTATGTGCAGGTCGCGCACGGGCCGGAATGGACGAAGCAAATTCGCGGCAGCTCCGAGGCGACGGTGCGCATTCCCTCCGTCCGCGGCGAGATCAAGGATCGCAACGGCGTCTCGCTCGTGCAAAACCGGGCCAGTTACGAAGTCGATTTCTATCTGCCAGAGATGGTGAACGGCTACAGACAGCGCTACGGGCGTCCTCCGGTGACACAATATCGCGGCATGGTGAGTGGCATGCCCAAGGATCTGAAGGAAGCGGATATCGTGAAGATCGTGAACAGCGGCGTCGTTCCGCGTTTAGACGATCTGGATCTGGCACGCGATTACAACGCGAACCAGCTGCAGAAGCATTACCGGACGAACACCGAAGTCCCGTATTCCTACATCAAGGATATTGATTTCGCGACGATGGCGAAGTTCTCCGAGCATGACGTCGGGTTACCCGGCGTGGATATCGCGATTAAGCCTGTGCGCTCCTATGTGTACGGTGCGCTGGCCGCGCACATTCTTGGGTATGTGGGCGCGCCCGACGACACCAATAAGGAGGACGCGCGAAAGTTCACGTTTTATCAGAATGACGTAGAAGGAAAATCGAACATCGAGAAGTCGATGGACGAGTACCTGCGCGGTAAGCCTGGGATTCGTTATCTGCGACGAAATGCGAAGGGGACCATTGAAGGCGTTTCGCGTGAAGAGGCTCCGAAACAAGGGGCGAATGTTTTCCTCACGATCGACGCGCGGATTCAATCCATCACCGAAGAGGCGTTGCGTGCGGCA
This sequence comes from Chthoniobacterales bacterium, assembly GCA_038323965.1. Lineage (GTDB taxonomy): Bacteria > Verrucomicrobiota > Verrucomicrobiia > Chthoniobacterales > UBA10450 > JBBQHM01. Next base: position 294 of record JBBQHM010000139.1, on the reverse strand, counting down.
GGTCGTGCGGCAGCAGTCGTCATGGATCCAAATACTGGCGACATTCTCGCAATGGTGTCGGTGCCCTCCTACGATCCGAACACATTCGTCCCGAGCATTAAGGCGAAGGATTGGGTCACGCTGCAAAAGGATGAAGCGAAGCCGTTAATCAACCGCGCGATGAGCGCGTTTCCGCCCGGGTCGACGTTTAAACTCGTGACCTCGCTGGCGGGGTTACGCCGCAAGATGGCCGGTGCGCATTTTAACTGTGGCGGCGGCGTCTCTTACGGTGACCACTTTTTCCATTGCTGGATT
>JBBQHM010000138.1:0-5398 GCA_038323965.1 Chthoniobacterales bacterium | reverse complement strand
CGCAGCCGACGTAATGGTGATGCCGCGCTCCTGCTCCTGCTCCATCCAATCCATCGTCGCGGCACCTTCGTGCACTTCGCCGATTTTGTGGCTCTTGCCGGTATAATAAAGGATGCGCTCGGTGGTCGTGGTCTTGCCGGCGTCGATATGCGCCATGATACCGAAGTTTCGGTAGTCAGCGATTGGATGTTGGCGCGCCATGGTGTGTTCCTTTGATCCGTTCGTTCGCCGTTACCAGCGATAGTGCGAGAATGCGCGGTTGGCTTCCGCCATCCGATGCACGTCTTCGCGCTTCTTGACGGCGTTACCACGGCCATTCGACGCATCGAGCAGCTCAGCCGAGAGCCGCTCAGTCATTGTCTTTTCATTGCGCTCGCGCGCAGCGGAAATGATCCAGCGAATGCCCAGCGCCTGACGGCGCACGGAGCGAACTTCAACCGGCACCTGATAGGTCGCACCGCCGACGCGGCGCGAACGCACTTCGATCGTTGGCATGACGTTTTCGAGCGCCTGCTCGAACACTGGCAGCGGTCCCTGCTTGGTCTTGCTCTCGATCATTTCGAGCGCGCCATAGACGATGCTCTCGGCGGCAGACTTCTTGCCGTCGTACATGACCGAGTTCATGAACTTCGTGATGATGATGTTCCCGAACTTCGGATCCGGGTTCACTTCACGCTTTTCAGCAGAATGGCGACGAGACATCGATGATCCCCGATTATTTCGGACGCTTTGCGCCGTACTTCGAACGGCGCTGCTTACGGTTCTTGACGCCCTGCGTATCGAGGACGCCGCGGAGAATGTGGTATCGAACGCCGGGCAAATCCTTGACGCGACCGCCGCGGATCATGACCACCGAATGTTCCTGAAGGTTATGGCCTTCACCCGGAATGTAGCCGATCACTTCGAAACCATTGGTCAGGCGCACCTTGGCGACCTTCCGAAGCGCCGAGTTCGGCTTCTTCGGGGTCGTCGTATAGACGCGCGTACAAACGCCGCGCTTCTGCGGCGACTGCTGCAGCGCCGGCACCTTCTTGCGCGCCTTCTGCGATTCGCGTGGCTTAGCGATCAGCTGGTTGATCGTCGGCATCGTTCACCCTTGTTCGCGCGAAACCTCTGATTGAAATTCAGAGCCTTCGCAAATTCGTTCGGAACATTCGTCCCACTTGAAAATTGCGCCTTCCGAACCGCCCTGCTCGCGCTTGCGCGTTTTCGACCGCGCAAAGCGAAATCGCGCCAACCATTCATCGCTGAATGGAAAGCGCTTGACCGCCACAGAGGACCGCGGATCGCTTCAAAGCTTTCGCTTGAAGTGCACCGAGGTCATGCGTCCGAAACCAATCTCAAGAGCTTCGCCCGAGAGACCAAAATCGTCCTGGCATTGCCTGGCTTAGTGCCGACAGCGTTTGAGCGACATTCGTCGAGGTTGGTGCCGTTTCCTCTCGCTGGCGAACCAGAAAGCGAAAAGGTGATCCGTTCCGACGTGAGGAAGCTCACCGCCTGTCGTGAAGTGGCCGGGTTGTAGTAGCCGACCCATGCCAAGTCAAGGCTAAACGGCATGCGAAAAGCCCAAGCGAGAGAGCCACTTCTGGCGTTCCGGGCACAACGGACACCGGTTACTTTTTTTGGCAGATTTGAGCAGCTAGGCAGCGCAATTTGGGACCGCTGCGGTGGCTTTTTTGAACCATAAAGTCACACTGCGCGTGTGAAATCCAATTCCGATGAGGAGCGCGAGCGAGCAAAATGCAGTCCAGAAAGCTATAAAATAGCAATAAATACAATTGCTTATGTAAATATGGCCTTGATTACTGCGAAGGCGACAGCCGGCGTTTGGCGGGAATCGAGAAACCACGCAGCCGGTTGCGCAGAGTCCGGAGTTTCTCATAGCCAAGCTGTCGCGCCGCCTCCATCGCGAACACGAGTGAGCGGTCGGGGCCGACATCGACCACCATATCGGTCATGGTTTTACGGTCGGTCCAGAGCTGGGCCATGAAATTGTTCTCGGCCGCGCACGAATCGATGGCTTGAATTTCGCGGGCCGCAAACAACTGCGTGGTGAGCTTGTCGATCAGCAGGACGCCCGGCGAAAATTTTGCAAAAGCGGAATCGAATGCCGTCTTCCACGTATAGGCCGTCGTTCCGCAGTACATGACGACCTGCGCGGCAATCGCTTTGCCATCGAGCTGGAGCAGTGCAACGGACGCGTTGCCGCTCGCGGCGAGATCGCCGATCAGGCGGCGCGTAAATGCAGCATCGTCGTCATCGCACAGGATCGCCGTCCCCTCCGCGCCCTTCCAGCTTTTCAGTTCGAGCGTGAGGAACAGCTCGAACGCCGCGCGCGCATCCTTCGTATCGCGCGCATTGACGACTTCGAGAGTGCCGAGCGCGGAGAGCCTGTTCCAGTCCTGCCGCAGCTTCTTGCGAGTTGAACCGGATGTCTTCAATCCGCTTTCCCGCGATACCACAGGCCGCTCGCTTTGCGTCAGCGTGAGATTGGCGTGACGGTCCTTGGCGATGGTGTTGCGAATTTCCGCGAATGCCAGCGAGCCGGCATCCATCTCCTTGAGACTAACAACTTTCGGCAGTGCCGGGTTTTTCTTGATAGCTGCGAAAAACGCCGGGATGACTTCCGCAGTAAATTCCGGATCGATCACGGGCGTCGACAGGAACGCGTAATTAAAAGGCCGCGCTTCCAGAAGCGCCGGCCAGAACAGCATGACGCTTCGCTCCTGCAGCGCCCACAGTCCGACGAGCCGCGCGGGCTCAACATCGTGGTCCCACGCCAGAAGCACATGAACCAGCGAGAACATCATGTCACTCGCCGCCTTTAAAGCGACGGGATTCATGAACGCATTAACTGGTGCGCGCGCGATCAGATCGTTCCACTGCGGCGCAATACCGAGATCGGGCGATGTGACGGTGATCGAAATCATAAGAACAAGACCCGTTGCATGGGTATCGAGCTACATCTTTGGGCTTGCCGTATTGCCGATCCGTTAAAGCGGTTCCAGACACTTACAAAACGCACGCAATCGTCGAACGCGTTTTACAGAAACGTAAATGTTAATTGCCGAGTAACCATGTTTTTTCGGCGTTCCCGTTTGAGAACTATTCACCCTAGTTCATTCAAGCTTTAGTCGTTTTGTTGCACCCGTGCTAATCGGTTCCGAAAGGACGGAGTGCATGCGTCAGACTGATATTGCGATCGTCGGCGGCGGTCTGGCCGGTTCTTGCGCAGCGGCAATGCTGGGACGAGCTGGAATCTCAACCGTCCTGATCGATCCCCATTGTGTATATCCTCACGATTTCCGCTGCGAGAAAATCGGCGGAGTTCAGATCGGCCTCTTGCGCAGGATGGGTCTTTACGATGCGGTGAAGCGGGCATCGACGCTCGACGGTCATGCCTGGACGGCGCGACTTGGCCGAATGCTCGACAACAAGCCGAGCGACCAGCACGGAATTCTCTACGACGATCTCGTCAATACGATACGCCGTGAAATTCCCGCGGCCGTGGATTTCACCGAAGGTAAAGTCAAGTCGGTTGCCACTGGCACCGAACGCCAGACCGTCACTCTCTCAACCGGTGAAGACATTTCGGCACGGCTTGTTGTTCTTGCAAACGGACTGAACGTCGGGCTGCGCGACAGTCTCGGGATCGTGCGCGAGATGATGAGTCCCTGCCATTCGATCACCATCGGATTCAATGTCGTCCCGATTGGACGCGACCGGTTCGAATTTCCGGCGCTCACTTACTTCACCGAGAACCCGGCCTCGCTTGTCTCCTATCTGACGCTCTTTCCGATTGCCGACAAGATGCGCGCGAACCTTATGGTCTATCGCACCATGGACGATCCATGGCTCAGCCGAATGCGTCACGCTCCGGAAGCGGCCATCGGCGAAGTGCTGCCGAACCTGCGCTCGTTGTCAGGCCACTTCACCGTCGAAGGTCCGGTCAAGATTCGCCCGGCCGACCTCTACACCACGCAGGGCCATCGGCAAGCTGGCATCGTGCTTGTCGGAGATGCTTTCGCGACGTCGTGTCCCGCTGCCGGGACAGGAACATACAAAGTCTGCACCGACGTCGAACGGCTTTGTAACCTCTACATTCCGCAATGGCTTGCAACGGACGGCATGGGCGCTACGAAAATTTCGCAGTTCTACGAAGATCCGGAGAAGCGCGCCTGCGACGAGTTCTCGCAAAGTCAGGCCTATAGCCTGCGCGCGATCTCAATTGACGCTGGATTGATTTGGTATGTCCGGCGCTGGATCCGCTTCGCTGTCCGTTTCGGTCTCGGCGCGAGCCGAAATGTCCGCGACACGCTGGCTGCACGCCGGATCGTCAATTCCTAAGCGCGCTACTCGTCATCGTCCTCTTCGTCGTCAGTATCCACCGGCTCATGCTTCTTATGAAGTTGATCGCTCCACAATTGCGCATACATGCCTTTTTTCGCGAGCAGTTCGGCATGCGTACCGCGCTCGATCGCCTTCCCGCCGCTGATAACAATGATCTCGTCCATCTCGACGACGGATGTAAGCCGGTGGGTCGACGAGATCAGGGTACGGCCCTTGGCGACCTTCAACAGCGTTGCGTTGAGCGCGGCTTCGGTTGTCTGATCGAGCGCTGACGTTGCCTCGTCCAACAGAAGGACCGACGGATTGCGGATGATCGCGCGCGCAATCGCGATACGCTGTCGCTGGCCGCCCGAGAGTGAATCGCCGCGCTCGCCAACGATGGTGTCGTATTTGTCCGGCAGTGTCATGATAAAGCGATGGATCTCAGCCTTCTTCGCGGCCTCCTCCACGTCCTTGTCGCTGGCACCTTCCAAGCCGAGACGGATATTTTCGCGCAGCGACAAATTGAACAGCATGTTCTCCTGAAACACCACGGCCATGCTCTTGCGAAGAGAATCGCGCGTGACGCGTCGGATATCGACACCATCGATCGTCACCTTGCCATCGGTCGGCGTATAGAGGCGCAGAATCAGATTCAGCAGCGTGCTCTTGCCTGACCCGCTCGGGCCAACGATGGCGATGCGTTTACCGACCTCGAGCTTTAACGTCAGGCTGTCCAGTACCTGCGCGTCGCTACCCTCATATTTGAAGCTGACACGATCGAAAGTGATGTTGTTGGTGATGCGCGGCATGTCGGGCGCGCCGGGGCGATCCGCGCCGCGTGTCGGCTCGTCGAGCAATTCTTCCATATGCCGCACGGCGGCCGAGGCCTGAATCGCAACCGGGATGAAGTGCATGAGATGCGCGATATTGTAGGAAATTTCCCAGAACGCGCTCTCGAAGGTGACGAATGTGCCGATCGAGATTTTGCCGATGGTGGCCAGATAAGCGCCGATGGCGAGCACGACAAGGTGCAGCAACAGAACTGAAATCGTGACGGTGCGCTCCA
>JBBQHM010000137.1:0-5410 GCA_038323965.1 Chthoniobacterales bacterium | reverse complement strand
CACGTGGAAAGAGCTTTGACGTTTATCGTTCCCGGCGCGGAAGGCTGGCAGTTGATCCAGTCCAACGAACCTGACGGACACTGGACGGTCCGCGCGCTCGCGTCGTTGGAAGAAGCGGTCCCGCTAATCAAGCCGGAGGATGACTTTGTGCTCGGTCTCCCGGTCTCAGCGATTCTAGCGCAACGCTTAAAACTTCCTGCCATGGAGAGCGCGGAGTTTGCCGAGATGGTCCGCATTCAAATGGAGAAAGCGTTGCCGTTTGCAGCGGAGGAGATGACGAGCGCGTTCGAGACGATCGAAGAAGTGGAAGGCGAACGCGTGATCTCGGCGGTGGCAATTCAAAACTCGAGGCTGGACGAAATCGCCGCTCCGCTGCTGGCCAACCATCTGATTCCGCGACAGGTCACGGTTTACGCAGCGCAACGAGGCGCGACGCATGCGGCCGATAGTCGCGCGCTCCTGATCTTCCCGGAGGGCGGCGCGCTGATCGCTGCGATCACCGAAAACGGGAAACTCAGTTTTGCGCGCACGCTCGACGGGGTGGATGCGGCGCAGCTCGAGGCCGAGCTTCCGCAGCTGGCGATGAATGCGGAGCTGCAGGGAATCGATTCGTCGTTCGCAAATATTTTCCTCGATGAAAAATGCTACGAACTGCGCGGTGTGGTCGAGTCATTACTGGCCAGCCGCAGCCAACTGATTGGGGTCGAGACTCCGCCCGGTAAAACCGAGCTGAATTTGCTGCCGCAAAGTTGGCGCCTTCGCCGACAGCGTTTTGTGAATCGCGGCGAATGGCGCAAGCGACTGATCATCGCCGCGGGTGCCTACGCCGCGATCGTAGTGGTGGCCCTGATTTATTTCCTCTTCCTCAAATTTCAGGTAGGACGGCTCGACAAAATGATCGCACGCGACGCGCCGCAAACCGATTTCGTGAAAGTTTCCGACGCGAACTGGAAGGCGCTGGCCCCGGCGGTCGATCCGCATTTCTATCCAGTCGAGATTCTGCTGCATCTCTACGAGAGTCTGCCATCCCCGGACGTGCAGATCACTACCTACAACCAGTCGGCGCGCCAGATTTCGGTAGAAGGCGAAGCGAGTAGCGCCGCGCTGGCTTATCAATTTGCGGAGAAGGTAAAAAAGAACGCGGAGCTCAAGAGTTGGAACTTCACCATGGCCGACCCGCGCATCCTGCCCGCCAGTAACCACGCGCAATTCCGACTGGAAGGAAAACCGAAATGAACCTCGCGTTCCTCCAGCAGATGAATCGGCGCGAACGCATCCTGGCGACGATCGTCGGTGGCGCGGTGTTCCTCTTCTTGAATTTATTTCTGTGGAGCGCGCTGTCGGGCGGCATTAGTCGCGCGCGGGCAGATGTCGCGCAACGCAACGCTCGTCGCCTGGAGCAGAGCGTCTATCTGCGTGATCGCGATCTGTGGGCGAAACGCGAAGACTGGCTGCGTAAACATCAACCCGTCCTGAAGAGTCAGGGGGAAGCTTCCACTTTGCTCGACCAGTTGAAACAGGCGGCCGGCAAATTTAATATTCTCATCGAAAATCCGTCGCTCGGTGCGGGCGAGACAACTCCCAACCGGCAAAGTGTTTTTGCCTCAATCGAGACCAAGAGTCCATGGCCGCCGCTCGTGCAATTTCTTTACGAAGTGCAGCAGCCGGAAGCATTCATCGTGTTCGAGACGGTGAACCTTGCCATCGACAGCAACGATCCCACGATGATGCACGGAAAATTCAAGGTGGCGCGTTGGTACGCTCCCGCTGCACGCAAATGAGAAACGTCGCGTTCCTCACTTTAAGCTTGCTCGCACTGCACGGTGTCCGGGCGGATGAACTGCCGAAACGCCCGGACTTCGCCCGCTATCAGCCGATGATGACTCGGTCGCCTTTTGCCGTGGCGACCGCGGTGATCGCGCCGGCCGCGACTCCTGATTTCGCGAAAGATCTGTTCGTAGCGAACGCGGCCAAATCGCCCGAGGGCGACATGGTGACGATTGGATCGAGCAGTGATCGCAACTTCAAAAAATACATCACCACTCGCGCTCCGGTGGATGGTTACAGCATCGCCAGCATCGAGTGGTCCGACAAAGTGGGGGCCACGCGCGTCACCATCAGTAAGGATGGAAAATTCGCGACGCTCACCTTCAATCAGGCGCTACTGACCGCGCCGATCACGAGCACGGTGCAGCAGCCGGGAATGCCGATGCAGCAACCGAATATGGCGGTCCCAGCGCCGACTCCGATGGCAGTCCCCGGCATCGTGCAGCCCCAGGTAATTCCCCCGAAACCGATTCCCGTTCCGCCTCAGCCGGCCACGAATCAACCGCGCGTGCGGGGAGTGATTCCGCGCCAGCCAAATACGAATACAGCGCCCGCCGCCACGCCGCCGGCGCAAATCGTCGTCCCGACTCCCGATCCGGACGACGAGTAGTTACTGCCCGTAATCGTCGTCGGCCGTGTCCGGCGTGCGATCTGGACCCGCGGAATAGAGGTCGTAACTGCTGGGATTTTTCTGACCCGGGGAGCGATAAATATAATTGTTCTGCCAGGGATCCTTCGGCATGTCCTTGAATAATTGATACCAGCGAACTGGCCGCGGGTCTGTGTCTGGCTGCACGATCATCGCCTGGATGCCCTGTTCGGTGGTCGGCACGAAACCATTCATGCTTTCGTAAAGTTTAAGCTGGGTGCTGATGCTCTGAAGGTCGGCCGAAATCTTGGTGTGCTTGGCGTATTCCACGTTGCCGCCAAGTTTGTAAATCGCAGCACCCAGCAGCAGCGAGATGATCGTAACCACCAGCATGATCTCGAGCAACGTGAAAGCGTCGTGTTTGCGGGTCATGAGATCTTAGACAACGCAGCGCCGCTACGGTTTCAAAAGATAATCGGATTTATCCCAAAGATATTTCAGCTGCACCTGGGTGGCGCGAATGGCGGAGGCCGGACTGCCCGCACCGCTTAGGATCATGATGCTGTTGGAGCCGACGTGCAGATTCGAAGCGGGCACGATTTTTTGCGCGCGCAGCCAGCCGGTGTACTGGAAATGCATCTCGCGCACGAGCGATTCCATTTCGCCGCGAAACGCCGGATCGGCCAGCTCGGGCAACCCCAGCGAAACCGGGCCGACGTCCACGCCATTCACATAAATCTCCGGCGGCGTATCGACTCGCGGGCTCGCCACTTCAAACGTCAGCAGCACCAAAAGTGGATCGGACTCGATCCCGAACTCGAAGACGGCGGCCTGATCCGCGCCCGACCCGATGCGAATTGTCTCGTTCGAAAGCGTCGCCGTAACGGTGCCGAATCGTTCCGTATCCTGCGCTGGAGCGTGCAGCGGGGAAGTTGATCCGAAGGGCTCGGGAATCACATCGCGATGCTCGACGGCGAGTGGATGCAGGACTTCGCTGCTCGTCATCCAATCAAGGTAAGCGCCGCGAATCGTCTTGCCGTCGCCGGGAACCTCGATGTCGATGGTCGAGGCCGAGGTCAGCGGAACAATCACGGAATCGGAGCTGGGCAAATCCAATCCGCTACCGAGCTGCCCCGACCGCAAGACCTGCGTGCCGGATTCATCCCACGCCACCAATTCCGGACGTGCCTCCGCTTTGTCGTCAAAGAAGAGGCGAAAAAACATCGCGTTATACTCAGTGCCGGGACGTTGAATCCGAATCCGCAAAACGGTATGCGCTTCGCCAGCGGGGCCATTTGGGGCAGGGACGAGGTTGACCGATTCAATCCACGCCGGAGCTGCCTGGGTTTTACTCTTCGCGCCGGAATTCTGCCGCAGATCGAGCCACGCGCTGGCTGGGCGTTCCGCGGTGAGATTGGTCGCTTCCGGCGACGCCGGGAGTGAAGTGGTGGAGGCCTGCTGCGCCCGGAGCGAGGTGACGGCGATGGCAAGAAGTGCAATCGCGAGAGTGCGGGGCAGCATGGAAAAGCGTTCGAAGATTAGGTTAATGCGGTCGGAACTGCAAGCTATGGGTCATCTCGAACACAGCAGAAAGTATGCTGTAAACGACGAAGCCGACAACGACCGCGATCAGCACAATGATCAGCGGCGGAATCAGTCCTGAAATAATAGTGACCGTCCGATCGAGTTCGCGCTCATAAACATCGGCGATGGTCTGCATCGTCTGCGCGAAATGCCCGGTCTGTTCGCCCACCGCCATCATGTCGGTGAAGAGTTCTGGAAATAGCTGCTGGGCTTCGAGCGCCGCGGAAAGCCGGGCGCCATCCACCACCGCGCGCCGCACTTCGGCCAGCTTGAGCTCCAGATAACGATTACCGGCAATCTCGGTGACGAGATCGAGGGCGCGGAGCAGAGGAATTCCATTCTCCATTAAAGTGCCAAGCGTCCGCGAAAACTGCGCGTAATAGCTGTGCCGAATGATGCGGCCGTAGCCGGGGAGACGGAGACGCAGCCTGTCCCAGGTCACGCGCCCTTCGTCGTTCCGCACAAACGCGCGGAACCCGGCGATGACGCCCGCGACGATCAATGCCGCCAGCCACCAATACGATGTGATGGCATGATGGACCGACAACAGCAGCCGTGTCGGCAATGGCAGCGAACCACCGTTGGCCGACATAAATCCCGTTAGCTGCGGCACCATGAAGGTGATGAAAATCGTGATCAGGCCAATGCCGGCGACGGCCAGAAACGCTGGATAAATGAGCGCCTGCTGGACTCGATCGCGCAGACTTTTTTCCTGCATCAGGTGCTTCACCAGACGCATCAGAATTTCCGGCAGGGCGCCGCTGGCTTCGCCGGCCGCGACGAGATTTACGTAAAGCGGAGTGAAGATCCGCGGGAAATCGCGCAGCGCCTGCGAGAAGCTGCGCCCTTCGACCAAACCCTGGTGCAGCGCACGAGTAATCTGCTGCACTCGCGGTTGTTTCAAACGCCGGTCGAGAATGGCGAGCGCTTCATCGAGCGTCATGCCCGCCTCGAGGAGGTGAGCGAGTTGCTCCGTAAATACGAGCAACTGGCCGTGCGACATGCGCACAGTTTGCGCCGGCCTTTCCGTTATGGCCGCGATCGCCCCTTCTTTTTTCGCGGGGCCGGCTTCGGCGCCGATCACGTCGATCCGAATCGGAATGTAGTTTTGTTGTTCGATCTGACGAATGGCGACGGAGCGGTCGGGGCAATTTAGCGTTCCCTCGACCAGCCCTCCCTGCGCATCACGAGCGCGATAAGCGAAATTCGGCATCCCGCGCGAAATCTAGTTCAGATTCGGAGAAGCGAAAATATGTCCATGGGGAAAGGCCTACGTCCGCCGCCGCCTCATTGCTCGGCGGAGAGGAATTATCTCGGAATGCAAAAAAATTACGCCACGTCGAGCGCAACTCGACGTGCTACGTCTCGCGATTTGGCGCTTAAAGCACCCGCGTCAGCGCTGGATCAAGG
>JBBQHM010000136.1:0-5512 GCA_038323965.1 Chthoniobacterales bacterium | reverse complement strand
TCGTTCGACGGCGGGTCGTGGATGTCCGCGAGGCAAGTTCCCACCACCGCGAATCCCACCAACGCAACGACGAACGTTTTCATGGTGAAGAGAGCTAACCAAAAGGCGCATGGTCTGCGCAACACTTCATTTCTGGCTCTTCGCGGCGACACCATTACTGGTGGCGATGACGGAAGCCAGGATCGTGATCGCGAGAATTGATGCGATCACGACGAGCGAGACCCAGTTCGGCACATGGAACCACTCCGCCGAGACCATTTTTGCTCCGACAAACGCGAGAATTACAGCGAGTCCAATCTCGAGATAAACGAAACGGCCGACCAGCCCCGCGAGTAAAAAGTAAAGCGAACGCAGCCCTAGAATCGCGCAGATATTGGAGGTGTAGACGATGAAGCTGTTGCGCGTGATGGCGAAGACCGCGGGAATCGAATCGACCGCAAACACGAGATCCATCACGTCGATGACAATCAGGACCAGGGCGAGGGGCGTGAGCATCATCGCGCCGTTCACGCGGGTGATGAATTTGTCGCCATCGTAATTAGGGGAAACGGAGAACCACTTCCGGCAGAGCCGAAGCACCGCGTTGTTTTCGAGGTCGAGGTCGTTCTTTCCGCTCAACATCCGGATCGCGGTAATGATGAGAAACGCGCCGAAGACGTAGAGTATCCACTGGAATCGCTCAACCAAGGCGATCCCGAACCAGATCATCAGGCCGCGCAGGATGAACGCGCCGATGATCCCCCAGACCAGGACGCGGTGCTGATATTCGCTCGGGACGCGGAAGAACGAAAAGATCAGCACGAAAACAAAAATGTTATCGACGCTCAACGAGTACTCGATGACGTAACCGGTAAAGAAATCGAGCGCGTGCTCTCGCCCCATCAGAAACCACACCAGGCAATTGAACCCGAGTGAAAGCACTACCCAGATGGAGCTCCAGAATGCCGCTTCGCCCATCGTGACCGGCTCTGGTGTTCGCTTTTGCCAAAGCAGATCGATCGCGAGGACAATTAGGACTCCTGCGTGGAACGCGATCCAGAACCAGATACTCGTTGGCACAGCGCGCACGGTTTCACGTCACGCGGTGCACCGCAAACATGAATCCAATTTCCTCTCGCCAACATCGCGGTTCGCTTTACCTTGTGCGTCCCGATGGATGCTGAACTGCAGAAGCTCGTCGAGTCGGCGAAAATAACCTCCCGCCAGGCCGAGCAACTCGATCAACTCAGAGCTGGGACCTATTGCCTGCATAAAAGCTGGGGATTCGGTCGCGTCGCCGAATGGAATCTTCTGCTCAATCAGATCGTCATCGATTTCGCGACCAAGAAGGGCCACGCGATGCAATTGCCCTACGCCGCGGATAATCTCACGCCTCTTCCCGGGACGCATTTCCTGACGCGGAAAGCGACTGATCTACCGGGAATTAAGCAGCTGGCCAAGAGTGATCCCGCCGCGGTGGTGCGCAACATTTTGGAGAGCGTCGGCGGTTCCGCGACAGTGTCTCAGATTAGCGAAATGCTGCTGGGCGACGTCTTTAATGAGGCTGAACTGAAGCGTTGGTGGGACTCGACCAAGAAGCTGCTCAAAACGACGGGCTATTTTTCTTTGCCGACAAAAAAGAGTGAGCCCGTGCAATTGCGCGGTGAAGCCGTCTCGCACGCTGATGAATTGCTGGCATTTTTCGGCCAGGCCCGCCAGCCCAAAGACCAGGCGGCAGCTCTCGATCAAATCATCAAATTTCATCACGATTTCAAGGACCCAAAAGTGCAGCTTCAGCCGGTCATCGCGGCGGTCGAAGAGACGGCGGCGAAGAACCAGAAATTAAATCCGGCGCTCGCCTTCGAGTTGGTGATTGCGCGCGACGACCTGCTGCAACGAACTCCGGAGCTGCATATAGCCCGGCCGGAGTTCACGCTCGCGAAGCTGATTCAGGACGAAGAGCAACGGCTGGTGAACATCCTGCCCAAATTGCCGGCATCGAAAGAGCGGCGTGTCCTGCAAGCGCTCCCGGCAGCACTGGGCTCGCGCTGGAGTGAGCGCGCCTTACGCTTGATGCTGGAGAATCAGCCGCGGCTTGTCTCTGCCATTCCAAAAGTCTTTACCGAAGCGAACCAGCTCGGCGAGCTCCGCACCACGCTCGAACGTGCCATCCGCGAACATTCTGCGACGAGCGAGATGCTCATCTGGCTTTGCAAGGATCGGGCGCGCTGGACCGACCTCATGACGCCGGAATTACTCGGCGCGATTCTATCCGCCATTGAGCGTGATCAGCATAACGAATCGCGTGGGAACAGACTACGCGACGTGCTGCTCGATGATCGGAAATTAATCCCCGACATGTTCGAGGGCGCAACGATCAATGCCGCTCGCGATTCGATGCGCAAGCTGATGCTTACGCCCGTATTCGATGAGTTAACGAAGCGATCGCTCCTGGCCCGCATCATTAAATTATATCCCGAACTTGAGGCCATGATCACCGGAGCGCAGGCGGCGTCCGCAGAAAAAAAAGATGAGTCACTAGTCGTCTCGTGGAGCAGTCTGCACCGACGTAAAGCCGAATACGAAGAGCTGGTGAAGAAGAAGATTCCCGATAATACGAAGGAGATCAGCGTCGCGCGCTCGTATGGCGATCTGCGTGAAAACTTCGAATTCAAGGCCGCCAAGCAAATGCAGGCGGTGTTGATGCGGCAGAAAGTCGAGCTCGAGCAGCATCTTGAGAATGCGCGCGGCACGACCTTCGAAAACGCTGACACCTCTCAGGTATCAATCGGGACAATCGTCACGCTGCGCGAAGAAAATACCGACACGGAGGAGACCTACACAATCCTCGGTGCCTGGGATGGTGATCCGGAGCGCAGCATTATTTCTTACAAGACCGCGATCGGGCAGGCGTTGCTGGGACACAAGTTAGGTGAAATGATGCAGCTCAATACCGATCACGGCACCGGCCGCTTCGCGATTATTGCGCTCGAAGCCGCGCCCGTGGACGTGATGCCGCCGGAGACGACGATCGGCGAGATTGCCAATACCGAAGTCGCCGTCGCGGATTAATTATCACGGCGTCGCCGGGCTCGCGTTGAGGACGATGACGAACGTCCACGCGACGTAGACAACTATCGCAGTCGCGCCAACGATCAGTATTCCGCGCAGTAGCGTCGGCATTTTGCGCCGTCGCACCACCAGTACGAGAAATCCCAGCGCCACTAGTCCGGCGAAGAAGTGAAAGAGTAGGATAGAAACCATCGGCGCGAGTGCATTGAAAACGTGAAGCGCGGGCGAGTCAATTTCGTCGCGTCGTCATATTCCATCTGGCTGTCCTCTTGATTGCAGACCGGTAATCGCTCTCTTGCAGAAATGAACGACCCGATCCTCATCGCGAAAGCGAAAGATCCTATTTATCTGCTGCCTAAAATGGCCAACCGGCACGGCCTAATTGCCGGAGCCACCGGCACAGGTAAGACGGTAACGTTGCAAACGCTGGCCGAGAATTTCAGCGCGCGAGGAGTACCCGTTTTTATGGCCGATGTGAAGGGAGATCTGGCGGGATTAAGCCAGGCTGGCGGCAGTAATCCCAAAATCGCCGATCGCGTGAAAGAACTGGGGATCGACGACTACAAAACGGAAGCGTCGCCGGTGGTTTTCTGGGATGTGTTCGGCGAAAATGGTCACCCGGTCCGCGCGACCGTCTCGGAAATGGGCCCGCTGCTCCTTGGCCGATTGCTGGACTTGAACGATACCCAAGAAGGTGTCCTGAACATGGTCTTCAAGATCGCTGATGAAAGCGGTCTTCTCCTGCTCGACCTGAAAGATTTGCGGTCAATGCTGCAGTACGTCGCGGACAACGCGGACCAGTTTAAAACGCAGTATGGCAATGTCTCGGCGGCCAGCGCCGGCGCAATCCAGCGCAATTTGCTGGCGCTGGAGTCGCAGGGCGCGGACAAATTCTTCGGCGAACCCGCCCTCGATCTCGACGACCTGATCCAAACCCAAAATGGTCGCGGCAGCATCAATATCCTGGCGGCGGAGAAACTGATGCAGCAATCCCCCAAGGTTTACGCGACTTTCCTGCTCTGGCTGTTGTCGGAACTTTTCGAGCGCATGCCCGAAATCGGCGATCCCGAAAAGCCAAAGCTCGTTTTTTTCTTCGACGAGGCGCACCTTCTTTTCGCCGATATCGAGCCCGCCGTTCTGCAGAAGATCGAGCAGATGGTCCGGCTGATCCGATCGAAAGGGGTTGGCGTCTATTTCGTAACGCAGAACCCCCTCGATCTGCCCGACATTGTTTTGGGTCAACTGGGCAATCGTATCCAGCACGCGCTGCGCGCTTTTACCCCTCGCGACCAAAAAGCGGTGACTGCCGCTGCGCAAACCTTTCGCCAAAATCCGAAACTTGATGTCGAAAAGGCGCTTGGTGAACTGGCGGTGGGAGAAGCGCTCGTCTCATTGCTGGATGAGAACGGGACCCCGGCGATCGTACAACGCGCCAAAATCGTGCCGCCACGAAGTCAGGTCGGCGCAATCACGGCTGACCAGCGGAAACAAATTATGAGCTCGTCGGTCCTCGCCGGGCATTACGAAGCAGCCGTCGACCGCGAGTCAGCCTACGAAAAACTCCAGGCCCGGGCAGGGGAGAAAGTGCAAGCCGCGGGAGCGCCGGCGGTAACACCTGGCGCATCAGTGCCGACCGCGGCGAAGGAATCGTTTTTTGGGAAAATTCTTGGGTCGGCCGAATCGGTCTTCGAACCGAACATCGGTCCAAGGGGAGGACGACGAGACACGCTTGCGACCGCAATGGCTAAAAGTGCGGCTCGTGCAGTCGGCAGCCAGCTCGGGCGCCAGGTTGTGCGCGGGGTGCTGGGCGGGCTTCTTGGCGGCGGCCGGCGCTAGCGGAGCAATGCACTTAACGGGTGTGCGCTGCTCCCCGGCGCTTGTTCTTTAATCAGCCGGCCGCGGATTTCACGGCCAGCATAAATTAACGCGATGAGTGCGTTAAGGCTTCGGCGAAGCGGTGGCTTTCGCGTCAGCTTTTTTGCCCTTTTCCGCCTTTACTGCAATTTCCTTCGCCGTCATCGTGTACATGATGGTGACTTTTTCGCCGACCTTAAGGTCACCTGTCACCTTGGCGCTTGAATCGCGGTTAACCTCGAACCGCTCTTTCCCCTTCATCACCACGATCACGCTGTCGTTAACTTCAACGATCGGTCCTGTGACTTGATAGCTTGTGGCGCTGGCGGCGCCGAATGAGATACCGCCCAACGCGAGACTCGCTGCTACGAGCAGACTCAATGCTTTGATAGTTTTCATGTGGCAATTAGACGGCGCAGCCTCCCGATATTCAAGCAATTACAAACGGGAAAGAAAAAACCCGGCACCTTGTTTCCAAGATGCCGGGCATCAATTCTGGCAACGTCCTACTCTCGCACAACCTATCGTCGCACTACCATCGGGGCTGCAGCGTTTCACTTCCGTGTTCGGAATGGGAACGGGTGGGGCCACTGCGCTAAGATCACCA
>JBBQHM010000135.1:0-5639 GCA_038323965.1 Chthoniobacterales bacterium | reverse complement strand
GAAACAGCAAAATCAATCGTCGATGAAATCTTCGCGCTGCTAGGCCAATCGGTCATCCCGAGCGAAGTCGAGGGACCCCGTGGTGCCAGGAAGAAGATTGCTTCATCTCCGGCGACGGGGTCCCTCGGCTCCGCTCGGGATGACGGAAAAAGCGAGCCGGGCTCACGGCGGGGTGGCACCGCGAAAAACGTTCTCATTACGTTCTGGGTTTCCGTTCCCGAGAAAACCAAGCCGCGCGATTTTTTTCATTTTCTGCAGCAGCAAGGTTACCTCCGCGTTTGGATCAATGGCGAAGTCGTGCGCGTGGACACCGACGCGAAGATTGATCGACTTGGTGCGCGAGTGCAGGTGATTCAGGATCGCATCGCGATCACGGAAGAAAATCGGACGCGATTGACCGAAGCGCTCGAGACCGCGCTTCGTTTTGGCAAGGATCGCGTCAACATCATCGACGTCGAATCCGAAAAGGAACACCCCTTTTCCACCGGGTGGCACTGCGCGCATTGTGATCTCGATATCCGACCACCCACGCCGGGACTTTTCAGTTTTAATAATCCACTTGGAGCATGCCCCCAGTGCCGCGGATTTGGACGGACGATCGCGATCGATTTGAACAAAGCGATTCCGGATCGCTCGCTGTCGATCGCGGAAGGCGCCGTGCGCGTTTTCCGCGGGCAGGAGTTCGGCGAATCGCAGAAAGATTTGCTCCGTGCCTGCGCGCGCGAGGAGATCAATATCCGCCTGCCGTTCGAGGAATTGCCGAAATCCGACCAGGAATTCGTCATTAGTGGCGAGAAAAAAACCGGCGATTACGAGGAGGACGAAGACAGCGGTCGCTGGTACGGCGTGCGCGGATTCTTTAAGTGGCTCGAGGGCAACACCTACAAAATGCATGTGCGCGTTTTGCTGAGTCGTTATCGCGCCTACACCACATGTCCGGACTGCAACGGCGGGCGTTTTCAGTCGGAAGCACTGAATTATCGAATGGTCGTTCCCCCCGCGGAGGGACGTGCTGCTGCGCGTCCATGGACGAGCGGGAGCTCGTCCCTCCGTTTGCCGGAGTTCGATGCACTTTCCATTTCGGAGGCTCGCGCTGTCCTTATAAGTGCTGAGATTGCGCCTGACGACGCTACCGCGCAGATGCTGCGCAAAGAAATCTGTGCGCGCCTCAGTTACCTCTGCGAAGTCGGACTGAGTTACCTCGCGCTCGATCGTGCCACGCGCACGCTTAGCGGCGGCGAAGTGCAGCGCGTGAATCTCACGACCTGCCTTGGTGCGTCGCTCGTAAACACGCTTTTCGTGATGGACGAACCGAGCATCGGGCTGCACGCCCGCGACGTGAACCAGCTCGTGCGCGTGATGCATAATCTGCGCGATAAAGGCAACACGCTGCTCGTCGTCGAACACGAAGAACAGATCATCCGCGCGGCCGACAATCTCATCGACATCGGCCCGGGCCGTGGCGAGCGCGGCGGGGAGCTGATCTACAGCGGCGCGCTGGAGAAGTTTGGGGCGAATCGCACGCGTTCGTTGACCGCGGACTATCTAGGCGGGCGCAAATCGATCGCGCTCCCGAAGTCGCGACGGAAATTCTCGAATGCGCTCAAGATCGTCGGAGCACGTGAGCACAATTTAAAGAACGTCGATGTGGAAATTCCGGTTGGAGTTTTCACCTGCGTTACGGGCGTTTCCGGTTCGGGCAAATCAACCCTCGTGCACGACGTCCTTTATCGAAATCTCCTGGTCGCGAAGGGGCAATCCAGCGAGCACGAACCCGGCGCGTGCAAATCAGTTTCCGGTGCCCACCGCTTCCACGACATCATCATGGTCGATCAATCGCTCCTGGCGCGCACCCCGCGTTCCACGCCGATTTTGTATCTTGGCCTTTACGATCGCGTGCGCGAACTCTTCGCGGCTTTGCCGGAATCCCAGGCACAGGGACTTACCGCCAGCGCGTTTTCCTTCAACTCGGGCAGCGGCCGTTGCGAGCGATGTTCCGGGACCGGTTTCGAGAAAATTGAGATGCAATTTTTGAGCGATCTCTACGTGCGCTGCGCGGAATGCGATGGAAAACGTTTCCAATCGCACGTCCTTAAAATCGAACTGCACGACAAATCGATTCACGACGTGCTGGGACTCACCGTGACGGAAGCGGCAGCGTGGTTTGCGCAGATTGGCGAACGGGAAAAATTGTCCGATCCACTCGAAGTCCTGGAGGAAGTTGGCCTGGGATATTTACGTCTTGGGCAACCGCTGAACACGTTAAGCGGAGGGGAATCGCAAAGGCTGAAACTCGTCGCGCATCTGACGGCGAAACATGAACTGTCAAATGGTTCACGCGCGCGCAGTGGCAACCTTTTTATCTTCGACGAGCCGACGACTGGACTCCATTTCGACGACGTCGCGATGTTATTGCAATTATTCCAGCGTCTGGTCGACCAGGGACATTCGCTCGTCGTGATCGAGCACAATCTCGACGTTATCAAGTCAGCGGACTGGGTGATAGACATCGGTCCGGAAGGCGGCGATGCCGGCGGCGAGATTGTGGCAACCGGAACACCGGAACAGGTGGCGAAAGTGGAGCGTTCCTACACCGGGAAATTCCTGCGCGGCGTCCTCGCGAAGAAACGGCAATCCGCGTCGCCAAGTTTCTCGGTCATCCCGAGCCGCGCAGACGGCGAGGGACCTCGCAACGGGTCCCATGACGGCGGGAGGTCCCTCGCAGCCGCTCGGGATGACAGCGTTGAACTTGCGCGAGCCGCGGAGAGTTCACCGCGCTATCGCACGAAGGTCAGCAACAAGAACGTCATCGCGATTCACGGCGCGCGTGAACACAATCTCAAAAACATCAGCGTTGAAATCCCGCGCGACAAAATGGTGATCATTACCGGGCTCAGCGGCTCGGGAAAATCGACGCTCGCGTTCGATATCCTTTTTGCGGAAGGCCAACGGCGATTTCTCGACAGCCTTTCGCCGTACGCGCGCCAATTTGCGGAGCAACTCGAGAAGCCTGATGTCGATTTAGTGGAAGGTTTGCCGCCGAGCGTTGCGATCGAGCAGCGCGTCACGCGCGGCGGTGGAAAATCGACAGTCGCGACGGTCACCGAAGTTTATCATTTTCTCCGACTTCTCTTTGCCAAAACGGGAACGCAGTTCTGTCCCGACTGCGATCTGCCGGTGGAAAAGCAGAGCCTTGGCGCAATCGTAAAACAGGTCGAATCGGCCGCACGTCGCGGCCCGCTCAAAATGCTGGCGCCGCTGGTCAAAGCGCGAAAAGGATTTCATACGGACGTCGCGCGCTGGGCCGAGCGGAACGGATTCGACACGCTTTATGTTGACGGTCAGATCACTCCAATCGCGCAATTCCGAAAGCTCGAGCGTTTCAAGGAACACACCATCGATGTCGTCGTCGGCGTTATTGACGCGAAGCGAATAAAGAAGGCGCGCAATCTCACGCAACGCGCGGTGCAGATCGGGCGCGGGACGGCGCACTTGCTCGACGCGCGGGGGCAGCTTGCGGTGATGAGCACGGAAATGAGTTGCCCCGGATGCGGACGCGCCTTTGAGGAATTGGATCCTCGCTTGTTCTCCTTTAATTCGCCTCACGGGGCGTGCGAAGAATGCGGTGGCTTTGGCGAAATCTGGAATCAATCGCTACAGACAGGGCAAAGCGATGACGGTGATTCCGTGCTCGAAAATGAACTGGCGGCCGAGCGCGAATCAGAACGCATTGCAGAAGCCCGGCAGTGTCCGGGCTGTTGTGGTTCGCGCTTAAATACCGTTGCGCGTCATGTCCGCGTGCACGGTTTTACAATCGATAGCTTCACCGCGCTCTCGGCGGCCGATGCTTCACGCAAGATTGCAAAACTAAAGTTCCGCGGGACGCAGAAAACTATCGCGGCGGAGTTGCTGCCGGAAATCGAGCAACGGCTCCAGTTCATGGATAATGTGGGACTCGGCTATCTCGCGCTCGGTCGCTCCGCGAAGACGTTAAGCGGCGGCGAATCCCAGCGGATTCGTCTGGCCGCGCAGCTGGGATCGAATCTTCGCGGCGTTTTATATGTGCTCGACGAACCGACGATCGGGCTTCATCCGCGCGATAATCTGCGACTGCTCGAAACGCTCACCGCACTGCGCGAGAAAGGAAATTCACTCGTCATCGTAGAGCACGACGAAGAAACGATGCGACGCGCCGATCACATTATCGATCTCGGCCCGCGTGCCGGTTCGCACGGCGGCGAAGTCGTCGCCAGCGGGACGCTGAAGGACATTGAGCGCGCGAAAAATTCCGAGACCGGCCGATGTCTCCGCTCGCCGATGTGTCATCCCATTCGTAAAGCGCGACGCTCGATCTCCGAACTCGAAAGCTGGATCGAGATTCGAGACGGACGGGCGAACAATCTGAAGGGTGTCGACGTCCGTTTTCCCGTCGGGCGGCTTTCGGTCATCACCGGGATTTCCGGCAGTGGTAAATCGACGTTGCTCGGCGACGTCATCCTCCCGGCCGCGCGCCATTCGCTCGATCGTAAAAAACAAAAGAACGCCGATCTTTTTTCGTCAGTGAGCGGACTGGACGCAATCGATGCCGTCTACGAAGTCGACCAATCGCCCATCGGTAAAACGTCCCGCTCCACGCCGGCGACTTACATCAAGGTCTTCGACGAAATCCGTAATTCATTTGCGCAGCTTCCGGTTTCGCGTGTGCGCGGATACAGCTCCAGCCGATTTTCGTTTAATGCGGAAGGCGGTCGCTGCGAAACGTGCGGCGGCCAGGGCGTGATCAAGCTGGAGATGAGTTTTTTGCCGAGCAGTTACGTCCCGTGCGAGGATTGCAGCGGGAATCGTTACAACGCGCAGACGCTGGAAGTTTTGTACAACGACAAATCGATCGGTGACGTGATGCAGATGACGATCGAAGAGGCGGCGACCTTCTTCAAAGCGCATCCGAAAATCTCGCGCTCGCTTTCTTTGCTGGTCGAGACGGGCCTGGGTTACCTCAAGCTCGGGCAGCCAAGCCCGACCCTCAGCGGCGGTGAAGCACAGCGCTTAAAACTTGCGACGGAACTGACGCGCGGGATCGGTCGAGCGACGAATGAGCGCATCCGCAAGATGCGCAAGCCGAAGTCGACGCTCTATCTTTTGGAAGAGCCAACCATCGGATTGCACATGGCCGACGTCGAGTTGCTGCTGAATGTGATGCATCGCCTGGTTGATGACGGCCACACCGTCATTGTCATTGAGCATAACGTCAGCGTGATGGCGGAGGCCGATTACATTGTCGATATCGGACCCGAAGCGGGCGCGGAAGGCGGCGAGATCGTCGCGACCGGAACGCCGGAAGAAGTGGCGCAGAATCGCGTAAGCCGGACCGCGCCGTTTTTGCGTGACGCGTTGAAGGCCAAGGTCAAGCCGTCAACACCACGGTCATCCCGAGCGAAGCCGAGGGACCCCGTCGCGCTACGAGCGGCGGTTTGAGCGATTCTTGTGTGAGGCGCAATGCGCGCGGGAGGTCCTTCGCCGTCCTGCGGCGGCTCAGGATGACAGACGCTTGGTGCGGCGGCACCGTTTGAATGACGATGCAAAAAATGGTCATAGCGCGACGGGGTCTCTCGACTTCGCTCGGGATGACGGCGTAAGCT
>JBBQHM010000134.1:0-5724 GCA_038323965.1 Chthoniobacterales bacterium | reverse complement strand
TGGCTGCTGTCCCGTTTTGTATCCGGCCGCGAAGCATATCCTGCTTGCGCGCTGAGCTCGGTTTAGCGTTCGCTGTCACGGATGAAAATCACGCGCGCGTTAATTTCCGTTTCCGATAAACGCGGCGTCGCAGCATTTGCGCGCGAGCTCGAGAAACTCGGGATCGACATCATTTCTACGGGCGGGACGGCGGATCTGTTGCGCAACCAGAGCGTACCCGTGCGCGACATCTCGAGTTTCACGGCATTCCCGGAAGTGCTGGAAGGCCGGGTAAAGACGCTGCATCCTCGGGTGCACGGAGGACTTCTGTACAAACGCGGAAATCCGCAGCACGAAGCCGAGGCGCGCGAATGCGGCTTCGAGCCGATCGATATCGTGGTTGTTAATCTCTACCCGTTCGAGCAAACGATCGCGAAGCCGGATGTCACGCTCGCCGAAGCGATTGAGAATATAGATATCGGCGGCCCTTCCATGATTCGCAGTGCCGCGAAGAATTATGAATCCGTGACGGTCGTGGTTGATCCCGCGGACTACGAGGAAGTGCTGGAGAACATTCGCGATAACGACGGCGCGACGACTTTGAAACTACGCGAACGGCTCGCGATCAAGGCGTTTATTAAGACGTCCGATTACGATCGCGCGATCGGCAATTTTTTGAATAAAGAACAGGCAACCGACGCTTCATTTTCACTGTCGCTGCCGCTCGCGGCCCGCCTGCGCTACGGCGAGAACCCGCACCAGACCGCAGCATTGTACGGTGATTTTGATTCGCACTTCGAAAAGCTCCACGGCAAGGAACTTTCCTTTAACAACATTCTAGACATCAGCGCCGCGACGAATCTGATCGGCGATTTCCCCGAATCGACCATTGCGATTTTAAAGCATACCAACCCGTGTGGAGTCGGGAGCGATGACGATCTCGGGCAAGCGTGGGACAAGGCTTTCGCGACGGACAAGCAGGCGCCGTTTGGCGGCGTCATTATTTGTAACCGCGCCGTAAACGAACCACTCGCCAAGGCAATCAGCGAAATTTTCAGTGAAGTCATCATCGCGCCGGATTTCGACGCCGACGCGCGCGCGATTCTGCAGAAGAAAAAGAATCTCCGGCTCATTCGCGTGGTTGATGCCGGCGGGATCCGCCCAGTGACTGACATTCGCTCGGTCAGTGGCGGGTTGCTCGTGCAGGATTCTGATCAAACGAATTCGGAGGATGCGAACCGGAAAGTCGTGACGAAGAGACAACCGAATCCTGAAGAGTTGCGCGCGATGAATTTCGGTTGGCGCGTGGTGAAGCACGTCAAATCGAATGCGATCGTTTACGCCGCGGTTGATCGTACTCTTGGCATTGGTGCCGGCCAAATGTCACGCGTAGACGCGTCCCGGATTGCGGTCTGGAAAGCGAACGAAGCCGGCCTTTCGCTTAAAGGCAGCGCGGTCTGCAGCGACGCGTTTTTCCCCTTCGCCGATGGATTGACGGCCGCGGCGGAGGCCGGGGCGACATGCGCGATTCAACCCGGTGGCTCAGTTCGCGACGAGGAAGTGATTGCTGCCGCTGACGAACGCGGGATGGCGATGATCTTTACTGGCGCCCGGCATTTCCGGCACTGATTTTCTCAGGGCTGGAACGTGATTGGGACCGTAATGCTCCAGGACGGGCCTGGCTCGGCGCGCCACTGAATCAAACCGGACATCGCAGCATTATCGAGCAACTCGCTTCCGGAGGTTTTCTGTATCTGGACCGAACTGGCTTTGCCATCCGGCCCGAAGAGAATCCGATACGAACCGGCACCCCGTAGGGGAAAGTGCGATCGTCGTGCGGCGGTCGGGTAGACGGGCGCGGGATTGTAAATGAGCCGGCTCCGCTTTGCCGGTGTAACGGATGATCTGGGAGTCGCCGACGGTGTTGCCGTTGGGGAAGGTGTGGCGGTCGGCGTCGGGGTGGGCGTGGTGAGTTGCCAGCTCAGGGCGGTCGACGTTTGCGAACCGGAGAGCAATGCCGTCACGACGGAGAAGGGTCGAATAATGGCGTCGTCACTACTTTCACTGCGCGACGCCAGGACGCCCACGATGTCGCCGCGATCGTCGATCACAAGCGAACCGCAGCGAGCTTTCGCGACTGTTGGTGAAATTTCGTAATAGTCACCAGCCGCGTCGTTTGAGCGGGTCGCGATTGTTCCCTGCAATGGCGTTTTCCAGTCCTTAATGATCGGACTGCTTACTACCGCCACCCGCCCGCCCACAGCGGGAGTTGTCGCGCTGGTCGCGACGATGAAGGGAACGCTCTGCGCTTCCGCCTTGAGCACCGCGAGGTTTCGCGAATCCGGACGTGTGACGTAGCCAGAGACGTTGAAAATTTTGCTTATCGGCGTCTTCACAACGCCATTCGCGCCATTTTTGAGGATGCTTGCGTCCGCCACAAACTTCCCGTCTTCCGCAACAAAAAATCCGCTGCCGTGCGTCAGGAGTTTGCCGGTCTCGTCGAAAACGGTGATCCCAACCACCGAGGCGCTAAAGCGTTCCGCCATCCGGGCAAAGTCGGGGCCGACGGGACCACCTGGGGTCGAAGGTGGCACAGCTGCGTTCGGGACAGCAGGCGTGGAGAGGTTTGGAGGCTGAACGACCGGCGACGGGCCCGCCTTCCTGCTGCAGGCAACGAGAAGCGTCGCAGTAAGGACAACAGTTAAACCCAGGCTGACGCTTTTCATGTGCCGGTAACGACATCTGCTGAATGGCTTTGCATCAAGCAGAAAGTCGCCGCGTGCTATTTTTTAAGGCACAAATCCAATGGCGAAGTCGCAGTAACCTAACTCGCTGGTGCCGCCGCTGCCCGGCGGCCGACAAAGGTCTGCACCAGCACGCCGACTGCGACGAGAGCGACGAAAAGCAAAGTCGTGCCCGTTTGCGGAAGAACGACGCTATGAGCGATAAGATACGCCCCCACAATGGCCGACAGGAAAATGAGCGCCCAATTAAACAGCGCCAAGAGCAGGAGCGCTCCGAAGATGCCGCCAACAATAAAAGTGACCCAGTAGTAATTTGCGTACTGCGTAAAGAAGGCTGCCGCGGCGGCAAGAGCCAGCTTGCCACCCGCCGCGAATCCCGCGATCCCGACTGCCAGCTTCTGCAGGAGCAAAGCCAGCAAGGCGCCGGCGAATCCGAGGACGAGGGCGAGACTCAGTTGCAGAACAGTCGACGGCTGATGCACCAGAAAGGGAGCGAGCTCAACGCCGGCGGCGAAACCGACAGCTGCAACGCAAAGCCAGAACAGTTTCCTCCCGAATAGGAGAATCACAGCTCCCAGGACGACGCTAATGACTGGAACTGATGTCACTGGAAGTGATTACGAGATGACTTCGGACTCCTGGTCATCATTGCATCGCGCACAGGCTTAAATTCCGTTCCGGCTTTCCATTCCGGCCACTGGTTGGTGCTGACTAGTTCGTAACCAATATTAAAGAGCAGCCTCAAATCATCGATCCCGCCGCTCAGGTCCCAGTCTGGTTTTACTTCGTCAGTCACCTGATGGTAATCGTGCGCAATATAATCGTTATTCTTTTGCATGCCCCATTCCGGTGGTCGGCCGACAAAATCCTTGCCGCGATTCGTATAGATCGAAGGTAAGCCGACCTTCGCAAATTCGAACTGGTCGGCCCGGTAAAAACTACCTTTCTCGGGCTGGCTATTCGGTTTTACCATACGTCCCTCCCGCTTTCCGGCATCGGATAACATGTCCCCTAGAGTAGTAAGTTCGAAGCTTATGTCTTCGATGTCGCGAGCTTTACCCCAGGTATTAATACCATCCATGTTGATGTCGGCGATGGTCTTTTCTAAGGGATAGAGTGGATGCTGCGCATACCACTTGGCGCCAAGCAAGCCTGCCTCTTCGGCAGTGGTTGCCATAAATAGGATTGAGCGTTTCGTATTGGCCTTCGCGGCGGCATGGGCACGCGCCAACTCGATCAGGCCCGCCACGCCCGAAGCGTTATCCGATGCGCCGTTAAAAATCTGGTCACCCTTTAACTCCGGGTGACGACCGAGGTGATCCCAATGTGCGGAGTAGAGAAGATACTCGTCGCGCGCTTTCGGGTCCATACCTTCGACCTTGCCGACGACGTTGTGAGACTTAAACGACCGCACTTCCTGTTTGATCGCGAAGTTCGCCTTGGCGTTGATAGGGACAGGACGGAATTCTTTGGAAATCGCCTGCTTTTTAAGCGCCTCGAAGTCCTGACCGCCGGCGGTAAGTAACTTCTTCGCGACATCGAGAGTGATCCATGATCTCACCTGCACTTGATCCATGTTCTTGTTAGGAGCATCCAGTTCGAAGTTCTCCTTGGACCAGCTGGTTTGAACTACGGAGTAGGGATAGGCAGCGGGCTCGGTCTCGTGAATGATGACGGCCGCGGCTGCTCCTTTCTGCGCCGCAATTTCGTATTTGTAGGTCCAGCGACCGTAGTAGGTCATCGCTTTTCCCTTGAACATCTTTTCGTCAAGCGCCGCCGGGTTTGCGGGATCAGGAACGGCCGGATCGTTGATTAACATCAGGATCGTTTTACCCTTCACGTCTACGTCCTTGTAGTCATCCCATCCGTACTCCGGAGCTACCACTCCATATCCTACAAACACGACGTCAGAGTCTTTAAGATTAATGTCAGATTCGAGCCGAGCCGAGGAAGCCACATAGTCTTCTGGAAAACGTAAAGGCATTGCCTGCCCGTTGGCGGTGAACGACGCGATCGGCGCGCTCTTGATGCCCGCGAGTGGCACTTCTTGGGTGTAGCTCCCGTTAGGATTTCCCGGCTTCAAACCGATCGCTTTGAACTGATCGGAAATGTATTTCACTGACAATTCTTCACCTTTGGAACCGGGCGCACGGCCTTCGAATTCATCGGAGGCGAGTACTTTGATGTGTTTAAGCATGTCGTCCGCCGTCATCGCCTCGAATGCGGGCCGCGGAATGGGCGCTGAGGGAGATTGCGCGGGCGATGTCGCGGCGACGCAGAAAATGGCGGCGGCGGAAGAACAGAGAAAAGTCGTGCTCATTTTCATTTTTTTATTCCAGAAGAAGGCCGGGTCTCAACAGCGAACCATAGCCGACGCGATCTGAACGTTCGTTCCTTAATTCCTACAACGCAAAAGCGTGATTCGGCCGTGCAGAAAATCAGTCGAGCGCGGATAGACAAAATCCGACGGCGGCGGCGTCTTGCCGTCGAACACGACTTCGCAGCCCCGCTCGCCGGCCCGTTCCGGCGCCCGTTTGCGGTTTCGGCTGGCTTTTGAGTATCTTGGGTTTCACGCTCGCGAAAGAGCAGTTCCCAAGGCTGTGGGTATTATACCTCGGCTGATTCGTTTCCATTCTGTTGTACGAATTGCCGTGGCGTGAGTGGTGCTGACGGGGTAAAGCGAAATGAAATCGATCACTTTAATCCTAACTACGGCCATTGTTTGCCTCATGCTCCTGGAGGCAGACGACGCGCTTGCCAGCGAGGATGATGATCGTTCGCTCGAACAAGAAGACGAGACATCCCTTCCTCGTGAGTTGGCCGGCGCCGAAGCCGTCGAGAAGGACGAATTCACCTGGTCGACTGAAATCGATTTCAGGAAGGACGCCGATGAGAAGGACATCACCTTCACCAATGCAGCAACCTACGGATTGGCGGATCGGTGGGAACTTTTCTTTGAAGTTCCAGAGAAAGTGGTCGTGCCAAAGAGCGGCTCGCGTTC
>JBBQHM010000133.1:0-5725 GCA_038323965.1 Chthoniobacterales bacterium | reverse complement strand
CCCGGCTTCATTGATGTCGGCATGAGCAAAGGCATGCCCGATGAAGTTACCGAAAACTTCAAGAAGCAAATCCCACTTGGGCGCCTCGGCGACGTCTCCGAGATCGTTAACGCTGCCCTGTTCCTCGCTTCACCGATGGCGAGCTACATCACCGGTCACGTCCTCAACGTGAACGGTGGTTACTACATGGGCTGACTTAGGGCCCCGCCGCACGCTCAGTAAATCGTCTTCGGCTCCGGACCTTCGAGAATTTTTTGGAAGCGCGGGTTATTTCGCAACGGATCCCATTCCCAGCTCAAACGTAGCTTGGCCAGGGTCAGCTCTCCTTCCATGACTGGTGTCGTGAGCAGATGTTCCAGAAGCGCGACTGCTTCTTCGCCCTGGCCGGTCCACGCATAAACCTGGGCAAGGTTAATGGAGTAGTTCGGGCCCTCGACCGCATCCTTGTTTTCAGGGCAGAGTTCGACCGCTCGCCGACTTTCCCGCACCGCGTCCTCCTTGCGGCCGAGATAGGCGAAGAGCAATCCCAGGCGCGCCAAATAGCGCGGTTCGTCGCGATGCGCGGCAGCGGCGGCTTCCACTGCCGGTCGCGCCTTTTCAAATAATCTTTGCGCGGTCGCCGAATCACCGCGGGCCAGTGCCGTGCACGCCAGGTCGAAAGTCTTTTCCGCAACAGCTGGCGGCGGAAATTCTTCGCCCGGGTATTCCAGCAAGACCTTCTCGGCGGCGTCGAAATCCCGTTCCAGCATGAAGACCTGCCACCGTATTTGCGGCAGATTGCCCTTAGGACGGCCACCATCATCGAGCTGGTCCGGCGGAAGCTTTTGCAGAATGAATTTGATCGGTCCCACGTCCCCATCGGCAAAAACTGCAAGCCACGCCAAACTCATTTTCGTCTCCTCGTCTTCCGGTTTAACTTCGAGTTGATGCCGGTATTCCGCCCTGGCAGCAGGCCAATTGCGCAGGATGGTGTAGGTACTGGCCCTGTCGCCGTGGAAATTGCGCGGGTCGAGTTCCTGCGCGTGTTGGAATTCTGCCATCGCCTCGCGCCAGCGACCCTGCCGTCGATAAATCGTCCCCAGATATGTAAGGAGTTCAGGGTCATTCGACATTGTCTGCGCAGCGATAGAGAACTGCTTCAACGCACCATCGAAATCTCGTTCAGCGCGAAAAAACCAAAAGCCTTGGGCCAGATGCGCTTCGGCCAGATCGGGCGCTACGCGCAATGCTTCTGTGGCCAGCGCGTGTGCTTTTATCTTCTGCTCAGGGCGACGTCCCACAAAATACATAATGCTGTTCCACATTGACTGGCGCGCCAGCGCCAGAGCGAACTTCGGATCAAGTGCAACTGCCTGGTCGTAAAGCGCGTCCACCGCAAACGCATCTTCTTTCGAGCCAGCGGTATGCTCCTTGTCCCTCGCTTTGAGGAAGAGGACATATGCTTCGGGATTGTCGGTCGGTCGGGTCGCCAGCCGCGCCTTTTCGCCCGGGATCGAGCCTGGCCCGCAGGGCGTGCGCGATCTCTGTCGCCAGTTCACCCTGCAAGCCGATGGAGTCCGCGAGCGTGCGATCGTAACGCTCTGCCCAAAGGTGATGATCGTGGAGCGCATCGATCAACTGCATATTGACGAGCACGCGATTGCCCACACGCCGCACGCTCCCTTCGAGAATGTTGGCCACGCCTAACGCGCGTCCGATCTCGCGTAAATTCCGCTGCGCGCCCCGATATTGCATCACCGAGGTGCGACCGATTACCTTGAGGTCGCTGATCTGCGCGAGACTCGTGAGCACATCGTCCTGGATGCCATCGGCGAAGAACGCGTCGGCTTTATCCTCGCTCAGATTTTCCAGCGGAAGGACCGCGATGCTTTTCTGAAGTGTCGCGTTATCCAGTGCCCGATGATTGTGCTTCCATAATACTGCGCCTCCTATCGCGGCGATAGCGAGCAGGCCTGCCACCCACGCCACCGTCCGACGCCGTGCCGATGTCGTCGCGGTCTGGCGCGCGCGGCGAACCTTTTCCGGCAAAGCGGGATTACCAACCTCGGCGTCGAAAAGATTAGCAACCGCGATGGTAACCCCATGCTTCACTTCCACTTCGCCCAGCGGATGAAGCTTTGTTTTCCAATCGCTGTATTGGCTGAGGTCGTCCGCCAGTCGCTTCGAGAGAAGAATGTGGCCAGCATCGCCACAATCCATCACGCGCTGGGCCATGTTGATTCCGGAGCCAGCGACGTTCGTTCGCGCGTTCACATCCGTGACCTGATCGACTGGTCCACTATGCAGGCCCATCCGCAGCTCAAGCTGCGGCTCACGTCGATCGGCTTTTGCCAGCTCGATTGCGCAACGCACCGGGGCGTCGGGAGTAGTAAAAAAGACTAGCGCGATGCCGTCACCGGTAGGTATGCGAATTAACTTACCGGCAGCTTCGGCCGCGCGGCATTGTCCAGTCTTCAGCACACGCTCGTTAAGCAGGTTAACCAGTGTGGTTTGCTCGTTTGTCAGCCGTTTGGAATATCCGACGATGTCGATGAACAGAACATGTGCGATGTCGAGTTGCGACTCGGACGTCGCTTCCTTCGGCTCGCCTTCAACTCTCAGCGGTGCATCGATGCGCGACGATCTTATCCGCCAGGCCCCACGTCGAGGCTAAAGCGCTCCACGTCGGCATCAAATCCGCGACATTACTGCAACTCGCAAGAGCGCGGCGCTTCGACCGCAATTATTCCCGAAGGTGGGGCGACTCGTCGGCCGCAACGTAAACTAAAACCGCTTCTTCAACGAGACGTACCAGAACCGTCCCTTAATGCTGAAGGTCGATTCATCATATCCGTTTTCAAAAGCCCCTGCGCCGAAAGGCGGATCAAGATCGAATACGTTATTCATTCCAGCAGTAATCGTGGTGCCGGTAAGCCACGCCCTCCATCCGCATGGACCATATTGTGCCGTCGAGACCGGGGCGACATTTTTGTGTTCATCGCCAGACGGCACAGTTTTTCCCCCATCTTTGGCGTAGCCTGCGACTTGGGTTTCTGCCGTGGTGACCGGAAAATTGAACGTATACGAAACAATCGCGTCGAGCGTAGTCTGCTCTCGGATCTTACTCTGGCCAATCCCGCCGGTTTTCGAATCGAAGAATTCGGTGCTTCCCTGCCCAATGTAGTGAACCGTCACCCCAGTATCGAGCCCCCCAAGATCGTAGAACAAACTCGCATAAAGTCGCGTATGCGGAAAGTAGCCTCCAAACCCCGTCGCTTCCCCGGAGTACTCACGCTCGTTGTCTCCGACATTGATCGCGGCGACATACCGCGACAGGTAGTTACCATTCAAGGTGAACGTCAATGTGCCAAAATTTCCGCGACCAAAAATGGCGGTGTCGAACGTGTAGACGGCCTCGTAGTCAATGCCTTCCGTGATGGTGCGCGAAATATTTTGAATAAGGTCCCTGACAAGAATGATCTCGCCGGTGACCGGATCGCGGGTGACCTGTCCGGGAAATTTTTTCCCGCCGGTGAGGAAGTTCTGATCTACCACAAACTGTGGGTCGATGAAATTCGTCCGGTCGCGCAAGTCTATGTGGTAGAAATCCAGGCTAAGCGTCAGCCCGGGTAGGAACTTGGGAGTCCAAACTGCACCATAGTTCCATCCATAAGCGACCTCCGGTCGTAGGTTAGGTTGTCCACCAAATAGAATCCGCGTAAAGATTTCGGAGTCGGGATCCGGGTTCGCAGGATCCCTAAAGTTACCGAACTGCTCAGCCGCAGAGGGGGCAAGATCAGAAAGGTTCGGCGCATGAAACGCCTCTGAATAGGTTGCGCGCAGCGTCAGGCTGGAGTCAAAAGGTTGATAACGCAGAGAAAACTTCGGTCGTTCCGCGAGGTTGGTATCGCTGTAAAACTCGACGCGCTCCGCCGCGGAAAGTTCAAGGCTGTGAACCCCCGGGACATTCCAACTCGAGCTCGTGATCGGAATGCGAAGTTCTCCGAAATACGACCAGACATCGCGGTTCCCGCGCGTCGCTTCCAGGTCAACTCCGCCGATCGAACTGAAGGATGTGTTCAGCGGGTCCGGTTGATCATTGACTGTTTCTTTGCGGTGCTCGGTCCCCAGAGCGAAGGAGACCGGGCCTGCTGGTGCTGTAAACACGTCTCCGTTAAGCAGGGCGGTTTCGTCTGTCAAAGTTGCCACCCCTATTTCTTTAGTGGAGACGAGAATCCGGTTGATTACTTCCGGGCTGTTCTGCCCGCGGCCAAACGGGTTGAATGCCGTCAGGGGGTTGGTATCAAGAAGCGCTCTGCGCAACTCAGGTTTGCTAACGATTCCACTAGAAACCCCGAGAGCCTGGTTGGAGTTGTAGCGAAATCCCACTTCGTAGTTCCAGGTTTTAAAGTAGTCGCCAAGTTCGCCCAGGTTGCCGCGCGCGCCGGCGTTGAACAAATAATCTTCCTTGGTTGTCTTGAAGGTGCGGTCACCCGCTTCCAATGCGCGGTAGCGCACGCCAGTGGTGACGGGCGTGCCATCCGGTAGGAAAGCGTCGGGTCTGGTGAAGGGATTAAACGGATTACTCAGCGGCACACTGAACCCGCCCCGTGTGCTAACATCAGTAACGTTGTCTGCCTGCTTGAATGGATCGGGTACAAAGGGTGTTGGCGCCAGAGTCGAATCAAAGAACGTGCGCGCGAACTTAAAGTCGGCGAAAAGCGTGAGGTATTTGTCGCAGACATCTTTCGTAATTGAGCCGTAGTAGTGCTGGCGGTCTGCCGCCGGGATTGCTGCAGTAAACGCGGCATAGTTGAAAAACTGATCCGCTTTCGGCAGCGAGGTGCGCAGGACGTACTCCGGTGATGTCCGCGCGTTTGGCGCCGAGTGCGGAGTGGGTGTCTTCAGATCAGGCCGCAGAACAAAGCGACCGACGCGACCGGCGAAATTACCGCTACGCGTATCGCTTCCTCCAAACCTGGTGAGGTCTGCGCTACTGGAAAGGTCACGATCGCGGGAAAAAATCGCGGCACGATCGTAATCTGCGACAAAGACGACAATATCAGTCTTGTCGTCGCCGGTGCCGGCCAGGATGTAGCCTTCTCGCTCCGCCGCATCGTTCGAAGCGCCGAGGTTAGTATTGCCCAGGCTAGCCTCCATTTCGAGGCCGCGGAACTTGTGCTTGAGGAACATGTTGAACACGCCGCCCACCGCGTCCGATCCATAGATGGCTGAAGCACCGTCCTTTAACACATCAATGTGATCCACCAGCGCGAATGGAACGAGGTTAAGATCGACCGAAGCACCTTGAGCGAACCCGACCGGTGCTACGCGCTTTCCGTCGACCAGCACAAGAGTTTCTTTGGAAAACAAACCACGCAGATTAATTTCGGTGCGACCATCGCCGCCGTTGGAGATATTCTCGTTCACTGAGAAACCGGAAACGGCGGGCAATTTTGCGGTGAGGTCCGTCGCGGTGCGAACGCCGAGCTTTTGAATGTCGTCGGTTCGGTAGGTATCGACTGGGTTTGGACCTACTTCTGCCGCGGTGGGAATGTTCGACCCCGTCACGATCACTCGATCCGCTTCGGCCGTTTGGGTGGCAGCACTTTCCGCTACCTCCGCTGGCGACGGCGACGGCGACGGCTCAATCGTTTGAGCGAGCACGGGCAGCGCGTGAGCGAGAATGAACGCCATTGCGCACAGCTCGACCGGCGCCAGTCGATGACCGAACGAAGGAGGTTTC
>JBBQHM010000132.1:0-5757 GCA_038323965.1 Chthoniobacterales bacterium | reverse complement strand
AAGCCGTCGCTTTATAGTCCGGCGTGAGCCAGATGTAGTGAATGAGGTAGTCGGTCCCAAAGATGAAGGCGAAGCCCACTAGGATCGCGAGTAGCAAACGAGGAATGTTAATAAACATAGACTATTAGTTTAGGGAACTGTGTTACCCGATTAAATCTAATCAACGACAGGAGACTACTGCCATAAATTGTCGTCGTCGGTAGCTTCGTCAGTCGCATCCTCATCCGATGACGGTTTTGATTTGGCCGTAGCAGATTTAGGGGATAGGTCGATCCGCTTTCCCGAACCCCCGACTTCAACCGCAAGGGTATTGTAAATCCATTTACCGGAGGATTTCTGCGCTTCGACATAGAGCGTTCCCTTACCCTTCGGGCCATGAATTGGAACCGACAGGTTCGCTTCGCCCGATGCACCTTCAGCCTTAGTACTTCCGCTGAGGAACATCCCATCTTGAATTGGCTCACCCAGCGCCGCGATCACTTCAGGGTTTTTCTGCGCGCGACGCATTGCCTCTTTGTAGACATCCGACGATTTCATCGCGCCAAACACGACCACGACGATTAGCGCGACAAATCCAAGGCAAAGCGCGAGAAGCGAGAAGCAACCTGTCGGCAGAAACCACTTCCAGTTTCGCGCCCACCAACCCGAACGGCGCGGGGGTGGTGGCGGCGAATTTGGCGGCGGCGGTGGAACTGAAGCGGACGAAGGGGGCGGCGGCGGTGGTGGTGGAATCGATTCCATTTGTCGGCAGCGTATCAGCTGCGTCAACTACCGCGCCAAAAACGCTCCTAAACGGTGCCGATAAGAATGATCGGCCCTTCCTTCTTCGGGACGCCGCCTTCTCGTTCCACACTGACCGCGAACGCCTTGACGCGCCGGGCCGCGACGTTCGCCTTGAAGCGAACTTGCGCCACACCTTTCGCATCCACATGCAGAATTCCCGCGCTGAGCGGATCAGCGTGGTCGGCATCCACTATCCAAAGTTGATAATCTTTTCCTAAACCCGCTGCTGGCAGGTTGCTGATTTGGATGACGCCACTCTGCGAGTTCGATTCCCAGGCCACGCTTGCTTTCGCATCCAATGGCGCTGGCGCCGCCGGCGCGAGAGCAACCAGTGTCGTCTCCGCCAGTGGATCGCGTTCGCGCGCAGTAACGAGGTCGCGCTGCAGCCGGGCGCGATCAACCGCTAACATGCCGGCACCAATAAAAAGTAGCGCAGCGATGGCCCACGGGATCCAACCCAGTGATCGCGTGGCCGTGCTTTCGGCGGGGAGAGAAATGTTCGCGCGGCGTTCCGCTTTAATGCTCCCCATCACTCTCGCCTTCAGAGCAATCGGCGGCTGCACGGCTGGAGCGACGAAAGCAAGATCGCCCGCGGCTTCCCGCAACTCGCTCACCAGCTCGCGCAATTCTGCACTCTCCAACAGCCCCGTCTCAAACGCCGAGACCTCAGCTTCCTCGAGCTGATCGAGCACATAAAGCGCTGCGTTGTCTTGTTGTTCGTCGGTGATCATGACTGGACGCGGAGGTGTTCTCGAAGCTTTAACATGCCGCGGCGTATTCGTGCTTTGATAGTTCCGAGGGGTTGCTGGAGGCGCTCGGCAACTTCCTGGTGAGTGAGATCGCTAAAAAAAGCGAGTTCGATAGCTTCTCGCTGATCGCCTGGCAGTTTAGCGAGGACCTGTCGCACTCGCGCCGCTTGTTCATTATTCGCTACGTTGTCCGCCCCGGTGGACGTAGTGGATGCATCGCTCGGCTCTGCTATGGCCGTCTCGTCGTCGGTCGAGCCCGCGACCACGCGTAGCCGACGTGAGCGTGATCGTAAGCGATCGATGACACGTCCCCGGGTGATCAGTACCGCCCAGCTAAATACGCTGCTCTTGCTCGCATCATAAGCCGATGCGCGCCGCCATAGCTGGATGCAAATGTCCTGCAGCGCGTCCTGGGCTTCGCCCGCGTCACCCAGCATCTTGAAGGCTAGCGAGTAGAGAGGTCCGCTTAGTCTATCGTAAAGGTCGCTAAAGGCTGCTTCGTCCCCACGTGCGACGCGCGTCAATAGCGCGAAGTCATCAGCCTGTTGCGGT
Source organism: Chthoniobacterales bacterium (assembly GCA_038323965.1). Lineage (GTDB taxonomy): Bacteria > Verrucomicrobiota > Verrucomicrobiia > Chthoniobacterales > UBA10450 > JBBQHM01. The sequence goes on along the minus strand of JBBQHM010000132.1, from coordinate 3,673 downwards.
GTCTGCGAAAGGGTCCCCACGTGCGAGGCACATCTTCACCGCCCGCTGCAAATCGTGCAACTTCAAACTGCGTTAACCCTTCGAACCAAAAAAACGGGCCGCGTTTTCACGCGGCCCGCTCCACACAACTAAATTTGATCTGCGCCTACGGCATCAAAACGGAATCCACCACGTGGATCACACCGTTCGATTGCATAACGTCAGCGATCGTCACCGTCGCGGTGCCGCCTTTTGCGTCAGTCAATTCAACATTGCTGCCCGCTAGCTTTGCCGTCAGCTTCTCGCCATTCACAGTTTTGAATGTCGCAGTGCCGCCGCCCGCCTTGATCTCCTGTACGATCTTCGCCGCAGTCATTTCTCCGGCAACTACGTGGTAGGTAAGAATCCCGGTAAGTGTTTTCTTGTTCTCTGGCTTCACCAGGGTATCGACCGTGCCGGCCGGTAGCTTTCCGAAAGCTTCGTTCGTCGGCGCAAACACCGTGAATGGTCCCTTGCCCGAAAGTGTCTCGACCAGCCCGGCGGCCTTTACGGCGGCTACCAGCGTGGTGTGATCCTTCGAGTTCACTGCATTTTGGATGATGTTCTTGGAAGCGAGCATCGGCGCACCGCCGACCATTGGGTTTTCCGCTGCCAGGATTGAAGCTACTGCTGCGGCAGCTGTAAGTGCCGCGATGGTAATCGATTTTCTATTCATAACATGAGTTGGTTCGCGATTCGCAGCGGTAGCCGATCAGGAATTGCCGGTTTGGTTAAATCCCGCGGAATCGTATTTGCACAGCGTTTCGGCAACGGCGTGCTCCGAGATGCATGAATTCGCGTGGGCAAAACTTTTGCGAATTCCATGCATCCGACCAAGCCGAAGGGACGAACTGCTACGCGTGGTTTTTTGTCTAGGTCAACTTACTGCCTGAAACTACTTCAGCTGGCCGATGTCTTTCATGCAATCGACGCGCATCGCTTCCAGTTTCTTCATCAGCGGCGCGATTTTCGCCTGCATTTGAGCGCCCGGCTTTTGCATTGCGACAGGCAGCTTCTCTACCAATGCTTTTCCCGCTGGTGAATTATAAAACGCGATAATCCCATCTATCTCTTCCTGAGTGAAGGTGTCCCGATAAGCCTGCACATAGAGCTGCCTGGTCTTTGAGATTGCTAGCTCCTCTTTCATGGCGGCACTCAGTTTTTCCGCACATTTCTCAGTCGCCTCGCGTTGCGCAGCCGTTGGCTCTTTGCCTTTGGTTAAATCTTTAAGGCCCTCCTGAATTCCGCTCCTAAGAGCTACATCCATCTGCGATACCGTCTGCCCAATGAGCTGCTCGAGCTGCATCGCCTGCATCATTTGATCGATTGATGCATCGGAAGGCGGTGCCGCTGTCGCGCTCAAAACTACCGACCCCAGCAGGATGACGAGAAGAATGTGTTTCATACGCACTGAAGCTATCGCGTTTGCACCAATTCCGAAAGTGAAACGAGATGTTCGCGCATTGGGACTTTTCCCTGACGAACTGCTGCCGTAACATCAGCAATTCCGATGAAGCCATGAAGAAGAGTTCACGTCCGATTTCCGTCCAGGGCGGCAGGGTCGAATTTCTCAAGATTAATGCCGCTCGGCGCGAATGGCGCGATAGTTATCACTGGATCCTATCGTTAAATTGGCCGCGCTTCGCACTCGCCATCCTTAGCGGCTATATCGCGATCAACCTCATCTTTGCCGCAGCTTATTCTCTCGGGGGTCCCTGTATCGGCGAGATGACGCCCGGCTCCTTTCCGCAGGCGTTCTTCTTCAGTGTCGAAACTCTCGCTACCGTTGGTTACGGCCATATGTATCCCGCCACGGTCTACGGCCATCTCGTCGTTACCGCTGAGATATTTGTCGGCATGATCTGGCTCGCCGTCATCACGGGTCTTATCTTCGTGCGTTTCTCGCGACCGACCGCGCGCATTCTGTTTAGTCGTAATGTTCTGATCGGTAACTTCAACGGAAAGCCTGCGCTCATGTTTCGCGTAGCGAATATGCGGCACACCAGCATGGTTGAAGCGCGTTTTCGCATGATCTTTTCCCGGGACGAAATCATGCTGGAAGGGGATGAAGTCCGTCGCTTCTACGACCTGCAAGTGAATCCCGCGCACATGATCAGTTTTCCAGCTGCATTGACGATCCGACATGTCATTGACGACAAGAGCCCTCTCCACGGTCTTACTGCCGATGATCTGAAGGCTACCGACGCTTTCTTCCTCGCATCAACGGTCTCTACGGAAACGGTGATGGCCGCATCTGTGCAAAGCCAGCACGGTTATTCCTGGGACGAGGTTCGCTTCGGTGAGCGCTTTGTCGATGTCTATACCGTGCTCCCAGGCGGAAAGTGGCGGGTGGACTACGGTCGACTGCATGAGACCGAGCCTGGTCCTGAAGTGCCTGTTTCGAAACGGAGCTAAGTTACTTTCGCTCTATTCTACGCCGATCCCCGTCAACAGTCCGTTTTCACGGACTGAAGGGTTGATGGTCAGAAATAAGATACGCCCGGTGACTGGCGATATGACTGTCTCGAGCGTGTCTCCAAAAAGAGACCCTATTGTGCCTATCTCATTCCCTTCCTGCACATAATCGCCGGCCGAGACGCCCGGATAGAACATCCCTGAATACTTCGCGTAAACCCACTCGAAACTCGTGAGAACGATAGGCTCTGCGACTGCAGATACCGCGCTGTTAATCATACCGAGATGTGCCATCACACGACTTACTCCAGCCAACAGTAATTCCACCGCATCCTGCTGCAGTTGACCAACTCCTCCCGCTTCTGCGAGAACAGCGGGTATTCCTCGAGCAGCGGCCGCGACGTAACTGGACGAACCCTTTGCCTGTTGAATCGGCCGACTAACCGCGAGGACGTAGGGTAGTCCGAATATCATCGCGAGTTCCCTGGACTTCACATCGACTTCTTCATTACCTCCCCTGCAAATACTAAACGGAACTAACGACTCCGGAATATCTCCGCCATGTAGATCGAGATAGGCATCCGCGTGAACCACAAACTCGTTGATCAGCGCATGAGTCATCTGTTCGCTGTACGTCCCTCGCGGATCGCCCGGAAACACACGGTTAGGGTTTACTCCATCGACCGGGCACACAAACATTGTGCGTTGCTTAAATGCGGGCAGGTTCAACACCGGCATCAGGATCAGGGTTCCGGATAACGCTTCCGGATCGACGGTTTTGCTCAGCCGAATCACCGTTTCTACTGAGGGATATTCACCGCCGTGGACTCCCGCACCGACGAAAAGCACAGGTCCGGGAGAATTGCCCGTAATCGTTATGACCGGTCGGAGTTCATCCTTCACCAGATCGCCCGGCAAGCTCACCTCGTGTCGCGCTCTTCGGCCTGGCTGCAGGGGCCCGAGAATAGGTAGAAGCGGTGGATGCGTCACGGCGACTTATGGTTCGGGCGGCAGAGCTTCAGCAACTCCGTTATTCGATCACGATAGCTTTCGGATCGAACGCCGGCGTCGGATATTGCAGATTCATCTTCTCAAGTGTGTTTACGATGATCTCCAGCATAGAGAGATTCCGGGCCCATTTGCGATCTGCCGGGACAATGTGCCACCGAGCCAGGTTGGTGTTACACGCTTCCAGCACGGCCCCGTAGGCTTTCTGGTAATCTTCCCAGAGAGCGCGCTC
>JBBQHM010000131.1:0-5775 GCA_038323965.1 Chthoniobacterales bacterium | reverse complement strand
GACTGTCACCAACGCCGATGTAACATTGGTGAAGGGGCAGGTCGGCGCCTCAGCAAACTCGGGAAACTTCCGAAACGATACTAACGCGAATGGGACTGTCACCAACGCGGACGTAACTTCGGTCAAGGCGCAGGTTGGTAGCGGTCTTTAGCAGATAGAAACGCCCATACTCCCATGGGGAGAACAACGCGGCCGATATCTGCGATTCGTTCTAGACACTTCCGTCCTCGCCTTGGCGAGCGCTCGTCATGCGCTATTAGCGTAAAAGAGCGATTTGCCAGCGATTTTCGAGACTGGCTGAGACCATATCGCTTACCTGACAACGATCGGTTGTCATTGGTCAGTTCGTCTGCTACTTCGAAGCAGCGTTAGCTCACTTTTTTAATGTTCACGCGTCGAAACCTCCCGCTTTTCATTGTCTTCGCCGTGGCACTGTCGGCGGCGGCCGCGGGCGCGATGCTGTACCAGAAATATCGTCCACTAGTCCTGACGATTTCGCGCGAGCAACAGGAGCAGGCCAGACGCCACGCCGTGCACGCACGTGGTCCGGAGAAAGCATCGGTGACGCTGGAGGAGTTTGGCGATTTCCAGTGCCCGTCCGCGAGAGCTCTGGCAGACGCGGAGTCGCCCGGACGGTTGTCTTGACGGGATGGTTATAAGATGACTAGATTGTGGTCATGACCACCGGCGTGGCGGAGTTGAAAAGCAAATTGAGCCATTATTTGGCCATGGTCCAGAAAGGCAAACAGGTCATTGTCACATCGCATGGGCATTCCATCGCGAGGCTGGTGCCGGTCGAAAGCACCGGCTCTGACTTGAAGATCGCACCGGCCCGCCGACCGGTTTCAACCCTTAAGCGAATAAAGGGGCTTAAGTTAAAAGTGGATCTGGTGGCCGATCTCTTCGCGGATCGGCGTGGTCGATGATTGTCTATCTCGATTCCTCGGTTTTGCTGCGCAAGTTGCAGCGACAGCAGGGAAGCTTGCCCGCGTGGGGCCAATGGGATGAGGCCTACAGCAGCGTGTTGCTGCGCCTCGAAGTTTTGCGCACGCTCGACCGGGGGCGCCTGCGGGGGGCGCTGACCGACCAGCAAGTGGCGAATCTGATCAGAGATGCACACGCCATCTTCGACACGGTTAACCTCGTTGATTTGAGCCTTTCCATCCTGAACCGAGCATCGCAGTCGTTTCTTACGCCTCTCGGGACGCTGGACGCCTTGCACCTGTCGACTGCCTTGCGGGTGACAGAAAATACAGGGATCAGACTTGTTTTCGTAACACACGATATCGAACTGGCACTCGCCGCGCGGAGCCTGAACTTCGAAGTTGACGGCGCTTGAACGGCTGACATTCCAAAAGTAAAAGGTGTATTTGAAATTGTGGTCGAAGTTGCGCCGAATCTGTAATCGAAGACTGGCCTCGTGAAACGCTTTATCCCGGTCATCGTCGTTGGCGTCGTCGCCCTCCTCGCGTTTGCCGTGGGGGTCGTGCTTTATCGTGTTTATCGGCAGAAAGAGATCGCGCAGACGGAAGAGCAGCAGGAACAGGCCAAACGCGGGACCCTCCACGCGCGCGGCCCGGTCAAGGCCCCGGTGACGCTGGAGGAGTTTGGCGATTTCCAGTGCCCGCCCTGCGGCGCGCTCTCCGATCCGTTGAACAAAATTATCGACGACTATAAAGGGAAGGTGCGACTGGTTTTCCGCCAGCATCCTCTCACCCTCCCGCACCCGTTCGCGATGCCTGCGGCGCTGGCCGCAGAAGCCGCCGGGTTGCAGGGAAAATTCTGGGAAATGCACGACCTGCTTTACAAAACGCAGGCCGTTTGGTCCAAGGCCTCCGACGTGGCGCCATTGTTCGGGAACTACGCCAAGATGATCGGACTCAACTCTGATCAATTTGAACGCGATCGCGCGAGCGAAGCGGTGAGAAAGCGCATTGCGGCCGACCAAAAGCGCGGCGACGAGCTCGGCGTTTCGCTGACGCCAACGGTTTTCGTGAATGGCAAATCCGTCGCCGGGCCGGCCCATAATCCACAGGGAATTCGCGATGCGATCAATGCCGCGCTGGCGGCGATTCCCGCGACGAAAAATTAAATGGCGACACCTTCCCGCTCCCACCGCCATCGCGCCCCAGAGGAAAAGCGAATGCCACGCGCACTCGTGATCGTGTATTCGATCGTCGCCGTGCTGGCGTTGATCGGATTGGCGGACGCGCTTTACCTGACGGTGTTGCATCTCACCGGGCAGAGCGCAGCCTGCGGCGACGGCGCGGAGTGTTCGCAGGTTCTTTCCAGTAGCTACTCGCATTTCGGGCCGCTGCCCGTCGCCGGCCTTGGGTTGCTTGGTTACTTCACCGTTTTCTCGCTCGCGACTTTCGCCGCCTTTGGTTGGGTTAAGCCTCGTCGCTTTTTGCCGATCATGGTCGGATTGATGTTTCTCGGCACGCTCTGGTTTCTCTACGTCCAGGCGTTTATTCTCCATCAATACTGTCGCTTTTGTCTCGGGTCAGCGGCAATCACTTTTCTCCTCGCAGCGCTGGTGGTGGCGACTTCTCCGGGCTCGGCGAGAACGCGCGCCTGACCGGCGCGGCCTGACACCGCAATTCGTCAAAAAGTTTCCGAATTGTCGGTTGCGACTTCCGCCCGCGTCCGTTCAGTGTGGCGAACTTCGTTTGTCTCGGTCAATTCTGCGTCTTCGCCCGCCCCCCGGGGTGCATGAAGCGGAAACACGCGGTTGGGCTCTGGGTTTTGCCTGCTGTAATCGAGGGTGAGCGGCAGGTGGAATCAGAACTTGGGGAGGTGGAGCATGTTGAGTGGATTTGGTTTGGGACGAAGCGGGTGGCGTCGCGGTGTAGGCAGCGCGCTTTTTTTTCTGGGCGTCGTTTGCCCGGCGGGAATTCTGGGCGCGGCTTCGGTGTCGTTATCCTGGAGTCCGAGCGATGGGACGAATGTAGCCGGCTATCGTTTGGAATACGGGACGTTCCCCGGCATTCATCCGGTCGCACTTGATGCTCGAGCGGCGACTTCGATCGCAGTGCCCGGGCTGGCGGATGCGACCACTTATTATTTCGTCGTGACGGCCTACGATGCCGCCGGAGGGATGAGTGCGCCTTCCAACGAAGTCAATTTTACGACTCCCTCCGATCCCACCGCAGCACCGAGTCGGCTGACGAATCTTTCGACCCGATCCTATGTCAGCGGTTCGGTCGGTCCCACGATTAATGGCTTCATTGTCAGCGGGAGCGGACTGAAGACGGTGATCCTGCGTGCGCTTGGACCCACGTTGGCCAGCTTTGGAATCAGCGAAACGATGGCCGATCCCACCCTGGCCGTCTACGACAAGGCGGGCAATCTGGTCGCCGCGAACGACAACTGGGCGGACACCCAGGCTCCGTTTTTCGGCCCCGGCGGGGCGGGACACGATCTGCAACCGAATTCCGCGCTGGAGTCCGCCCTGGTGGTGCAATTGCCCGCCGGCAACTACACCGCCGTGGCACAGGGCAACAACGGGAACGCCGGTATTGTCCTGACCGATCTCTACGATTTCGGCGGGGACTCCGGCGTCACGCTTTTCAACATTAGCGCCCGCGCCTACGTCGATGGCGCCGACCGGGTCTTGATCGGCGGGATCATTGTCGGCGGCTCCAATTCCGCGCCAATGATCATGCGCGCACTCGGCCCTTCACTGGCAAAGTTTGGGATCGGTAATGCCCTGGCCGACCCGGCGCTCGACCTCTACGACGCGAACGGCACACTCCTGGGAACGAACGACGATTGGATTTCTGATTCGGCACAGATGGCGGTAATGGTCGCCGCTGGTTATGCCCTGAGCGACTCGCACGAAGCAGCCATCGCGGTAACCCTGGCACACGGCAATTACACGGTCATTGTCCGGGGAAGCAATCTGACCGCAGGAACTGCGCTTTTCGACGCGTATCGACTGCCTTAGAGGAGCCTATCGGCGAACTCGCCTTTTCGCCTTCGTCTTCCTGGCAGCGCCAGGTGAAGGCTTGTCAACGGGCAAGGCGCGCGGAATTGGAGACATCGGCGACACCTCGGGCGCCGAAGGCGCAACCGGCGCGGGCAACGGCGCGTCCGGGTAATCGTAATCGAGAGTAACTTCCACCTCATCGCCGCCACTGTGGAGCGGACCGGAAAACCGCTGGAAACGCAGCCCCTGGTCGATACGGCGAAACGAAAAGAGGCACTCTTTGTTCTCGACCGCGCCCTTAGCGTAAAGAATCGCACTGGCGCTCGGGTAACTTCGTGTCGGCTCGGCCGTGACCGCGACTTCCCACGGACTGCGGACAATCTTCACCAAATCATCGAGAAAACTGGTTTCGACCGCGCTCACGTTCGGCGCCTCGGCCGAAAAATGGTCGCCGCGAACCCAAGGCGAAATTCCCTGGCGGGCAAACGTTCCTCCATTCGCCTCCAGCCGCTCCGTCACATCTTTTTTCTCGTATTCAAACCGCGCTTGGAAACTTCCGCCCGCAGGGACGATCACGCCGCGACTGCGCAGATGTTTTTCGGCTAAAAGCCGCGATTGTTCCATCCCCTCGCTCAGAGCCCGGTCATCAGCATTGCCCGCCGGCGTCGCTTTCTGCCCCTCGCTCACCGTCCGAGCATAACCGAGCGGCTGTGGCCCCGGTGGGCGAACCGTCGCGGGCGGCGGGCTCGTCACCGCGCGAAAAATGACGATGCCAGCCAGAATCGAAACAATCAGGATCGCAGCGCAGACGATTCCGTAGGTATCTCCGCGGGCGTGGACGGCCCGCGCGCGCAGTCGCAAGAGAGGGAAAGATGGAGGGTCAGCGGTAAGCATTTTCCGCGGAAGCGGAGAGCGTTTCTAACGTTTGTCCGGTGAAAATTGCAATCCGTATTCGTTCGGGCAAGCACCCGCGTTGGCAATCCATCCACTGGAACCGAATGAACTAAATCCGAAATTTCGCCAGAGCGTCCTTTCCCAGTCACTCCAAATGCCCGAGCGACACGGGCCGACGTCTTTGCCCACTTCCCGCATTGCGCGACTTTGCGCGATTCGTGCGGAAGTCTGCCGCAATCAGCGCGTTAACTACCATGCGAAGAGTTGAGCGTTTGGGCGAATCGCGCAGAATTACGCAGTTCTCGTGTCCGAATTTGTCCGAAATATCAACCGCGTCTCACGCGCGGGCGTGCGCGGTCGTTGTGACGGAAACCCCGCACGGAGAATGAGCGGACCAAATCGACCCATTCAGCGAGCGAATTAGGATCGCCGCTGCCAGAAAGCAAAGGGGGAAAGCAAAAGCCGCGCTGCGGCATAGGTATCCGCAACGCGGCTCTCTATTTGGCTACTTACTGCCCTTTGGTATGGCCGCCCGTGTCGGGCTTATTATGCCCGCCGCGGCCGCCAGTTGCGTCCTTGTCAGGAGTAAGATCTTTGTGCTCGGTTGGTTTATTTGTTTCTTCGCTCATTTTGTTTGGTTTTGGTTTGGGTTTTGAAATTTCAGGCCGCGCAGCGGACTAGCCGCCGCGCAAACCTGGGTTTTGTTACTGCCCTTTGGTATGGCCGCCCGTGTTGGGCTTATTATGCCCGCCGCCGCCCTTGGCATCTTTGTTCGGTTCGAGGTCACGCACTTCCGGTTGGTTTTTCTTTTCTTCGCTCATATTTGCCTTTCAGTTTTGTTTTGGTTTATGGGTTATGTCAGTTGCGCCGAAAAGACGCCGTCCTCCTCCGACGACCTCATCATCAGGAATCAGGTCATCCAAGCGGATCAGTTTGTCTTTCGAACGCCGCTG
>JBBQHM010000130.1:0-5844 GCA_038323965.1 Chthoniobacterales bacterium | reverse complement strand
TCCCCCGCTCTATTGGGCGGGCCAATGGGCGGCGCTGCATCTCTCGTTGCCCAGGCTTGCTCATTACGACTTCGAAAGTTACTTCCATCGTTCGCTGCTGATTGCCGCCCTCGTCTGGCTCTGGCCGCTTTTCCGACTAATCCGGGTCCGGAATCGAGCGGACCTGAAGCTCGAACGAAACGAGCGATGGTTGCGCGATTACTTCGTTGGATTTGGACTAGCGGCCATTCCCCTACTCTGCTGCGCAGCTCTTCTGATCGCAACGCACTGGTACAACCTGCGCGCGCATCCGCGATGGAGCGGGATCGCGCCGGCAGCGATGGCAGCGCTGGTGGTGCCATTCATCGAAGAAACATTTTTCCGCGGCCTTATCCTCGGGGTTTTATTGCGCTCGCTCTCACGCTGGTCAGCCGTGATCTGGAGCGCTGCACTTTTCGCGGTGCTGCATTTTCTGAAGGCGCCTGAGCAAACCAATGTCATCGTGGCGTGGTTCTCGGGCTTCGTTTCGATCTCACGCGCCTTTGCGCAGTTCACGAATCTCCCGCTTCTACTCGGAAGCTTCTGCACGCTGTTTGTGCTCGGGTGCATCCTGGCCGATGCGCGGATCTGCACGAAGTCGCTTTGGTTGCCAATCGGCATGCATGCGGGATGGATTTTTACCGCCGGGGTGTTCAACAAGTTTGCCCATCAAAAGACAATGTCGCTGCCATGGCTCGGCCAAAGCCTTCTCGTCGGACTAATCCCGCTGGCCACGGCGGCGATCTCGTGGCTGGCACTGCGGTGGTGGCTTTCCTATGCGCAGAATTCGCGACCTCGAACCGCTTAGCACAATCCTGTCGCTGCTTTATCCGCCGGCCTGTGCGGTTTGCTCAGCCGACGTGGAACGCGAATCGCACCTCTGTGCCGCCTGTGAGAAAAATCTTACGCGGATCGTTGCGCCCTTCTGCGCGAAATGCTCGGAGCAATTCTACGGCGCAATCGAGGGAGAATTTACCTGCGTGAATTGCGCGCATCGCCACCTGGACTTCGATGCGGCTGTTTCCGCGTATCGCAGTCGTGGAATCGCACGGCGCATAATTCACGACTTCAAGTACGGACATCAGGTTCACCTCCAGCATCTCATCGTGGCTTGGCTGGCGGAAGCAATGCGCGATCCGCGACTCGAAGGCAGGACCTTCCAGGCGATCATTCCCGTCCCGCTCCATTCCGCACGCGAACGCGAGCGCGGCTTCAACCAGGCAGCACTCCTGGCAAAACTCCTCGGTCGAACTTCCCACATTCCAGTGCAGGAAGCGCTCCAGCGCGTGCGCTACACCACGACCCAGACTGCGTTCGACCGCGCCGAGCGAATCGAGAATCTTCGCGGCGCCTTTCGCGTGCGCGAAAACTGCGACCTCAGGAACATGCGGCTGCTCCTGGTGGATGATGTTCTCACCACGGGATCAACGCTAAGTGAATGCGCACGCGTCCTGAAAAAAGCGGGCGCACTCTCCGTCCATGCCATCACCGCCGCGCGTGGCTAATGATAACGCCCGAGATATTTACTGAACGATGCTCCCAGTTTACCGGCCAGCATTTTGCGTATCGCTTCGCGCTGACGCGGCTTTAATTCCGGACGCGCACTTTTGTCGAACAGCCCTTGATGTTCTCGATACCATGCTTTTGATGATGCTACGAGTGCGTTGAAGTCCGTCGATCCATTCGGCACCACGCCAAAAAATCCAAGCATGTTCATCGTGCCGGATTCATCACTGGCGAACCCCTCAAAATGAAACACTTCACGCTCTGCTTCCACCAACGACTCGAAGCCGGCGATGTTTAGGGCGTAGGTTTCAAAATCGGCGAGCGCGCGTTTGAAACGGAGATCCTTCCTGAGCAAATAATGCGACACAAAAGTGTCGTACGGATTCCTTAACAGCAGCCCTACCCGTTGGTAAATTTCTTTCCCGCCCGCATCACGCAACCCGATGAACGGACAACTTCGGTTTGGGCGGGTGATGTCGTGCGTGCGGTCGAACAGGATCGGCCCTTCCGCGATCAGATGCGTGGCCCGGCCCGGCGTCCTTATTCCGCCAAAAAATTCTGCCGCATGACGGAGCCAGTGGAGCCCACTGCGATGGAATGAGATGACCAAGGTGCGGGACGACATTTTGCGAAGCTGCCGAATTGAAGAGCGTCATGCAACCTTCGCGAGTTCCTTGACTAGTCACTGCCCTCCCGTCGATTGTGCGGCACCACCCTCTGCGCGACGTGGCGTCGACTCGTTCTCATGGCTATTTTCAAACGACCAACCCTCAAAAGCCACGGCCGCAAACGCAGGGACATTCCGCAGGGGCTCTTCCAGAAATGTCCAGGATGCGGCGACGTGGTGCACGAGATTGAGCTGACGGAAAATCAGCGCGTCTGCCCGAAGTGCGATTACCACTTCGCGCAATCGGCCAAGGAGCGCGTCGAAAGTCTGCTCGATCCGGGAAGCTTCACGGAGGAAGACGCGGACCTCCACTCCGTCGACACGCTGCGGTTTCAGGGGGTAGCGTCGTATAAAGACAGACTTAGTAAATATCAGGCGAGCACCGGACTGATCGACGCCGTCCTGACTGGCCACGGCACGCTCGAGGGATTTCCGGTCGGCGTTGCGATGATGGATTTTAATTTTCTTGCGGCCACGATGGGCTCGGTCGTGGGCGAGCGCATCACGCGCATGATTGAAACCAGTACCGCCAACAATCGCGGCGTTCTTATCGTGTCCGCCTCCGGCGGGGCGCGCATGTACGAAGGAATGCTGAGCCTGATGCAAATGGCGAAGACAAGTGGCGCGCTCGCGCGGCATGCCGAAAAAAAGTTGCCCTATATCTCTCTGCTCACGAATCCGACCACGGCCGGTGTCATGGCAAGCTTCGCCTCGCTGGGCGACGTCATCATCGCCGAGCCGCGCAGCATGATCGCGTTTGCGGGACCACGCGTAATCAAGGAGACGACGCACCAGGATTTACCGAAGGGATTCCAGACCGCGGAGTTTCTGGAAGAGCACGGACTCATCGATGTCATTGTGCATCGCCGTCGGTTGCGCCAGCAGATCGCGCAATTTCTGCGTTACTTCACGAAAGCGCAGTGAACTACAACGAGGCGCTCGCCTGGTTGTACGGATTGCAGCGCTTCGGCATCAAGCTCGGTCTCGAGAACATCGAGCGTCTAGTCGAGACCCTCGGATTGACGGAACTCAACGCGCGCGTTGTCCACGTGGCGGGCACGAACGGCAAAGGTTCCACCTGCGCCATGATCGCCGCGATTTGTCGCGCCGCCGGTTATCACACGGGACTCTACACCTCACCGCACCTCGTTACGTTTCGCGAACGCATCCAGGTCGATGGCGAAATGATATCGCCCGACCGCGTCGCCGATGGATTAACAAGAATCCGCAGCGCGACGCAGACTTGGAGTCCATCCCCAACTTTTTTCGAAATTTCGACGGCTCTCGCCTTACTCCACTTCAAAAACGAAGCCTGCGAGATCATCGTGCTCGAGACTGGAATGGGCGGCCGGCTGGACGCGACGAACGCCGTTCCTTCGCATGTCGCTGTCATCACTCCCATTGCACTCGACCATCAGCAATGGCTCGGAAATTCAATCGCGGAAATCGCTGCCGAAAAGGCCGGGATCATCAAGCCCGGCAGCCGGGTTCTGTCGGCTCCGCAGGCGCCCGAAGCGGAACGCGTAATCCGCGCTAGAGCTCTGGAATGCGCTGCCAAACTCACCTTTCTTTCTGACACCTCGAGTACTCCTCGAGTGGCGTTGCCGGGTGAACATCAGAAAGCAAACGCTTCGCTCGCGATCGCAGCGTTTACGTCCCTCGAATTGGAAGCGCCGGTCGACTCCATTACGGAAGGTCTTGCGAACGTCACCTGGCCCGCGCGCTTTCAACAATGGAACGAACAGATCGTGATCGATGGCGCGCACAATCCCGCGGGCGTCGAGGTGTTGGTCCAGACCTGGCGCTCCACCTTTCCGAACGAGAGGCCAACGTTGATTTTCGCCGCACTTCAGGATAAGCCCGCTGCTCAATTGTTGAACCTCTTGCTACCAATTGTCGACACCGTTATTTTCCCGGCGATTCGCAGTGAACGCGCCACGCCCGCACTGGAGCTTCTTAAGTTAGCGCGTCGGATCGATCGCAACACTTCGGCCAGGGTGGCGTCGTCATTGTCTGAAGCACTCACCATCGCGCAGAAAAATCCGGCACGAATTCTTATCGCGGGCTCGTTGCATTTTGCCGGCGAGGCGCTGGCGACGCTCGACGGCGTCGAATTAGAAGAATGCGCGCAATGAGTTGCGCCCCGTTTTAAGCTTTTGCTTCTTCTGCCTCAATCCGTGGAAACAACGGTGTTGGTTTGCCCAGTCGATGCCCATCCGGCAACGCTCCCCACTTCGCCGCGTCGAGTCGCAGTTCGCCTGTCCAATTCAATTGCCCACAGATGGCGCCGGCGGATTTAGGCATTAACGGTGAAATCAAGATCGCGGCAAAGCGCAGCGCTTCCGCGAGCCCGGCGAGAACTTCATCGAGATCGGACGCGCGTTCCGGAGTTTTCGCTAATTTCCACGGCGCCGTCGTCTCGATGTAAGCATTACAAGCCGTGAGAAAAACGCCCAACCGATCAACCGCCGATTGCACGTTAAATGCAGCCATCATTCGCTCGTAATCGTTCACTAAGTCAGCAGCGAGCGCTGCCAGTGGCGAACTCGCACTCGCGCGTTTAATAATCCCATCGCGATAACGTTGCGCCATGCTGAGTGATCGATTGAGCAGATTGCCTAACGAGTTCGCGAGATCGCTGTTGTAACGGGTCACCAGACGCTCTTCCGAAAAGTCGGAGTCGCCGCCCGTGGTGATATCGCTCATCAAATAATAGCGGAGCGCTTCCGTCCCGTACTTGTCGGCCAGCGCATCGGGATCCACCACGTTGCCTAACGATTTGCTGATCTTGGCACCGGCGATGTTCCACCAGCCGTGCACCAGAAACTGGGGGATCGCATCATCAGGAAATCCCATCGCATGCAGCATGATCGGCCAGTAGACGCCGTGCGCGGGAATCAGGATATCTTTTCCGATGACGTGCAGCGCGGGCCATCGCTCCCGGAATGCCGGCGGCTGTTGCGCGTAAGGCTCATCGCCGCGGTAGTCCACAAAGCTGATGTAGTTGACCAGCGCATCGAACCAGACGTAAGAGACAAAATCGGCGTCGAACGGCAGTTCGATTCCCCAGTCGAGACGTGATTTCGGGCGTGAGATGCAGAGATCGCCCGAGAGCTTCTCCACTGCGTTGCGCAGCTCTTTCTGTCGGAACGCCGGCAATATCAGATCACTTCGCGAATCGAGCAAAGCCAGCAACCAATCGCGATGTTGCGCCAACCGGAAATAGTAATTCTCTTCCTCACGGAATTCGGTTGTCCCCCACTCCGGACCAAACTCACCACTCTGGTTGCGCTCCTTATCGGTCAGGAATTGTTCCTGACGAATCGAGTAGTGCCCGCCCTGCTTCTCCTTGTAAATCTGGCCGTCGTCGAAAAGGCGCTGCAAAATTCCGCGCACACACGCCTTGTGCAGATCGTCGGTGGTCGCAGCCCAACGATCGTATTTCACATCGAGTCTCGACCAAAGCGCGATGAACTTGTCGGTAAGCGTATCGACGAATTGTTGTGGTTCGACGCCTTCGCGCTGCGCCGACTGCTGGACCTGTTGGCCATGCTGATCGACGCCCGTCAAAAAGAAAACTTCCTCCCCCTTCATCCGGTGAAAACGCGCGAGCACGTCGGCCAGCACCTTCTCGTAGGCATGACCTATGTGCG
>JBBQHM010000129.1:0-5908 GCA_038323965.1 Chthoniobacterales bacterium | reverse complement strand
ATCGCGAAGTGCTGCTTTCTCGTTCTGGCAGTCCCGCGCGGCAGGGCGCGCACCGGTTTCCCCCACGCCCGCCAGACGCGCCAGGTGTTGTGCGCGATGACGATGCTCATCAACCAATCGAGAGCCGTAGTTGCGAACATCAACGGCATGAACCGCGGCTCGGCCCAGCCATAAAAAATGTAACCCGCGACGACCAGCCAGAGATTCCGCCACCGCTGCGGCGCACGCCATAATGCGTAGTACACGAGCAGCGTGAACGGCAGAAAGTAATAGACGAAGATGTGAGAGCTGAAGACCATCGCGCGCCGGATGATTTACGTGAACCGCTCCGCAAAAGAAATTGAAAAGCGGCCCGGCACGACTAAGCAAACAATGGCTCACACGGGCTGATTTCTTCATGCGGTCGAGCCGACTTCCCCTTTTCACATTTTTTTGCGTCGCCACCGTCGCTTTCGCGCAGCAGTCAGGCCCTCTGTCGCTGACGGAATGGCAGCAGAAATTTCGCTCGGACCTGTCGGCAAAAGTTCAAGCCCTCACAAAAGCCAATGCGATTGTGAGCATTGCGCCCGATGGCTGGCTTTTCCTCCGGTCTGAGTTGCGCTTCCTCACGCTCGAGCGGTTCTGGGGCGCGGAGGCAGCAAAAGTCAGCGCCTCGCCCAACGCGTCGATGGCGGATCCCGTTCCGGCGATCCTCGATTTTCGAGATCAACTCAAACAGCGGGGCATCGATCTACTCCTCGTTCCAATCCCGGCCAAGGCGGCGATTTACCCAGAGCGGACCGTTTCGGGGACCGCAGCGACGAACGAGGACGCAGCACCGTTTCTGCACGAATTATACACTGAGTTGCGGGCGCAGGGAGTTGATATCCTGGACCTCACCGAACTTTTTCTATCCCACAAAGCCGATGAGAAAGGCGCCATGTACTGCCGTTCGGACACACATTGGTCAGGCGTAGGATGCGCCCTCGCCGCACAGGCGATCGCGGAGAAAGTGCGATCTAAAGTTCCTCCCGGCTGGCCGACCAAATCATACGTAGGCGATTGGCAGCGCGTCGTGATCAATGGCGATCTCGTGCCCCTCTTGCCGCCGGGTTCGCCGAAATTATCCGGCGAAGAAATTGCGGTGCGACTGATTACCGAAAAAGCTAACGGCGCGGGCGTCCAACCCGATCAGAACAGCCCTATCTTATTGCTCGGCGACAGTCATACCCTCGTTTTCCACGATTTTCTTTGCGACAAAGCCGGGCTCGTCGACCAGCTGGCTCTGGAGCTGGGCTTTGCGCCGGACCTGATCGGAACGCGGGGCTCTGGCGCAACGCCCGTTCGCGTAACGCTTTACCGTGATAGCTCGCGAAACCCGGAGTATCTCGCCAAGAAGAAGGTGGTCGTCTGGTGTTTCACCGCGCGGGAGTTTTCTGAAGCTGATCAGGGCTGGCGCAAGCTGCCGATCGGCAAATAGCAGGTCACACTCGATTTATTTGACGCCTGAGATAGAGTCGGTGCCGTGATCGTCCTGCGCCTATTCACAGGCCGCCGCCTCTTTCTTACCCTCGGTGCGATTAGTTTACTCGTGCTGATCGCCGTCTTGGCACGTTTTTCAGCGCCCTCACAGTTTGGCGGCCTCTTCGCGGTTCATTCTTCCATCCAAAAGATCAGCCAGGCGGAAATCGTTCCGTTCGCGGGAAGAGGGTTCGTCCGCGGCTGTTTTACCTCGGAGTTCGACCCGTCCGCGGAAGAAGCTCTTCGTCGCACTCCGATTATCTCCGCCGCGCTGGTGCAGGATTGGCGCAGCGTCTCCGGATTTATACGTAACGCCGCCGGCGTCGAGACCGCGGATGCATTTGGAGTTACGCCGTTAATGATCGCCGCGAAATTCGGCGAAACCGAAGTGATCGACTCACTTCTGCGGGCGCTCGCCGATCCGCTCGCAACCGACATTCATGGCCACACCGCTTTATATTACGCAATCGTTCATCGACAGGCGAAGGCGGCCGCGCTGCTGGTATCGCGCACGCCCGTGGAACGTTTTGCCCTCCCTGAAAGTCGCGAGCTCGTGGCCGCGGCGTATGCGACAAAAGATTGGAATATCGTCGAGCCGGTGGCGTCGCAGTTCGCGAGCTCGGCGACATGGTCGCTTCCGGCTCTCGCGCTTTTGTCTGACGCAATCAACGCGGCTGATGAGACTCACGTGCGCTTTCTATTGAGCCGGCACCAACCGCAACCGCCCGTCGCCGGAAGCAACATTCCCCTCCTCGCGCACGCCGTGATAACAGATCAGCTGCCGCTTCTTCAGATGTTGCTGCGTTGCGGGGCCGATCCCAACACGACGCTTCCCTCGCCGACCGACAAAAAAATGCTGGCGCAGCTGCAATCGACTTACATCCGCGATTACGTCGCCGGAGATTCGGGCATCACCGCGCTGATGCTCGCCGCTGGTCTCGGCAAACCTGAGTTCGTTCAAACGCTCCTCACCGCGGGCGCGAATCGCAATCTCATGACCGCGCATTACAAGATGCTCGCGGTCTATTTCGCCGCCCGGAGTCCGAGTTATCGGGCCACGCAGCTTCTGCTCGGGAGCGGGCTGCCTCCGGAGCAGCTCCGTATCGAAATCACGCTTTCGAAGCAGGCCGTCGAACTCGTGAAAAATGGCGCTACCATTCTCAAGACATCCTGCTCGACGGGACGCGACGGCTTCTCCACCCAGCCTGGTCATTACGTCATCACGGATAAGGATCGCGATCATCGGTCGACCATTTACAAAGTACCCATGCCGTACTTCATGCGACTGAATTGCCGCGACTTCGGGATGCACGAAGGCAACGTCGCGAGCCCGCACGCCTCGCATGGCTGCATCAGGCTTCCGGGCGACGTCGCGCGCCGCTTATTTTCCGAGATACCGATCGGCACCGTCGTTAATGTGAATTAATCGCGGCAGCGCGAATTGCGTGCGCACTCCCGACACGTGAGTAAAGTGCGCGTCGTCATGAAGTCCTACCGTCGTCTAGCGTCCCTTGCGACTTTACCGGTCGCAGCAATTTTCCTCTCTTCGCCAATGCATTCCGCCGCCGATCCAACACCACCGAACTCCACCGCGTCGCAGCCGAATAATCCATTACTCATCGAGAGCACGCTGCCTTTTCACGTCCCGCCCTTCGATCGCATCAAGGACGAACACTTCGTGCCCGCGCTCGACCAGGGCATGGCAATACAACTTAAGGAAGTCGATGCCATCGCGAAGAACGCGGAGAAGCCAACGTTTGATAACACCATCGTCGCCCTTGAGCGGACAGGCGACCTGCTCCAACGCGCCGGCTCCATTTTCTCGAACCTGAACAGCGCCGATACCAACGATACTCGCCAGAAAATAGAGACCGACATGGCGCCTAAACTTTCGGCGCACGAAGATGCAATTCGGTTAAACAGCGCGTTGTTTGCCCGCGTTCAATCTCTTTACGACCAGCGCGAAAAACTTAATCTCGACGCGGAGTCAAAGCATCTGCTCGAACGTTATTATAAAGATTTCGTGCGCGCCGGAGCGAAACTATCGGACGCGGACAAGGAGAAGCTGAAAGCGATGAATGCGGAGCTCGCTACCCTGGAAACGACTTTTGAACAAAACGTCCTGAAAGAGAAAAATGCCGGCGCTGTCGTTTTCGACAAACGCGAAGAACTGGCCGGCTTGTCCGATAACGAAATGGCGGCTGCGGAAGCGGCGGCGAAAACGGACAAGAAGGAGGGAAAATTTGTCATCCCGCTTCAGAACACCACGGGCCAGCCGGCACTCACGTCGTTGCAGAATCGCAGCGTGCGGCAGCGCATCATGCAGGCTTCGCTGGCCAGAAATAGCAAAGGCGGAGAATTCGATAATCGCAATGTGGTGATCCGCATCGCCAAACTCCGGGCCGAACGGGCGAAACTTCTCGGCTACGCAAATCACGCGGCCTATCAGCTGGAAGATCAAACCGCCGGCAACGTCTCAACGGTGAACAAGCTTCTGGCAGATCTCGCCCCGCCCGCCGTGGCGAATGCGCGCCGCGAAGCCGCTGAAATTCAGAAGGTCGTCGATCAGGAAAAAGGCGGCTTTCAAGTCGAAGCTGCGGATTGGGATTTCTACGCGGAAAAAGTGCGGAAGGCGCGCTACGCCTTCGATGAATCGGAGGTCAAACCCTACTACGAGCTGAATCACGTGGTGCTGGATGGTGTCTTCTTCGCCGCGGGCCAGCTCTACGGCTTAACCTTCAAGGAGCGCAAAGACATCGCTGTCTATCATCCCGACGTCCGGGTGTTCGAAGTAAGCGATAAAGATGGCAAGCCGCTCGCACTCTACTTGATGGATTATTACGCCCGCGCTTCCAAGCGCGGCGGCGCCTGGATGAATGAATACGTCTCCCAGAGCGGGCTGACCGGTTTCAAGCCAGTGGTGGCGAATCACCTGAACATACCGAAGCCGCCCGCGGGCGAACCCACCCTGCTCACGTATGATCAGGTGCGGACCGCGTTCCACGAATTCGGTCATGCGCTGCACGGCATGTTTTCTAACGTCAAATATCCTCGTTTCAGCGGGACTAGCGTCCCGCGCGATTTCGTGGAGTATCCGTCTCAGGTTAACGAGATGTGGGCGACATGGCCCGAGGTGTTAAAAAATTACGCCAAACATTACAAGACCGGCGAACCGATGCCGCAGGCCCTGCTCGATAAGGTGATGGCGGCCGAGCAATTCAACCAGGGCTACAAGACCACGGAATACTTATCGGCCTCGCTCCTGGATCAAACCTGGCATCAATTGACGCCTGACCAAATACCAACCGATGCGCTCGCCTTCGAGGCCGCCGCGTTAAAGAAGGCCGGAGTAGATTTTGCGCCAGTGCCTCCTCGCTATCGTAGCACCTATTTCTCACATGCTTTTGCCGGCGGCTACTCCGCTGGTTATTACTCGTACCTCTGGAGCGAAGTGCTCGATGCCGATAGCGTGGAGTGGATGAAACAACATGGCGGCTTGAAGCGCGAGAATGGCGATCACTTCCGCGACACACTTCTTTCGCGCGGCGGCAGCGACGAAGCGATGAACCTGTTCCGCAATTTCACCGGCCGTGACCCCTACATCGAGCCGCTGCTCGAGCGTCGCGGACTCAAGAAACCAGCGACTGCCGGCGACGCCGACGTGAAGCGATAGCTGCGTAGGGGCGACCGGCGAGAAGACTGGTAAGCCGTTACGCCGCGTTTTTTCAGATAGAACTTTAGGCGGGCCAACGCTACAACACCGGCTCGCTCATGGCTCGACGCTCCGGAAACAGTAACGCCACCTCCTCCGCCAACATCGGCTTCGAGTCCCGCGGCCGCGGGATCTGGCTCGCTGCGGACAAGCTCCGTAACAACATGGACGCTGCGGAATACAAGCACGTCGTCCTCGGTCTCATCTTCCTCAAGTACATCTCGGATAGCTTCGAAGAGAAATACGCGCAGCTCACGAAGGAGCCCGGTGCTGACCCCGAAGACCAAGACGAATACAAAGCGGAGAACGTCTTCTGGGTTCCGCCCGCTGCGCGCTGGACCTACCTGCAGAACAGCGCCAAGCAGGCGACGATCGGCAAGATCGTCGATGACGCCATGGTCGCGATCGAACGCGACAACATCCGCCTGAAAGATGTTCTGCCGAAAGACTACGCGCGTCCCGGCCTCGCCAAGCATCGCTTAGGCGAACTCATCGACCTCATCGGCACGATCGTCTTAGTCGATCGTGCGCCGACTCCCACTCCGGGGAGCGCACGCGCCTCGCGTGCCGTGATCGGCGCCCCCGCCGATCAGCCTTCCCCTTCCCATCGCAGCAAAGACATCCTCGGCCGCGTTTACGAATACTTCCTCGGCCAATTTGCCAGCACGGCTAAAGTAAGAAGGAAGAATGATGAAG
>JBBQHM010000128.1:0-5915 GCA_038323965.1 Chthoniobacterales bacterium | reverse complement strand
GACATCGCTCGCCTGACCCTGCGCGCCGCCGGAAACCTGGTGAATCATGATGTCGGAATTCGGCAATGCGAACCGTTTCCCTTTCGTGCCCGCGCAGAGAAGTACCGCCCCCATGCTCGCCGCCATGCCGAGGCAATACGTGGTGACATCACAGGTCAGAAATTGCATCGTGTCGTAAATCGCGAGTCCGGCGGATACCGAACCTCCGGGAGAATTCACGTAAATACTGATGTCCTTCTTCGCATCTTCCATTTGCAGAAAGAGCAGCTGCGCAATGACCAGGTTCGCGATGTGATCGTCCACCGGGGTGCCGATAAAAACAATGCGGTCCTTGAGTAGCCGCGAATAGATATCGTAGCTGCGCTCGCCCCTTCCGGTCTGCTCGACGACCATCGGGACGAGCACACCTTGAGACTTCGTGGAATGGAAATTTGTCATGCTTTTTCCCCGGAAACCTCCGCGCTTCCGGCGGAATCTAGAGTTGTTTGGACGCTAACATTCGACTTGAGGAAATCAAGGGTCTTGGCCAGCAGGATCTCGTCCGCCAACGCCGAAATTCCATCGTGTTCATCAAGTTCCTTTTGCAGTTTTTCGACGGTTACGTTGTAGCGCATCGCGTCGGTTCGCATGCGATCTTCGATATCGTCGCGCGTAACCTGGATCTTCTCCTGCTCGGCGATTCGCTGGAGAATGAAATTGGTAGTCAGGCGATGCGCCGCTAGTTGTTCCGCGCCCTCAATCAACTCTTTCTCCTTCGACTTCAACATATCGTCCGGCACACCGCGTTCGCGATTGCGCTGGACCAGCTCGCTGAGCGCGCGGCGTGTTTCATTGCGCAGCAGCGGAGGCGGCAGCGTCATCTTCACGTTTTCCTGCAAATGTTTCACGATCTGCGATTCCTTGGCGCGCTCGATCTCGTGCTCCTTGCCGTGTTCCAGATCGTGTTCGATGGCGTGTCGTAAATCTTCCAGCTTCTTCCCGGGGATCATCTTCTCTGCAAACGAGTCATCGATCTCGGGGAGCACGCGCTGCTTAATCTCACTCAAAGTGACGGCGTAATCGGCGCGTTTTGCGGCCAGCTCAGCGACAGGGAATTCCGCCGGGAAATCGATCGCGACGCTACGCGTTTCATCCTTTTGCAGACCGACGATTTGTTCGCAGAAGTTTGGCAGGAAATTATCTGGAGCGAGAAGAAGCCAGAACTTCTTGCCACCCTGCAGGTTCTTGCTCGACTCCGGCGCCACTTCCGCAATCGGCTTTGCGTCGACCGTTCCCTCGAAATCGATCACCGCAAAATCTTCCATCTGTAACGCGCGATCCGTGACGTCGATAAAATCCGCCGCCTGCTCGCGCAGCCGCTCGATTGCTTCGTCGACTTCCGCGGTCTTCACCTCTGCCGACGGCAATTCCACCGGAATGCTCTTGTACTCAGGAAGCTCGAACTCGGGCGCCGTCACCACCGTCGCCTTAAACTTCATGGATTTATCTTCTCCGAATTCCGTCTCGATATTCGTCAGCGAGACCACGCGAAGCTGCTTCTCCGAAATCGCATCGCGATAGCCTTTCGAGACCAGCTTCTTCGTCACCTCTTCCTGGATCTCTTTTTGGAAACGCTTTTCCGCGACGCTGCGCGGGACCTTGCCTTTCCGGAAACCGGGCACCCGCGCGTGACGCGCGAAATCATCTGCAATCGCGTTCCATTCCCGGGCGACCTGCTCCGGCGGTAACTCGACATGGACGGTGGCCACAGAGTCCGGTTGTTGTTCGACTTCTACCTTCATGCGTCGGTGAAAATACGGGCGCGGAGAGCGCGGCGCAAATTAAGGCCGAAACATCACCCGTAATCCCCGGACGTACGTTCCACGGATTTGCTCGACGCCAAAATAGTAGGAGAGCTCACGGTAATCAGCTCCTTCGGTGATGATGAAGTTCGCGAGTTTTCCTGGCTCCAGCGAGCCGATGCGATCGCCGCGATTCAAACTATAGGCGGCGTTAATCGTGGCCGCGACGAGCGCTTCCGCCGGCGTCATTTTCATCTGCGTCACCGCCAGCGACATCACCGCTGCCATCGACGGCGTCGGCGATGAGCCGGGATTAAAGTCTGTCGCCAGCACCACGGCGAGACCACTCCTGATCATTTCTCGCGCCCTCGGATAGCGAGTTTTGCCTAACGAATAAACCGAACCCGGGAGTAACACCGGCTGAACATTCGAGCGAGCGAGCGCGGTAATTCCGAACGCTTCGGTTTGTTCCAGATGATCAGCTGTGATCGCGCCTAGATCTGCCGCCAATTCTGCGCCGCCACCATTAGTTAGCTGATCGGCATGAATTCGAATTCCGAGGCCGCGTTCCTGACAGGCGCGAAGAATTCTGCGCGAAACTTCGGCATCAAAGTATCCGCGTTCGCAAAAGACATCGCCAAACTCAGCCAGCTTTTCGTCGACGATCTGTGGCAGCATTTCGTCCACGACCAGATCGACGTAAAGATCCGGCGCGGACTTAAATTCCGTGGGTATCGCGTGCGCACCGAGAAAGGTTGGGACAAACTCAATTGCAGTTTCGGTGTTCAGTCGTCGTATTACTCGCAAAATCTTGAGCTCGTCCTGGAGCGAAAGTCCGTAACCTGATTTCGCTTCGACCGTGGTCGTGCCGCCGCGCAGAAACCAGTTTGCGTGTCTCAAAGCCTGATCGAGTAATGCATCCTCTGAAGCCACGCGCGTTTTCTGGACGGTCGATGAAATTCCTCCTCCACTGGCCGCGATCTCTTCGTAGGTCGCGCCTTGCGCCCGCATCTCGAATTCATCTACGCGATTCCCGGCGAAGACGGGATGCGCATGAGCATCTACGAAGCCCGGGAGCACGGCATGCCCGCTCGCGTCAACAATCTCGGCATCGCGCGGCGCTTGCCTTTGAATCTCGCTGGAAATGCCGACCGCTACGATGATCCCATCCTGCACCAGCATTCCCCCGTCGGGAATGATCAATAATTGACTGAGCTCGAGACCGATGCGCGGCCGCTTCGGTCCGGCCACCGTGACCAATTGCGCAGCGTGAAGAACCGCGAGCGTTTTCAACCGATCTTGCTTTCGACAACCTGATGCACCTTCGCGTATTCCGCTTCGGAGCGATCGTGGAGTTGTTGAACTCTTGCGCTGAGCGAGGATTTCAATTCGTCGTCTTTTAATCCCGCCAGGTTGATCCGCACGTTCATCGCTGCGCCGCTGATGCAGGCCCGCAGCGCAAGAAGGCCGACGCCAACGTCAGAGATTGATGCCGGATTTCCCTTCTCCGCCATCTCAGAAAGCATTTGATACGCTTCTGCCGCCGTTTCCATAACCCGAAGCGGAATCTCAGCGGCATACTTATTAGCCAGCTGGATCGCGGCCGAGCGGGCCGTTTTTTCTTCGTCCGATTCCTTCGGCAGCGCGAACGCCGCCATTACTTTGTTAAACGCGGCGGTGTCCTCGTCCACCAGAAATAAAATCTGATCTTTCAGTTGCTGCGCCTTCACCGCCCAGTCACTGAAGTATTTAAGCTTATCGTCCCAGCCGCGTTTGCCGGCGGAAAGATTGGCGACCATTCCTCCGAGCGAAACGCCCAGCGCGCCCATCAAGGCCGCCACGGAACCGCCCCCAGGCGCCGGCGAATCACTCAGGGTTTCGTTGCAGAACTCACGCAAATTCATTTTCACCAGCGCAGCTTTTGAATTCGATTCCATCTTCAGTTCTATAATTTTTTCGTTCGGATCGAACGGCTTCAATTCATTTAATCCGAGAGAGCGAATCGCAATATCGATCAGTTCTTCTTCGGCAGCCCCTTCCGACCATTGCTGTTTGTGGAGAAAATATTTTCCTGCTTCAACCAGACATTTCTTGGGGAGCATGCCGACAACTTCCGACCCGGTAACGCGCAGTCCGCGTTTTCCCGCCGCTTCCACACAGGCGTCAAATGCGACATGGAGCGGCGTCTCGGCCAGATTAGTCAGGTTCATCGAAACCTGCGCGATGCCATATTCTTCAACGAACCAACCAATGGCCTTGACGTATTTCAGCAACCCGGGAATACGAACCGGCTCTCCTTTGGGATCGAGCACCACTTTCCCTTGCGGCGTCCCGTCATCCGTTTTCACGCGACCATTTTCCCGGACGTCAAACGCCACCGAAGTTGCTCGGCGCACGGCGGTCGTGTTGAGGTTCACATTGTAAGCGACGAGGAATTCCCGCGCCCCAATTACCGTCGCACCAGCCGTTTCATGCAAAACCGACGGCCCAAAGTTGGGTTTCCACTCCGGCTCTTTTATTTTTTCAAAGAAGCCTTCGTATTCACCCGCGCGTATCACGGCCAGATTTGAGCGCGCCGCATTTTTCGCCGCTTTTTCGTAAAGATAGACTGGGATTTTCAACTCATCGCCCACGCGCCTGCCCAGCTCGTTCGCGCAGGCGATGGCCTCGTCCCAGTTGACGTTGTTGATTGGAATAAACGGGCAAACATCCGTCGCGCCCATGCGGGGATGCGCTCCCTTCTGTTTTCGCATGTCGATGAGTTCAGCGGCTTTTTGAATTCCCCGAAAAGCTCCCTCCACCACGGCCTCCGGCGTGCCAGCAAGTGTGACCACCGTGCGATTCGTCGTCGCGCCCGGATCGACGTTGAGAACGGAAACTCCCGCGACCGATTGGATCGCGGCCGTAATCTGACGGACGATTTCCAGATCCCGTCCCTCCGAAAAATTGGGCACACACTCGATTAGCTTTTGCACGTCCTAATCCCTCGGCTGTGGCGTAAGTGGTATCTTAATGTCGTTAGCTTCCGCGAAATCAATCGCGCGCCCATAACCGGCGTCCGCGTGACGAAGGATACCCATTCCAGGATCGCTTGTGAGGACCCGCTCGAGACGCTCCCGCGCCGCATCCGTCCCATCCGCGACGACGACCATTCCCGCGTGTTGGGAATAGCCAATGCCGACGCCGCCGCCGTTGTGGATCGAAATCCACGATGCGCCGGCTGCGGTGTTCACCAATGCATTAAGCAGCGGCCAATCCGCAATCGCATCACTGCCATCGATCATCGCCTCCGTTTCGCGGAAGGGCGACGCCACCGAGCCAGCATCAAGGTGATCGCGGCCAATGACGATCGGGGCCGAAATCTCGCCGCTGCGAACGAGGTCATTCATGGCAACGCCAAAACGCGCACGTTCACCGTAACCGAGCCAGCAGATACGCGCCGGCAAACCCTGAAATTGAATTCGTTCTTGGGCGAGCTTCATCCAGCGAGCGAGGACAGCGTTGTCGGGAAAAAGCTTCAGCGCGAGTTCATCCGTCCGGGCGATATCCTGCGGATCGCCGCTGAGCGCGACCCAACGGAAAGGACCTTTGCCCTCGCAAAAGAGTGGGCGGATATATTCCGGGACAAACCCCGGAATCTGGTAGGCGTTGTCGACCCCGGCTTTTTTTGCCTGCGTCCGGATGTTATTGCCGTAGTCGAATGTGATCGCGCCGAGTTTCTGCAGATCGATCATGGCGCGAACGTGCACGGCCATCGAATTCATCGAACGCGTAACGTACTCCTCGGGATTTTGTTTTCGCAGTTTCAGCGCTTCCGCCAGCGGCATCCCGTGCGGCACGTAACCGTTGAGGGCGTCGTGCGCACTGGTCTGGTCCGTCAACATATCGGGCACCAATTTTCGCCGAACGAGTTCGGGGAGAACGTCGGCACAATTCCCGACTAACCCGACCGAGACCGCTCGATCGCCCTTTAATAACTCCATCGCTTCGCCAATCGACGAGACCAGATGATCGCAATAACCGCTCTTGATTCGCTTCTCGATCCTCGCTGCGTCGACGTCGATCCCGAGAAATTTCGCGCCATTCATCGTCGCCGCCAGCGGTTGCGCACCACCCATCCCGCCCAGCCCGCCG
>JBBQHM010000127.1:0-5953 GCA_038323965.1 Chthoniobacterales bacterium | reverse complement strand
CTTCCGGTTCTATGCCCTGGCGGATGGAATCAAGAACATTCTCTCCCAGACGAGCCCCAACCCGCCGGATCAACAACCGCCCTCTCTACAGATGGAACTGCTATTTGCCTGGGAGGGCCCTAAAATCTGAGGAAACTCCTGTAATTTTTCTTCTTGACTTCCGCGCGGATGCGAATCGAACCCGGATTACGGCCGCGGGCTCAGATAATAGTGAACCGCGGGAGTAACAATCAGCGACACGACCATCGATGCCAGAATCCCTCCGATCACTGAAATCGCGAGCGGCTGCAGCATCTGCGATCCGGCTCCGAAAGCGAGCGATAGCGGAATCATTCCAGCGACCGTCGCGAGCGCCGTCATCAAAATCGGCCGCAGGCGTCTCTCTCCCGCTTCGATCATGGCGTCGCGAGCCGACGATCCCTCGGCGCGAAACTTCTGGTCCGCATCGAGCAACAAAATTCCATTCTTCGCCACGATGCCAATGACCATGATCAGCCCCATGAACGATGAAATATTGAAAGTGGTCTTGGTGAGCAGCAGCGCCAGAAATACGCCGGAGGTGGATAGCAACGCGGAACAGACAATAGCTACGGGGGCGGCGAAGCTACCGAACTCGAAAAGCAAAACCGTGAATACCAGAATCACGGCCAAGGCCAGCACCAACAACAAATCGCGGAACGAGCGCTGCTGCTCCTCGAAGGTTCCGCCGTACTCCACGCGTATCGCCGAAGGCAAGTGCAGCCCGGCCACCGCCTTCTGAACGGCGGCGATTCCCTGCCCCAGACTCACGCCCTGCAACCGGCCGGTGACAGCCACGTTGCGCTGCAGATTCTCGCGGCGAATCTCGGTCTGGCCGGGTTGCTCCTGCAAAGTGGCGAGCGCACCCAGTGTCGCCGTTCTTCCGCTGGAACTCGTTAGCAGAGTGTTGCGAATGGAATCGAGACTACGGCGAGTCGACGGCGGGAAACGAATCCGTAGAGTGTACGCGCGATCATTCACCACCACGGGGGTGCTCACCGGTTCACCCTGCAGGATCGCACTGACGTCCAACTCGATCTCCTGCGGCGTGAAACCCGCGCGAGCCGCCACCGTTTGGTCTACCTGGAATAGCATGGCCGGACCACTGATCGTGTTCTCGATTCCGTTCTTCACGTCTTTCACGCCGGCGATGCCCTTGATAGTCTCACCCACCTTGGGCGCCCACTTCCGCAGCAGCTCCGGATCCTGAGCGAACATCTTGATCTCGATGGGCTCGGGAGAGCTCGTAAGGTCGCCAATCATATCCTGCAAGGTCTGAATGAATTCGGTATCGAGCTGCGGGAACTGTTTGTTCACTGTTGCGCGGACATCCGCAATTATCTCCTCAATACCGCGATCGCGCTTGCGTTTGAGCTTTACCGATATGTCGCCGTTATTCGCTTCCGTAACCGCCGAGAGGCCTAGCTGCAGACCGGTGCGGCGGGAGGTGCTCTCAACCTCCGGTATCGTTTTCAGAATTTTCTCTACGGACGAAATCACGGCGTTGGTATCCGCCAGTGACGAACCGGCCGGCATTAAATAATCGAGGATGAAACCGCCTTCGTCCATGCTGGGCAGCAGGTCGGTTCCGAGAGCGCGGTAGCAGAAGAAAGAGGCGACAACGAGAACGCCGCAAATCGCCGCGAGAGCAAAAGGGTACGCCAGAGTGGCCTTGAGTGCGCGTTCATAGACGCGGGTCAGGCGTCCCATAAAACCGGCGCCGACTTCGTGGGTTGCGGCGGAGGAGGAAGCACGTTTACGGAGAAGGTAATGGCTCAACGTGGGCGTCCAGGTAAGCGCGAGCGCGAGCGAAGTCAACAGCGCCATGCCGACGGTGACGGCGAGCGCACGGAAGAATGTACCGGTCACGCCCGTGATTGTCACCAAGGGAAGGAACACGACAATCGGCGTGACGGTGGAACCAATCAGCGGCGCCCGGATCTCGCGCAGCGCGCTACGGACAGCTTCATCGCGGCTCTGACCGGAATCGCGATGCAGCACGATGTTTTCGACGACCACGATCGCGTCGTCAATCACCAAACCGACGGCCGCGGCCAGTCCTCCGAGAGTCATCAGGTTGAAGCTCTCGCCCAAGACGCGCAACGCGATGAACGTAACGCCGATCGTGGCGGGGATCACGAGGCCGGCGACAAGAGAACTGCCCCAATCGCGCAGGAATAGGACCAGAATCACAGCCGCGAAAATCAGCCCTATGAGGATGGCGTCGCGGACGCTGTTGATGGAATCCCTTACCAGTTCCGATTGGTCGTAGAACGGCTCCACCGTAATCCCACGCGGCAGCGTCTTCTGCACGCGCGCCATCTCTTGATGCACTGCGTCCGCCACTCCCACTGTGTTGCTATCGGGCTGGCGGTAAATGTTCAACAGGACGCTGGGCTTTCCATTCGCAGTCACGACGGTATAGACCGGCCGCACCGACTCGGTCACGGAAGCGACATCGCCCACCCGCACCGGCACTCCCGCCGGAGTCGTCTTCACAACGATGTTTCCGATCTCTTCCGGAGTGCGCGCCTGGCCGCTAACCAAGCCAAGCACGAGTTGGTGATGGTTCTCGAGTAACCCGGGCGAATCGATCAAATTACTTTTTGAGACGGCGTCGAGCAGACCCGGCACGGTAATTTGAGTCTCGAGTAGTTTAGCCGGATCGGGCTCGATCTGAAACTCCGGCTCCTGGCCGCCCTGCACAACAATCGTAGAAACGCCCGACACCCGGTTCAGTCGCGGCTTAATCGTATAAGTGGCCAGCTCCCACAGACGCGTTTGAGGAACGGTTGGAGAAGTGAGGCTGTATCCCAGGATGGGAAACACAGCAAAGGTCAAGCGATTCGTCGTAAGCTTCGCGGTCGGCGGAAGTGTCGTCTGAATCCTGGCGACTGCGGCATTGACGTATTGCAAAGTCTGGAACATGTCAATGCCCCAGCGAAAGAAGAGATTGACCTCGGCGGAACCGCGGCTGGTAATTGAGCGCACGTGGTCCAGGCCGGGAACGGTGTTCATGGCCTCTTCGATGGGGCGCGTCACCATCACCTGCATCTGATCGATCGGCGCGACGCCGTTATCGATTCCGATCACGATTCGTGGAAAGTCTGTTGCCGGAAAAACCGCCACGGGAATGGTGAACGCCAGGTACACACCGACCGCGATAAGCGTCAGAATCACGAAAATGATCGGTTTCGAGAACCGGGCGGTCCAATGCTCGCCCGTTTCTTCCCTTGCGATTGGCGCCTCCACCAGATTCAAATCGCTCATTTCTTTTCAGCCTTCTCGTCATCGTCTTTCTTCTGCGCGGCGCCCGCTTTCTCGACTCTGACCTTGGCCTTATCCTCGAGCCCTAAGCCGCCGGAGGTGATGACGTCCTCGCCGCCCTTCAGGCCTTCGGCGATCTGCACCTTGTCGCCTTCGCGAACGCCGACCTCAACCTTACGCTCCTGCGCCCTCGAATCGGCGCCGACCACCATCACCTTCTCGCCTCCTTCTTCGAGCGAGAGCAATGCCGACGCGGGCACAACCAGCGCGTTCGGAATGGTCTCGGCCATGATCGAGACATGAACGGTGGTCCCCGCTTTCAGTGTTCCGCCTGGATTCGCCGCTTGAACCCAGACTTCGACCGTCGTGCTGTTCGGATCCACCGCGGGGCTAACGACCGTGACTCGCCCAGTGACTTCTCCTCCAGGCGCGGCTATCGACGCCGTCTTCCCGACACGGATAGACGCGGCATCTTTAACGGGAACATTGGCGCGCGCGATTACCTGCGAGACGTCGATGATGGAAATAATTGCGGTTCCGCTTGCCGCCATCTCACCGGGAAAGAGTGGACGGTCGGCAACAACCCCATTAATGGGACTGCGGATTTCCGTATAGGAAAGCTGCGCTTCCGCATTCTGATAGCGCGCCTTAGCGGCGTCAACCTGGGCCTGTGCGCCCTTCACCTGCTCCTGCCGCCCCACTTTCTGCAAGGATTCCAAATGCCTTTGCGCGGTGGCGAACTGGCTCTCGGCCTGCACCATGGCGACCTTGGCATCGTCCACCAGCTTCTGTGCCAACGCGCCTTCTTTCAGCAGCGCCTGCCGGTTTTCGTATAGCTTTCGCGCCGCTTCGCGGGCCTGACTCGCCGATTCGACATCGGCTTGCGCTTTGGTGAGATCGTCGGGCATCGTGGCGGCAGTGGTGTTGCGGTAGGCCGATTCCGCTTGCGCGTACATGCCCTTGTTCTCTTGCACCGACGCGGCAAGGTCGCGATTTTCAAGCACCGCCAAGAGCTGTCCCTTGCCGACGCGATCCCCGCGCTTCACCAGAAAACGGCTCACCGGCGCGCTGATCTTGGTCGTGATATTGGCCTGCTCCACGGGGAATAGGATGGCGTCGGCCGAGATCACGCGGTGCACGGTAGCACGGGTAACTTTTGCGACCTGGACGGGCGTCACTGCTTCGGCCGCGCCGCGTTCTTTCGGTGCATCGTCCGCGTCCGGCTTTGACTTTCCGGAACATCCGCAAAAGATCAGGCAGGCAAAAAGAAACGGCGTGCTGATTTTGGTCATCGTTAGAAGGTCCCTGTCAATGTCCGCAGATTCGCCAGCGCGACGCGGTACCGAACCAATCCATCATCGGAGGCGTTGCGCGTCAGGGTCGTTGTGGTCTGCGCGTCGACCACTTCGAGCGCGGTGGCTTCTCCCGCTTGATAGCGCAGTAACATCAGGCGGAGGCTCTCGGTGGCGAGATCGGAAGAGCTGCGAAGCGAATCCATCTGAGCCTGGGCCGTCTGCGCCTCGCGATAAAATGTGGCGAGGTTCGCCTGCAACTGGCGTTGCGCCACACTCAGGTCGAGTTCCGCCTGTTGCCGCCGCAGAGAGGCTTGCTTTACTTTGCTGCCGATCGATCCCCAACTCCAGATCGGAATATTCATCGTGACCTGGGCTACGTACCCCAGATTTTGCCGGTATGTGTCCGGCGTGTAGTGTGTCCGGGCGGCGAACTGATTCGCGTTGATGCCGTAAAAAAGATCCACCGCGAGCGAGGGCAGGTAAGCGTACCGGGCCACGTTGATGCCGTATCCCGCCTCTATAAGACTGGCTCGCGCGGATCGCACATCCGGGCTGCTGGAGGCCGCGTGAGTCTGAATCTCCGGGTACGCGGGGAGAACGGCGGTCTGCTGAAGATCGTCCAACACGGAATAGTCCTGCTGGACGTCGGAAAAAATAAGGACAGCCAGCGCGATTTTCGCTTTCTCGGCGGCCAACTGAAAATCCTGAACGTCCCGTTGCCGTTGCTGGACTTGGAGCTGGGCTTTGATGACATCGGCGTGCGCCACCTCGCCGCCGCGTTCCTGTTTTTGAGTGATGTCGAGAAACCGCTGCGCTTCAGCTAGGCTAGTTTGAGCGTTCGCTAATTTGCGTTGCGCCGACACGATGGCGTAATAGTTTTGCACCACGGTGAAGTTCAGTCCGCGCGTGGCGACATCGAGCCGGGCTCTCGCCGACGCCTCGGCAGCCTGCGCGCGACGAATCTCGCCATGCCGGACCACGGATAGAAGCTCCTGGTGAACCAGGGCCTGTTCGTTATATATGTGTACGCCGTCATTGGCCACGAACACGCCCGAAGGTGTTCCATTTCCCTCTGTATAGATGAACTGGTTGAAAGCGGTAAGGGAGGGCAGCGCCGCCGCCCGCGCCTGCACTCGGTCTTCCCTTGCCAAGGCCGCCGTGATGGCGGCTGCGTTAACCTGTGTCCCATACTTCTTGGCGCGCTCCAGGGCGTCCTGCAGATTGACGGTGAGCGGGCCGGGAGCCTGCGCCAGAGCGTGCGCACACGGCAGGAGAAGAGCCACCGCAACGGCGATAGATTTCCATTCATTTCTGTTCAACTCGTAGGGCCTCCGGCAAATCATACCTAACCACATTGTGGCGCAGGCCCCATT
>JBBQHM010000126.1:0-5998 GCA_038323965.1 Chthoniobacterales bacterium | reverse complement strand
CTTTTGCGAATGATGCAGGGCTTGTCGGCAAGCTCGGGAATTTCGCGAAAGAAGACGCAGACCGCGCCTTCGCTGATCTCCGCAAGGCCCGACTTGAGCAGGCGGTCGACCACAGCAGCGAGGCGGTCATTATAGAAGCTCTCGCCGCGAACAAGGTCATAGCGGATATCCAGTCGTTTGAACGCGCTGTTGAATTCGCGCATCGAGAGTTCGACGCATTCCTTCCAGATCGCGAAATTTTCGGTATCGCCGGCCTGGAGTTTTACCAGTTCCTGCCGGCAGGATTCCCGCACCGTATCGTCGGCTGTCCCACGCGCGTTCGTTTCCTTGTAGATGCGGACAAGCTCGGCGATCGGATCGCGCTCGAGTGCCGGGCGATCGAGCAGATTTTTCCAACCCCAGATGACCATCCCGAACTGCGTGCCCCAATCTCCGAGATGATTGTCGCGAATAACATCGTGACCGAGAAATTCGGCGATCCGCGCCAGTGCGTCGCCGAGCACGGTACTGCGAATGTGTCCCACGTGCATCGGCTTGGCGACGTTGGGTGATCCGAAATCGATGACGATTTTTTTTGGCGAAATTGTCACGTCAACGCCCAGGCGCTCGTCGGTCAGCAGGGCCGCCGTGCGAGCCGACAGCGCCTCCCGCTTGATTTTGAAATTGATGAACCCAGCGCCGGCGACGGTTGGCACCTCGCAAATGTCGGCGACGTCGAGCGCCGTGATAATCTGGCTCGCGACCGTGCGCGGACTTTCGCCGCGCTGTTTCGCGAGCATTAACGCCGCGTTGGTTTGGTAATCGCCAAAGCGGGCGTCGGTTGCGATGGAGATATCGCCGGCGCGCTGCAGTCCTGCGTTTTCGAGCGCGACGTGGAGGCGCGCGGTGAGCAGCGACTGAAGTGTTTCCATCGAGTAAGCGTGGACCGCTTACTTTGGTGAGCGGTCGCTGAAGATCTCGAGGATTTCGTCGGCGGATTTCGCTTCGCCCAGACTTTCGCGCACGGTCCGGTCGTTCAAAAACTTGGCAATGGAGGCGAGGGTACGCAGATGCGTCTGGAATTGATTTTTCGGCACAATGAAGAGGACAACGAAGCGCACGGGCGCGTTGTCCAAAGCATCGAATTCAATTCCGCCGGGCGAACGTCCGAACGCTGCGATGACTTCCGGAATGCATTCGGAGGAGCAATGCGGAATGGCAATACCAAACCCGATTCCGGTGCTCATTGTCTCTTCACGGGCTTTCAGCGAAGCGAGAATGTTATTGCGATCTTCCGGCTTGATCTTGCCGCGTCCGACGAGCAGATCGATCAACTCTACGATCGCGGACCAACGGTCGGCGGCCTTCATCTCGGGGATGATTTGATCGGCGGAAAGAAGGGTGGCCAGGGACATACAGGACCGGGGGAGGGCAAGCTTATCGCTCGCTTCTAGAGTGACAAGCTGGATTTAGACGTGCGGGGCTGGGGTGGAATCGCTGAGCGCAATCTTGATCTGCCGTGATAAGAGCCAGCGCACGCCGAACATATCAACCGTGGCGCGGAGGGCGCGATTACCGAGTCCATATTTACTAACGCCGAAACGGCGCGCGCGATGATTCACCGGGATCTCGACGAGTTTGTAACCGGCGCCTTTCACCAGCGCCGGAATAAATCGATGCATGCCTTTAAACGGAAGAAGCGTCTCGCGGCATTCGCGTCGCATCGCCTTGAGCGTGCAGCCGGTGTCGCGCACGCCATCCTTGGTGAACCTGCTCCGCACAAAATTTGCGATGCGACTGGTGACGCGTTTTACCACCGTGTCTTTGCGGTGTGCGCGATAGCCGCAGACCAGATCGGCGCCGCGCGCGATCTCGGCCAGTAACTTCGGAATGTCCGCAGGATCGTTCTGTAGATCGCCATCGATCAAAACGATCGCGCGACCTCGGGCCGCGTGAACTCCGGCGTACATGGCCGCACTTTGGCCGCTGTTTTTTGCAAACTGCACAAGTCGAATACGTGGCCCGGGCGTGATGATCGAAACGGTGTTGTCGGACGATCCATCATCAACGAAAACGATTTCGTAATCGTGCTCGGCCAGCGCGGCGGTGAGTTCGGATTGGAGAATCGCGATATTGCCTTCTTCGTTGAAAAGCGGCACGACGACGGACACGTCTCGTGACGCGGCGGGGTCCCTCGGCTCCGCTCGGGATGACGGATCAGTCATAACGGCAGCGTCTTGTAACCCCGGCAAAGATATACATCCCAGGTGCGAATGACTTTTCCGTACCGGTTCATCTCGATCGTTCCGACTGGCTCGGTCGAGTCGAAGGCAGCGTGAATGTTGCGCGGTAGTCGCTGCTTGCCACCCGTCCGAATGTAGAGCGCGCTGCGGCCAGTAAAGATGTTCGATCCCCCTTCCTCGGAGTAGTCCGGGTCGTTGGGAATTTTTGGCTTCGCGTCGCCCGCGACGAATTCGTCGTAGCGCGGCCAGAACGAGAATTGATTCTGCAGATCCTGCGATTCCACCAGGTAAACCGGGGGATGACCGGATCCTTCAACGCGGCGATCGGCGAGATAAAAGGAAATCTCAGAAGCGTGGTCGCGTTCGTCCGCAATGAGGAAAACGCGTTCGCCAATCCGGGCTTCAGTCGTGCGACGCATCTGTTCCACGGCGGCAGTTCCGGCGCTCCAGCCGCGCACGCGATCGGTCGGATCGCGGCGCGACATGGTGAATCCAAACGATCGCGGTAAATCCGAGTCGACCGCGATCATGCTAATCAAAAGACCAAGCGCAAAAGCAGCGCCAGCGAGCGTGCGCAACGTTGTACTGCGATCAAGTCGCTCGCGCCAGAAGTAGAGCGCAAGCAAACCGAAGCTGGGAAAAGCGAGCGCATCCCAGTTAGGAGCGGCAGCGCGATTGATCGAAAGCAGAAAATAAAAGACGAAAATCGGGACGCCGAACGCGGTCAGGAAGAGGACTTTGAGTTGCTGTTGCACGCGGGGCCACGAAGCGATGACGGCCCAGCAGATGGCAATAAAGAGCAGCGGCGAATAAACGCCAAAATGTTGGCCGATAAAGGTCAGCAGCTCGGAGGGATGGATGCCAAAGCCGTGATCCACGCCGCCACGCGCTTCGAGATGCGTGATCGTGATCCAGGCGTGATCGCGATTCCAGAGGAGCGGCGGAATCGTGCAAATAATAAAGCTAACAATGAGCAAATAAATCCCGGCGCGTTTGAATTCGCCGCGCAAACGGGGAGCAAATCCAAGCACCAGCAATATCGAGATCAGCTCGAGCGCGTTGGTGTATTTACATAGAAATCCAAGGCCGACGAGCAACCCGGACAGCGGCCACCAAAAAGTCGTGCGCGGGGTTTGCTGGATCGCGCGCCAGAAACTGAACATCGCGGCTACCCAGAAAAACACGGAGAGCGGATCGATCGTCATGACGAAAGCGCCAACGTTGAAAATAGGCGTGACGTTGAGCCCGATGACGGCCCATAAACCGGCAACCTCATCGAACAAGCGCCGTGCGAATTGAAACATGAGCAGACTCGTTCCGGCAGCGAGGATCGGACTCCAGAAGCGAACGCCAAATTCATTCGCGCCGAAGAGCGCGGTCCCGGCGCGCATGGCGAAGGCGACGCCGGGTCCTTTGCTGAAATAGGCGGGCGCGAGACGGTCGGACCACATCCAGTAATGGGCTTCGTCGCCGCTGAGATTCGTCGTCGCGATAAGAGTGAGCCGGACAAGGGTG
The DNA here is from genome assembly GCA_038323965.1 of Chthoniobacterales bacterium. Classification (GTDB taxonomy): domain Bacteria; phylum Verrucomicrobiota; class Verrucomicrobiia; order Chthoniobacterales; family UBA10450; genus JBBQHM01. The sequence goes on along the minus strand of JBBQHM010000126.1, from coordinate 2,261 downwards.
AGAGCGCCGATAAAAATCCAAACTGCCCTGCGCGTGCTCATGAGGTCCGCGCTTCTACCAGCCGCGGATGGCGCGCGAAAATTTCCGTCGCCCATTTCCGGCCGAGGTAGCGCCACGCCAGCTCGAGCAGGCCCAGCACGATCAGCGTTTCACCGGCGGCCATGAACAAGGTGGCGATGACGTCGCTCGGCCAATGCGCCGCCAGATAAATGCGGGAATAGCAGACGGAGGCCGCGACGAGCCAGTAAAGCGCGCCCCAGCGACGCCAGAAAATCGTGCAGCACAGCGCGATTACCGTGTTGTTGTTGGTGTGGCCGGATGGAAACGACGGGCCGGATTTGTCGCGATCAGAATCGTCGGAATAGCGGACGCGCGGACGCTCAAGCATTTTCATGAATGCAGGATGCGCTTTGCGAAGTTCCACCATCCGCACGGTCTCGACCTGTTTGGGTCGGCGTCGATCAATGAGTTTCTTCAATGGATTTACGGTCAACTGGTTCGTCACCACGAGCGCCAGTAAGGTGCACAAAATAAACGCGCGCCCCTTGAACCCGCCGAAGATCGCGGCGAAGAGCGCGACGCCGATGAACACCGGTTTCCAAATCTCGGAGTCGCTCAGCGATGCCATGAACAAATCGAGAAACGAACTCGTCCAGTGTTGGTTGATCAGATGAAAAAGTTGCTCGTCCATTTAAGCGAATTGCTGCCTCACGATAGGAAGCGCGGTTGCTCGAAACAAGCGTGGAGCGTCATCGCCTTCCTGGCGTTCGCGACTGCGAGCGGCGCCTTCGCGCAAGCGGCACCGTCCGCCCGCGAGATTCTTGATGGGGTTCGGTTGCGCGAGTCGCAGCAGCAACTCAGTCTGGAGGGGCAGATCCGGCAGGAGAATATCGTCGTCCCTTTTCAGCTGCAGCAGACGGGACCAGTGGTGCGCTACGTCTTCTCCAATCCGGATGAAGCACTGCAATTGCATCTGGGCGATAGCGATTCGCGACTGGAAGAAATCACGAAGCAGGGAACGGAACGCGTGGCGCCGGCGCAACTGGACAAGCGCGTCCGCGGCACCGCGATCACCTATGAAGATCTCGCGTTGAAATTCATTTACTGGAACAACGCACGTGTGACTGGCAGCGAAAATATCAAGACGCGCGATTGCTGGAAGCTGCAGGTGCAGGCGCCCTCAAAGCAGTCGCAATACTCCAGCGTCAACCTGTGGATCGACAAGGGCGGCGGCGCGCTCATGCGGGTCGAGGGGTTCAACGACGCGGGGCAACTCTCGAAACGCTTCGAAGTTGTCTCAGCGCAGAAAATCGATGGCCGCTGGTTTTTAAAGCAGATGCGAATTGAAGAGCTCGCTCCCGGCACGAACACTGTGCGTGCGCGGACTTATCTCGAGATCAAGAACAACCCCAAGCCGCCGGCTCAGCGGTAGGCCGCGCGCGATCTTTTTTCTGTCATCCTGAGCGAAGTCGAAGGACCCCGCAGCTGCTCCAACGCCGCGCGAATCAGTCAGCGTGAACGTCGACCGCACACGTGATCCCATCCTGCATCTCCCTCTCGCGCAAAACTCGGACCTTTGGAGGGGTCCCTCGACTTCGCTCGGGATGACAGAAAAGATTTACGCCGTGATCGGCGCGAGCGCGGGCGCATCTTCGTCGCGCGCCGCGAGCACGATCTCGGCGAAGCTTCGAGGCTCAAGGCTCGCGCCACCAACGAGAGCGCCGTCGATATCTGGTTGCGACATGAGCTCCCGCGCGTTCGCTGGTTTCACGCTGCCCCCGTATTGAATGCGAACGCGTTCCGCCGTCCCTTCATCGGAGAGTTGCGACAGCGTGTGTCGGATGAATGCATGCGCCTCCTGCGCCTGGGCGGCCGTGGCGTTGCGGCCAGTCCCGATGGCCCAGACTGGCTCGTAGGCGATGACGGTTTCCGACAGCTCCTTGCCCGAAAGCTCAGCCAGACTTCCGCGCAGCTGAATCGAAAGAATTTTCTCCACGTTGCCGCGATCCCGTTGCTCCAGCGTCTCGCCGACACACACGATCGGACGCAGCGAGCCTTCATGGGCCGCGCGCACTTTTTGATTTACGATTTCATCCGTCTCGCCAAACAACTGGCGGCGTTCGCTATGACCGAGCACGACATACCGAACAAACAAATCGCGCAGCATCGCCGCGCTCGTCTCGCCGGTGAACGCACCGCTCCGTTCCCAGTGCATGTTCTGCGCGCCGACTTTGATATTTTGCGCTCTCCCTAATGCCTGC
>JBBQHM010000125.1:0-6075 GCA_038323965.1 Chthoniobacterales bacterium | reverse complement strand
GCGAAGGAATACTTTACGTGCGCGTGCTGCAACCATCGCTGCATTACGAATTGGAGCAGATTTCCAAGGCGGAAGTAGTTCGCAAACTTAAACAACGCTTTGGCGGGAAAGTAGTTAAGGACGTTAAGTTTCGGCTGGGCTGATTTCTCCTATACCTAACGAATTTTGTTCTTGTATTCGACCGGTGGGGAGATCAAACCAGCGGATATGAAAGCCAAGATCCCAACCCTCTTCGGTGTGGTCCTTATGGTCGGCGGTTGCTGCGAATTTGCGCCAACGTCCAAAAATCCTGTCATTTGCGATAAGACCGGGATTCACCTGTATGGCGCGAAACTTAGCCGCGAAGACGAAGCGCAGGTCAGGCAGCTGCTCAATAACTACAAAACACCTTATCGGGTAGAGATCCTCACCTGTAGATTTTTTCAGTTTTCGCAGGAGGTGTTGGGTAAGCTTCCTCCATCCGTCGCGCGTGACTCTATGCCGCGCCATGACGTTGGTATGACGAGTTGGTCTACGACCGGTATCTCAAACCATTCCACTGTCGTACCGCCAGCATCGGGTAAAAACGCGGGTGACCAGGCGAGGTATCGAGAGTTGAAGAAAGTCCTGTGCAAATATAACGGGGTAAGTCCCATTCCGGTTCACGGCAGTAATTAAGGCGCGTTACGCGATCGCCATGGCGATCGCGGGAATTCATCTAATCCTAACGAGTCTTGTCTCGTTGCGGGACACCTGCGCTATCTTTTCGACCGCGCGGACGTTGTTTCCGCCATCTTTTAAATCAGCCTGGAAGTCGGGCGAGGCGTGGACCGAAGCTGTCCTCGGGGAAGGGGGAAAGTTTTACGGCGGGAGCGTTCTTACCTATTTGCACGCCGCTGGCATTGAAAGTGGATACGGATTCTTCGCGCCTAACGTTCCGGATAATTACAAAATGATATTCGATTTTGAGTTTCCCGACGGTCATCACGAGTCAGATATTCCCGTGGTTAGTAGTGAGACCGCCGGCTTGAGGCTGGCCGGATTTATGGATCAACTGGCTGATACGGCCTATGCTCCACTACAGGAGGCCATGGTTCGCGTGGTTTCTGCTTCGGCCGTCGCCAGGCACATAGGGGCGACCAAAGCCCGGGTAGCCGTGGGGGTGGCTCGACTGCCGAACCCGACTGAGTATGGCCGCGGTGAGCGCGAGTCTTACGATCCCTTCCTGGTTTTTGATTTCACTTTTCCAGAGCGCGAAAACCGCCAGTGACACTACTCCGCTCGCGTCCGGCAAAGTGGCTCTCCGCCTGCGAAAATACTGATTGGCTCATTGCTCTCAGATTAGGCGCAGCGATTGAGGTGATCTGCTACTGCCTGTCGCTGCGCTACGATTGGCTGCAATTTTTCGCGCTCTCCGCCTCGGGTCCGATCAAGCGAGATATTTTCGAAGCCATCCTGCACGACGCAGGCGGGCGGGTGCCTACCATGTCGTGGATAGTGCAGGTATTCGGAACCTGCGGGATAACCGAAGTAGCGGCGCTGAACTTTGCGTGGTGGGCGCTTATCAGTAGCGGGATGCTGTTGCTCCTTGGACTTTTTTCGCGGGAAGCAGCAGTGCTCGCATGGTTCATCCACCTGTGCAGCGTGAAGAGTAGCGGTTCACTCGCATACGGCGTCGACAGCCTGACTACGATGACGCTATTTTTTGCGGCCATTTCGCCGTTCCCGGATTGCTGGTCACTTGACTGGCGCCGCACGCGGTCGCGTAAGTCGCCAAACTGGCAGGGCTTCATGCGTCGCATATTGCAGTTTCAGGTCTGCATCATTTACCTGTTCGGCGGTCTCGCAAAATGCGCGGGCGAAGGTTGGTGGGATGGAACGGCGTTGTGGAGGGCGCTTATTCGTCCGCCTTTCAACCAAGTCTCACCTGATGTGCTAATTCACTTCAGCGTCTTACTACCGGCAGCCGGCATCGCAGTCTGTATTCTGGAGACGACCTATCCCGTCTGCATTTGGTTGCGGCAGACGCGGAGAATCTGGTTTTGGTTAATCCTGGGAATGCATGTGGGAATTGGTGCTGCCATGGGTTTGTATTCCTTTGCCCTGGCGATGATCACGCTCAACGTCGCGGCGTTCGGCGATCGCACGATGCTCCCGCAATGGATCCTGCGGATGAGCGTTCGCGATTTCCCTCGACCAATCCGCACGCGGATGAGAAGATCGACGTCCCGCTGAGCGGGGAGGGTGCAAACGCAGGATACGCCGCCGGACGAAGACGCTGATCTCGAACTGGAGATCGCGCACGTCCTACTTATCGACATCGTTGGTTACTCCCGACTCATCGTCGACGAGCAGGTCAATCTCCTGCGCCGATTAAACCGCATCGTCCGTAACACGCCCACATTTCAGGCCGCGGAATCGAACGGAACGCTCACCCGATTACCGACGGGTGACGGTATGGCGCTCATTTTCGCTGACAACCCGGAGCGCCCGGTACGATGTGCGATGGAGATTGCGGCTGCCGCTGCGGAAAATGCGGCGTTGGAAATTCGGATGGGAATTCACAGTGGTCCGATCAATCGGATCACGGATGTGAACGATCGGGTCAACGTCGCAGGCACCGGCATGAATATGGCGCAGCGCGTCATGGATTGCGGCGATGCGGGCCATATTCTCTTATCGAAGCATGTGGCTGATGATCTCGCGCAGTATCGCAACTGGCAGCCGCATTTGCACAGCCTCGGCGAATGCGAGGTGAAGCACGGTGTTCGGCTGCATATCTACAATCTCTATAAGGAAGGCATCGGTAATCCGGCAACTCCCGGGAAACTGCAACGCGGTAAACGGCGGCGAAACATTGCAGTTCGCGGGAATGAGCCACGCCCCATTGTGGTTTCGTCGATGGCGAGATTCGGGGGCTTGTTACCTATTTCCCTTTCGCTGGTCGCGCTGGCCATAAGTTTGGCGGTTGTTTTCGGACGCGGATGGTTACGCCCGAAAGGCGTCACCACGAATCCCGATGCGGACAAGAGCATCGCAGTTCTGCCGTTTCAGAACTGGGGTAGCGATGAGACCAATCGGCACTTTGCGGAAGGCGTGCAGGACGAAATTCTAACCGACCTTTCCAAGGTAACGGGTTTGAAGGTGATCAGTCGTACATCGGTGATGCAATACGGTGTCGGCGCGCAACGCAATCTGCGCGAGATCGCGAAGAATCTCGGAGTCGCATATGTCGTTGAAGGCAGCGTGCAAACCGTCGACGGCCGGGTTCGCGTCAACGCGCAGCTGATCGACGCGCGCACGGACACTCATGTGTGGGCCTCCCACTATGACGGGCAATTGGCCGACGTGTTCACTCTGGAGAGCGCCATCTCGGAAAAAATTGTCGCGGCGTTGAAGTTGAAACTAACCGCGCAGGAACGCGCGGAAATCGAGCGTTCACCGACCGCGGACCTGGCTGCGTACGACATGTACTCGCAAGCGCGTGCAGTTTTGTCGACCTCCAGTTTCGTACGTGGTCGTGCTAGCCGACTGGAAGCTGCTCGCCTCCTCGAAGCCGCGGTCGGACGCGACCCCGCGTTCTTCGAGGCCCATTACCAACTCGCCAGCATTTATGATCAACTCTATCTGCTTGGGATGGATCGGACGCCGGCAAGAGTTGCGCTGGCCGAGAACGAGCTCGCGAACATCAAGCGTCTCCGGCCGAACTCGGGGCAGGCCCATCTCGCGAGTGCAACGCATTTGTATGCGGTCTATCTCGATTACGCGCACGCCAAGGAGGAGCTGGCCCTGGCAGCAACATTATTGCACAATGAGGCAGGGGTCTTCGAGCTGGCCGCCTATATCGATCGACGTCAGGGTGAATTCGACGATGCCGGCGACAAGCTTCGGCACGCTCTCGAGTTGGATCCGCGCAATGTCTATTTGTTGCAGCAGCTCGCGCTTTGCCTGGACAAGCAGCGGCACTTTTCCGAGATGGCCGCTGTGCTCGATCGTGCGCTGGCGATTTTACCCGACGATCCCGGCCTGCGTTGGAACCGCGCGTCGGTCGACCTGGAATGGCGCGCAGATCCCGAACCACTGCGCAAGCTGTTCGAGGCTTTTAAACTCGACCCGGGCAATCCGATCGCCGCGCTCGCGCACGACGTTTTGCATTTCGGCCTGGAAGTGCGGGACCTGCGAATAGCGGACCGTGCCCTCGCTGCGATGGACGCCTCGGGTGGTTCCGAGGAAAACATGAACTTCCCCCGCTCCTGGTATATAGGCCTTGTCGCCAGAATGCGGGGCGATGTGAAAGGTGCTCACGACGCGTTAGTGGTTGCTCGCGAGGCTGCAGAGGCAAACGTCCGGGCGCAGCCAAATTTCGCGCCCCCGCTCTGCGTCCTGGGTATGATCGATGCAGCACTTGGCGATGCTCCGCGGGCTTATGAGGAAGCTGGTCGCGCGGCCGATAGCCTACTCCCCGCGATGAACGACCACATCGCCGGCGCCACTCTGCTGCAACATCTCGCGATCCTCTATGCTCTTCTCGGGGATGTTGATCGTTCCATCGAAAACCTGGACCGCGCTACCCGCATGCCGAGCAATGTAAATTTCGGTAACCTGAAGCTCCATCCCTACTGGGAGCCGATTCGCAGCGATAAGCGGTTCGAGCTGATATTGTCCTCGTTAGCCCCGGGTTAATTTACGAATTTTTGGGGTTGACCCCATGATTGGGAGGCCGCTACTCTGCGCGCCTAATGAAACGGATTGCCTTAACCTTGCTTATGTCTCTCGTCACGTTGCCGGCTTTCGCCGGGGGCGTGTCGATGGATAACTCCAAATCAACGCCGATGATGTCGGAACCCGCTCCCGAATGCGGCCCCTGGTACGTCAGTATCGGTGGTGGCACTGGATTCAACGTCGGCGGGACAGTCTTGAATGGTTTCAATGGCTCCATCCCAAACACCCCCGTTCGTCTCAACCTGCCCGAAGCTAACTACAACGACATCTATGATAACTCGGCGATCATTCGCGGTGAGATCGGTTATGCTTTCCGCAATCGTTTCGAGATTTTCGCAAAATTTGAATATGAGACCGCTTCCGGCGGATCCGATAGCGGCCTGCTGACGATTCCGACTGGCGGTGCAGCCGCCCTCGAGGGACTCCCATTGCCTGCCCCAGGGCCTGGCGGTCTCGTAGGTGTCATCTCGCGTAGTTTTGGCGACTATGAAAGGTTCGGCGGCGAGTTGGGCCTGCGCTACTACTTCCTCCCGCGTGAGTCACGCTTGAATTTCTATGTCGCTGGCTCAGCAGGCGCGGCGGAAGTCTCCGGCATCGATGCCCACGCCGATCTTACGTTTACTACTGGTCTTGGTAATTTAAGCTTCCGCGTGTTCGACGGACCGATCTATCACGACAGCATTGTTTTCACCGGCAGCGGTGTAATCGGTGCTGAATATCAACTCATCCGCTGCGCCTCGATTGGCGTGAATGCCGGTGTGAGTTACCAGTCTGGGCTCGACGGCGACGATTCTGAAATCAACCGCGCAGGTCTTTCCTACCTCCGGGGTCTGAACGACGCCGGGGAACGCTGGTCGGTGCCGGTGACCGTTTACACGAAGATTCGTTTCTAAAAAAAGACGAAAGCCGAGATTTGCCGGGCCCGCTGGTCTCACGATCGGTGGGCCTGCTTGCTTAATGAAGTCGACGTGCGAATTCTGAACCGATGGAGGCTGCCTTGGATTACATTCTCATTGAGCAGCTGGAAATCTTCAGCGCCATCGGGGTTGACGACGCGGAACGTGCCGCACCGCAACGGCTTACTGCAACGATCGAAATGTGGGTGCCGAAATCATTTCGCGATACCCGCGACGAAATTACCGAAACCGTCAATTACGCTCTGGTCGCGGAAATCACGCGTCGCATTGCGCGCAAAAACACGAGTCGCCTGATCGAGACGCTGGCGTTAACTATTTCATCGGATCTTCTAGAGAGATTTCCGATCGCGAAGGTGGAAGTGGAAATCCGGAAATTCGTTTTGAAAGATGCCCGCTACGTCTCGGTCAAAACATCGGCCGAGAAGTGATGCCAATGCGCAAAGGAAGATTTTCATCC
>JBBQHM010000124.1:0-6134 GCA_038323965.1 Chthoniobacterales bacterium | reverse complement strand
TTTAGAAACTGACCGGGCTGGTAGGTAAACGGCAAAGGGCCTCCGTCGGGCGAGCGGAGGCGGAAGGTTTGCACCGAAGGGGTCTCTCTCACGATGCTCTCGACGCGGAGATAGCCGGCCCACTTCGCCGTCACCGGCGCTCCTCCGTTTTCGCTCACGATGCTTTCGGGGGTGGAGCCGGCGCCGGCAGCTTTTCCGGAGCCGAATCGGGAGGCTTGGGCGATTTGTCCGGGGACGCTGGCGCTGGTGGTTTTTCCCCTGGTGCGAGCGCGGGGTTTTTGCCTGCTGGTGGCGGGACTTCGCCGGCCAGGCGCGGTGAGGACCCGGGAGGCGGCGATCCTTTATCAGGATCGAGCCGCCCAAAGAGGGCGGCGGCGCGGCGCATCTTAAAGTAGTACATAGCGAGCATCGCGAGCGCGAAGGCAACGAGCAGCGCCATGGTGAAGAGGTGAAACACGGAGACGCCAAAGAGACCGCGCGGAACTTCACCATCGGCGGGAGATGCGAGGTTCATCTCGCGTTTAAACCAACTAAGCGCGATCTCGCGCGGTGCTCGTCCTTCTGCCAGCGCGCGCCGCGCAGCAACCCCGCTTTCTAATTGCCCGACGCCTTCGCGAAGGCGCGAGGCGGCTTCCTGCATCGCCTTGTAATCGCCTGAACTCGCGGCCTGACCGAGCGTGTCGAGCGCCTGGCCCATCAGCATCGAGCCCGCGTGCATCCGCTCGGCTGATTGCAGCTCGACCTCCTGCCGTTTTTCCGGGGTGAGTTCCGGGAGTGCCATGAGCGACGGATACATTTCCTTCGCCCTCGGCATTCCCATGCTCTTCATCATCTCGCCCATGCCGGCCATCATTCCACCCCCTCCTGCGGGTGGTCCAACTCCTGCGGGTGGCCCCATGCCTGCCATTCCCGGGACGGCGGTGGCGGCGGGCATCGCGCTGGCCGCCGGGGATGCGCCCGTTTGCGCCGCAGCCGCAGCTTCTTCAGGATGATGACTCGCGTGTTCTTCAGCTGTTTGCGCACGCGCCTGGGCGACCAATAAAAATGCGGCCGCACTCATTGCGATCAATCCTGTAAGCGCCGTTCGCTTCGTCCGAGGAAATGACGCGACCATGAGCATGTCGGATTGCCGCTGACTTACATGTGCTCCATCGGCGACATCGTTGCGGCCGGCGACGGCGCCATCGCCGGTTGCATCGCGCCGGTTAGAATCTTGCGTTGATCGTCGGTAAGCAGCTTCGCCGCGTCGCCCACCGCGCGGATGAAACTGATGCGCTCATCGACGCGCAGTTTTTCAATTTCGCGCACTTTCGTTTCAATCTTGGCGGCATCCGGTTGATCGGATGACGTGAGGATGCCTAACTCCTGTTCCCCCTGCTCGATCTGATGGTCGGAGTTGGTCTTCGCAGTGAGTGCCGCTTCTTTCATTTTGTTCAAAGCCGTTAGCTGGTCGGCTGTGAGGTTTATGTGCTGCGCGTGATCGATAAAAAATCCCGTCGTGCCGATGTGATACAAATGCGACACGCTTGGAAATCCCGGCAGCGCAGATTGCGGAATCGCCGTCGGTGACATTGCCATTCCCGGGGGAGCGGCCGGCAGCGTGCCCATCCCCATCATCTGATTCATCATGCCCATCATTCCACCCATGGCTCCCGAGTTGCCGGCTCCCCCAGCGGGCAGACCCGGCATGGAAGAAGCAGGGCTCGGTGCAGTGCTCGTATTAATTGCGGACATTCCTGGCGACGGACTCGCAGCCGGTCCTTTCGCAGAAAGCGCGGCCTCCAACTGCCTGGTCTTAGCTTGAAGTTCGGCGATCTGCCGTTTGAGCGCCGCATCCCCGCCGACAGGATTAGGCGCTGCGATCGCGCCTCGAGCCGTTAGGCTGAATAGCGTCAAAATCACGAATAGTCGTCTGACCAGGGTAGGATACGATTTCATCAGGTTCTTTCTGTTCTCACTTTTTAACGACCAGAGTCATCCCGCATTTGGGGCATTTGCCTGGTTGATCGCTGATTACTTCAGGATGCATCGTACAGGTGTACTTTACCGGCGCCGCTGTTTCGGCGTGCGCGATTCCGGCCGATACTGCGGAAGCGACGGTGCCGTCCGGATGTTTGAACCAACCAGGGTCCTCGTAGCTGGTAATGCCATCACGGACTTTCAGCACAGTAAACATTCCCCCCATCGCGATGGGGCCGAAAGGCCCTGTGCCGGTCATCATGGGAATGGTATTTTTCGGTCCGCCCATATTCATCTCGCCCATTTCACCCATTCCGTTAGAGCCCATCGCCATCACTCCAGGGATAAGCTTACTGACTTTGGTGCCTTTCTGATTTACCCCAATCATATTGGGGATTTGATGATCCATCACATTCATCGTGTGATGATTCTTGTGGCAATGAAAGGCCCAATCCCCCGGATTATCCGCGACGAACTCGACGGTGCGAGTCGTGCCTGGAGGAATGTTCACAGTTGTTTCTGGCCACCACGCTGTCTTAGGAATCTGGCCGCCGTCAGTCTCAACGACCCACCAGCGGTGACCATGAAAATGGATTGGGTGACTATCCATGCTCAAGTTCGCAAAACTGAACCGGACACGGTCCCCGAGTTTCACGACGAGCGAGTCCGTTCCCGGGTAAACACGGCTATTAAAGGTGAAAAGATTAAAGTCTGTCATCACGCTGGGGTTAGGCGTGTAAGTGCCCGGTTCAACAAACCACTCCGCCAGGAAGATAAGAAAGTGACGGTCGACCGGAGCTGGATACCCTCCTTTCGGATGGATGACGAAGAAGCCCTGCATGCCCATCGCCATTTGCACCATCTCGTCGGAATGCGGATGATACATTTGCACCCCGGACTGCACGAGCGGGAACTCGTAGGCGTAAGTCTCGCCGGGCTGAATGTGCTTCTGAGTGACGCCGCCGACCCCATCCATACCGTTTGGTAGAATCACTCCGTGCCAGTGCACCGAGGTAGCCTCAGGAAGCTTGTTCGTGACGAGGATGCGGACGCGATCTCCTTCGACCGCTTCAATAGTTGGACCAGGCGTCTGCCCATTGTAACCCCAGCAGTTCACCATCATACCCGGCGCGAACTCGCGTTTCACCGGCTCGGCAACCAGTTGAAACTCCTTTACACCGCCCACCATCTTCCACGGAAGAGTTGATCCATTCGGAGTAACTACCGGATTGTATGAGCCATTACGCTGTGGTGTAGCCGAAGGTGAAGTTTGACCGGCTACTACTTCCGCACCGCGCGCGATGCGGGAGGCCAGCGCTGAGCTCCCCGCTAGCGCTGCCACACCCGAGAAAAATTTGCGTCGTGTAAACATAATTAGTGAACTGTCTCCTTGTAGGTCGATTGCGTCGTTATAGTTCTCGTTAGTCGACCGCCTACAGCGCGCTCGAGATCGGCACGCGCGATCCAATAATCGCGGAGCGCCTCGATGTATCCGCGCTCGGCGGCCAATTCATTTTGGCGCGCGAGCAGAAGATCATAGGGGCCTTTCAACATCGCGTTGTAATTAGTAACCGTGAGATCGAGCACCTTCTTGCGTTCCGGCACCAACTCGTCGCGGTAATAAATAGCGAGGTCTTTGTCTGCGATGAGGCGATCGCGCGCTTCCCGAACTTCGGAGCGAATGTCGATGGCCTGCGCTTCGAGCCGGCGCTCCGCCTGGCGCAGCTGCGCTTCCAGACGCGCGATGCGACCTTTTCCCTGGTTAAAGATCGGTAGCTCAAGTTTGAGTCTTGGACCAGTGACCCGTTGGCGGCTGGTGTCGCTCTCAGTATCGACACCGAATTCGATCGCGCCGACGTAGCGATAGGTTTTCGTCAGGCCGAGACTCTGCACAACGGCGCCTACTTCGGCCTTGGACGCCGCCAAATCGAGGCGTTGCGCGATCGCGAGCGACTCCAGGTGCTCCGTCGGAAAATCTCTACCGGCAAGGCCGGGAAGCTCGTCCGGGATGGTCCATTGCGTCTGGGAACCCCAGACCCCCATCAATCGATTCAACTTTTCGCGATCACTCCGCATCGCAGCTGAGACCTGCGCGGCGTCGAGCTTTGATTGAGAATAGGTCGACTGCTGATTCGCCAACTCCAGGTCGTTGATATTACCGGCTTCGTGCTGGCGTTGCGTGAGCTCAAGCGCTGCACCATAAGTGTTGCCAAGGGCACCGAGTCGGCTGAACAGCATTTGCTTAGCCTGTAGGGTATAGAAAGCAGTCTTAACTTCCGAAGCTAGTTTCAGGACGGCGTCGCCTACCCTTAATTCTGCACGCGCCAGCTCGTTTGCCGCGACCTTCTTCCGCAGTGGAATCATCAGCAGATCCAGGAAGTCCTGGACGACAGCGAATTCAAGATTCGTGGCCGAAGGCGGGCGATCGGGAAAGCGGGCGCTCGCTTCCAGAATAGGATTTTTTAGTAAACCAGCCTCAGTCAGATCGGCATTCGCAATTCCAATCTCTTCGAACGTTGCCTGAAGCTCGCGATTATTGAGCAAAGCGATCTGCACGGTGCGTTCGGCCGTGATTGTGCCCCGCAGCAGCGAACGAACCGTCTCTGAAATCGCCGCGTCCGCCGCCGCGTCTTTTCTCCATTCGACGCGTTTGCCGATGCGTTCACCGACACTCGTTTGCACGTTGCGCGCCGATTCCGGACGCGCTGCTGCGACTGCCGTCATGCCCAAAAGAAGGACCAGCGAAAGCACCGATCGTCTCATCTAGTGCCGCCTTCTTTCTTCACCAGCGTCATTCCGCATTTGGGACACTTACCTGGCGCCAGCTGTTGCACTTCGGGATGCATCACGCAGGTATAGATAATCTGAGCCGGTAATGATTGTGCAGATTCTTTTGCCTTTGTGCCGGCGTGTTTCGCTTCGTCCTTTAACTCATCGGAAGTATTCTTCATTTCGTCCGACGTCTTCTTCATCTCCGTCTCCACCGCCTCTTTGTTAGCAGGTGAAGCATCCGGGATGGGCGTTGCCACAGGTTTTGTCGATGGAGCATCTGCCGGCGGTTTATTCATCTCCATTCCCGGCATCTTGGAATGGTCCATCCCTTTCATGTCGCCCATGTCGTGGGACCTACCGCCCCCTTGGAAATCTGGATTTGGCACCTCGTCGCGCGAGAGTTGCTCTTTGCTTTTTCGCGTAAGTGCATCGCTTGCGATCAATCGCCTCGTCTCGGAACGCGGTGCCTCCTGCGCCAGAACGCTCGCGGGATGTTCTGGCAGTAACGGCGCTGGTTCAAAGTTCGTCGCGCATCCGTTAAGAACGAACAAGCTGAGAAAAGCAAAAAGAAGACGCATAACTCCTGTTAGTGTTTATGCTCAGTTTCCGGGGAAGCAGAGGGTGAAACATCCTTGCCCTTGGCCGCATCGGTCGCTTCCAGTTGTTTGCGACTCGCTTCGAGCTGAAGCCGACTAGCCTCCAATTGCATGCGGCTGGCTTCGAGTTGCTCCTTATTCGGCACAGCCGGCTGTACCGTTGAGGGGGTAGCGTTCACGTCGAGTTTAGGCTGTGTGCTATTTCCCATTTGCATACCTGGCATCGAGCCGTGATCCATCGGCATGGGAGTCTGGGCTCCAACGTGCTCGTATTCGTGCGTCTCCCCATGGTGGTGGTGCTCCTCTTCTTCCGGATCAGGCGCGGGCTCGAAACGGAATTCTTTGTGACGAACATGTCCGCCGGCGTAACCAATGTACCCGCCAACCCCCAGGTTAGCGCCGGCTACTACTAATGTCGCTATCGCAAGCGGCACCGCCGCGCGACGGAGTTTCCATTCCGCACCAGCTGCTACCACGGCAAGCCCGGCCACAACATAGAAAACAGCGATGAGTTTCTCGGCGCGGCGCATGTGCTCCTCGAGCCACTTCGTGCCCTGCGCGTCAGACATCGAAAGCACGCGATCGTAACCTTCCTGCCCATAGTGGTAGACCGGCCATGCGGATATTGCGCTGACGAAGACAATGGCCAGCGCCGCGAGACGCGCCGACCGACTTCGCATAAACAACGCAATTCCGAGGCAAAGCACGCCCATGGAAAGTCCATAGACCGGCAGTGGGTTAAGCAACACGTGTAGATATTCGGGATCGCTTAAGTGCTGCCAGATTACGTTTGTGTTCATGTGTCTC
>JBBQHM010000123.1:0-6325 GCA_038323965.1 Chthoniobacterales bacterium | reverse complement strand
ATTTTTGGCTGCAGCAAGATTGTCGGCAGCTAATGCCGCGTGCACTTTTTCGTAGCTGGCGAGGAAGGATTTGCTGTCGGCCGCGTGCAGCGCCGCGACCGTCGGGAATACAAGGCAAACGGTAATTAGTGCCAGGATTTTTGTGAGCTTCATATGTAGTATCTTTTGTAGTGTGTTTGGGTTTGGTCGTTGGGGTGGATGATGCTGACGCAGGTCCAACGAGCCCGCGCAAGAGGCGATTCCGGTTCAGCGATGGCGCGTTAAGACGCCGGAAGAACCGGATTGATGCGTGAACGAGCGGCAGCGACCTGCGACAGCAGGAAGCCGTTCGTTACGCCAGGTAAGGAGGAGCGTGAGCAAGAATGCTCTGCTGCAAAACAGACTCAACAAACGAGGGCGCGGGTGGCGGCCCGGTGTCGAGTTCGAGGGGCAGCAAATCCTGTCCCGATTTTTCGGGAGAGAACAGCGTCGTGACGAAATAGATTTGCAGCGCGAACTGATTCGCGCCGCAGCTGACAAAGGGTTTACCCGCGTCGGCCGACGCAGGAGGGAAGGATTTACAGCACTCCATCTCGCCGCTTTTGCCATCCTTTTTCGGCGAGGCGTGGCCTGGACAACCAATATGCGTTGGCGCTTTCGCGACCTGACTCGGACCCGCCATGGCTCCAATCGCGCAGTGATTCGAAGCCGCCAGCCAGGCGAAAATCGCGACGAGCGACACGGCCAGGCGAGCAACGAAAGGGAACTTCACTGAGGAGTTAGTCATGCCACAAGGAGAAGCGTTCAACTTTATTATTCCAGCGGTCAAACCCCCTCTGAAGGGGGCATATACCCCGTACCGGTATTTGTCAAAATAAACCGCTCCGGCCGGCTCCGATTGCGAGAATCTCGTGCGGGAATGGCGAAATTGGCAGACGCGCCAGACTTAGGATTGCGAAATCATCGGTTTCACGACATCACTTTTCGTTTCATAGTTAAAACGATTTTACGAGGGAATAACGGCGACTGCGACGAAAATGTCGGGGCCACGATTGGCGGACAGAAAGTCGGTCATTCTAGCGCAAATCCTAGCACACGGGCTACGATCCTGTAACCCAGCGGCTGCTCCCATTGGATGAAACCTGGCGGCGCCAACTGGTCGCGCTGCCCTGGCCCACGAAGAATCAGCCCGAGGTTCTCGGCGACGAAACGAGACCCTGCGCGCTCTGATCCGCGAATATCTCGTCGTCTCCCCTGTTCCGCGCCTGCGCCGAATCGCTCGCGAGCGAAAACGCCATCCGCCTCGCCGCCATGCAACGCGCCGACAAAAACATCGACGAACTGGTCACTCTCCAAGGCAGCTTTAATCGCCTTCGCCAAAGCAGGATCGACGAAGAACTTTTCGACGTAATTTCCGGCTTCGACGCCTTGAACACCGAGAAGAAAACCATAGTCGCGCGGCGCTAACCCGAATGAGCAAATACACCTGTCCCATGCATCCGGAAGTCGTCGCCGACACGCTGGTGCGCGTTCGACGCCTGGGTCTATTGATGCTATATAGCGTGCGTTCATGAAGCATGCTCTCGTCACTTTGTTGTTGATGCTCGCCACCGCGACTCAACCGCTGCTGGCCACACCGGTTTCGTGCGCCATGCCGGCCACCGCTCGAACGATGGCCTGCTCTGGCTGCTGCGCGAAGATGGCGTGCTGCGTCCGTTCCGAGCGTGCGCCTTCGGCGCCGATCGTCGCGGTCGTGACTTTCAACGCCGACATTCTCCCTGTGGTCATTTTGACATCGGTGACTATGCCGTCGCTGGCAGCGCGGCCGCTGCCGCGCTGGGATTCCTCGCGGAATTTCTTCGACGCTCATGCGCCGCCTCCGCTGGCGCAGAACTGCATCCAACTCATCTGATTCGGGAGCGCTGACAGGCGCAGTGTGCCCTTTTCCCGGCACTTCACTTGGACACGCATGTCCATGAATCCCCAATCATATGAAATCCAAACTTTTTCTTTTTTGCAGTCTGCTCCTCACCGCTTCGCTTAAAGCTGAGCCGGTCGACGGGCTCGTCCGCGAGGTGTGCCAAAACAATCCCTCGCTCCACGCCGCCCGCTTGAAATGGGAAGCGCTGCAGGAGCACCCGAAGATCGCCGGATCGCTGCCCGATCCGATGCTCAGCTACGGCTATTTTTTCGACAATGTGGAAACGCGCGTCGGCGCGCAAAACCAGCGTCTCGGTCTTTCCCAAAAGATTCCTTTCCCCGGAAAGCTTTCGTTAGCCGCGAAGCGCTCGCGACAGGAATCGCTCCAGTCCTTCTGGCAATATCAGACGCTGGCGCGCGAGCTGATCATGCGCACAAAGATCGCTTACTACGATCTCTACCGGGTGGACGAGACGCGACGGATCCTGCGCGAGCAGCTCGACCTTTATCGACAGACCTTCGAATCTGCGCGCTCCAAGTATGAAGCCGGGACGGTGCAGCAACAGGACGTGCTCAAGGCGCAGCTTTCCTCCGCGGAGATCGAGAAGCGACTGCTCGAATTAGTGCAGTTGCGCGAAACGGCGCAGGCGCGTTTAAATGCACTCCGCGGTGTGCCGGCCAAGAGGCCGATCGCCGCGCCGCAGAATCTCGATGTCGCTCTGCCGCTCACTCTCGACCGCGCCACCGCGCTCGCGGTGCAATACCGGCAGGATTTGCAGGAAGCGAATGTCGCGATCGAACGTAATGAAACTTCGCTCGCGCTCGCGCGCAAAGATCGGCTGCCGGATTTCACGCTGGGCGTCGATTATACGCAGGTAAATCCAAACATTTTCTCCAGCCCGCCAGACAACGGCCATGACGCGGTCATGGGATCGATCAGCGTCAACGTGCCGATCTGGTTTGGGAAGCTGAATGCCGAGGAGCGCGAAGCGCGCAAGAACCTGGCCGCCAGCCGCGAGGCGCAACGGAACGTGGCTAACAATGTGGAAGCCGATGTGCGCGACGCCTGGTTCCAGGCCACGACGGCACGCGATCAGGTCGAGCTTTACCGGCAGAACCTTCTGCCCCAGGCGCAGCAGACTTATGACGCGTCGCGCGCCGGCTACGAAGCGGCCAAGACCAGCCTGATTGACTTTCTCGATACGGAGCGTTCGCTCCTCAATTTCCGTCTCGGCTTGATCACAAGCGAAACCGATCTCGCCAAAGCGTTGGCGATGTTGGAGCGCGCCATCGGACTCGATTTGCGCGCGGCGCAGCGAGTTCAAATCACCAACGAACCGAGGGTCTCGAAATGAATTTGTCTTCTCGTCAGTTATTCCTCGGCGGCCTCTGCGTTCTTACCGCCGTAGCCATTGCTGGTTGCGGCAAAAAGGAAAAAGCACCGATGGCAGAAGAGGCGCAAAGCGGTCATACGCACGCCGCCGAAGCGGCTGGCAAACAGCTTTACCAATGCTCGATGCATCCGAACATCGTTTCGGATAAGCCGGGGAATTGTCCGATTTGCGGAATGGCTCTGCAGCCGGTCCGCAAAGTCAATGCGGCGGGGATTCCAGGGCGCGGCGCGGTCGATCTTACCGATCAACAACGGCAACTGATCAACATCCGCACCGTCGCGGTCAAAAAAAGCGATGTGGATCGTTCTATTCGCGCGGTCGGTGTAGTTACCTACGACCAAAGCAAGCTGGCAGATCTGAACAGCCGAGTCACGGGCTGGGTGGAAAAGCTCTTTGTCGACACACCGGGCGCGCACGTCGAGGCCGGTCAGCCGTTGATGGAGCTCTACAGCCCGGAGCTTTACTCGGCGAAACAGGATTATCTGCTCGCCTGGCGCAACGCACACAGCGCGAAGAGCGCGAAGGGCGAGTATGGCGCAGCCCGTGCAAGCGGCGCTGAATCCGTCCTCGAATCAGCGCGCAAGCGTCTCGAGCTATTCGGTATTACCGACGAGCAAATCAACGCCCTGCAAACCTCCGGCACGGCGAAACCGACAACGGAAATCGTCGCGCCCTTCGCCGGCACCGTCCTGCAAAAAGAAGTCGTTGCGGGCAAGATGATTCAACCCGCGGCGATGCTTTACCGGATTGCCGATCTCTCGCGCGTCTGGGTCGAGGCGGAGATTTACGAATACGAACTGCCGCTCGTGAAAGTCGGCCAGCCCGCGCAAGTGACCCTGACGGCTTACCCGGACCGGACGTTTACGGGCAAGGTCGATTTCATTTATCCCTATCTGCAAGGCCAGACCCGCACCGCAAAGCTCCGCATCGTGCTCGATAACCCTGACGGCGTACTCAAACCCGACATGTATGCCAATGTCGAGTTAAAGTCCGAGCTCGGACAGCAGTTAGTCATTCCCGCTTCAGCGCTCTTCGACACGGGCACGCGGCAATACGTTTTTGTCCAGCAAGAGAAAGGGATGTTCGTCCCGAAGGAGATCGAGCTCGGACCAAAAGTTGGCGAGGATTTCGTGGTCCGAAAAGGGTTAGCTGCCGGCGATCAAGTTGTCGTCAGCGGCAACTTCCTTCTCGACAGCGAAAGCCAGCTTAAGGCCGCAGCGGGCGGCCCGATGAAGATGAAGATGGGCGACCACTAATCATGATCAACCGAGTTATCAGTTGGTGCGCACGGAACGCGTTTCTTGTCGTCATCGGCACACTTTTCCTCATCGTGGCTGGCGTTGTAGCGCTGCGAAATGTAAGACTCGACGCGATTCCGGACTTGTCCGACGTCCAGGTGATTGTCTTCACCGAATGGCCCGGACGCGCACCGACGCTGGTCGAAGATCAGGTCACCTATCCGATCGTGAGTGCGCTGGCCGCGGCGCCGAAGGTGAAATATTGCCGGGGCCAGACCTTCTTCGGTCTTTCCTTCGTTAGCGTCATTTTCGAGGATGGCACCGACATGTATTGGGCCCGGTCGCGCGTGCTGGAATACATGAACCAAGTTCGCAACCAACTCCCCGAGGGCGTGAACCCGGTGCTGGGGCCTGATGCCACCGGTGTCGGCTGGATTTATGAGTACGCGCTGGTTGATAAGACGGGGCAGAACAGCCTCGCGGACTTGCGCTCCTTTCAGGATTGGACACTCCGCTATTATTTGCAAAATACGCCGGGCGTGGCGGAGGTGGCGAGCATCGGGGGTTACGTTAATCAATACCAGGTCGAGATCGATCCGAACAAGCTGCTCGGTTACAACATCCCGCTGAGCAAAGTCATCTCCGCAATTCACAATTCCAACAACGACGTCGGCGGGCGCGTAATCGAGTTCGGCGAGAACGAATACATGGTGCGTGGCCAGGGCTATATCGAGAGTCTCGATGATATCCGCAAGATCGCGCTCGGCCTGGGCAAGGATGGCGTGCCGATCACGATCAACGATGTCGCGCAAGTCCATCGCGGCCCGGACATCCGGCGCGGTGCGCTCGATCTCAACGGTCAGGGAGAAGCAGTCGGCGGCATCGTTATTATGCGTTACGGTTCGAACGCTCTAACGACGATCGAGGCGGTCAAGAAAAAGCTGGAAGAGATCAAGCCGTCCTTGCCGCCGGGGGTGGAGATCGTGACCGGCTACGATCGCTCGGATCTGATTCATCGCGCCATCGACACCCTGCGCGGAAAGCTGATCGAAGAAAGCATCATCGTTAGTCTGATTTGCATTCTGTTTCTCTTTCACATTCGCAGCGCGCTCGTCGCCATCATTACTCTCCCGATCGCCATTCTTCTCGCCTTCATTCCGATGACGGCGCTAGGCGTCTCTTCCAACATCATGTCGTTAGGCGGGATCGCCATCGCCATCGGTGCCATGGTCGATGCCGCTATCGTCATGATCGAAAATGCGCACAAGTGGCTTGAGCGCTGGAACCACGCCCGGGGGAAAAACGAAGCGGCGCGTGATGAGACAGAACGCGAGACCGCGCGCCTCTCGCGACTGGAAGTCATGATCAAGGCCGCGCAGCAGGTAGGAAGACCGCTCTTTTTCTCGCTCCTCATCATTACCGTTTCCTTCCTGCCGGTCTTTGCCCTCGAGGCCCAATCCGGCCGGCTCTTCAAGCCTCTCGCCTTCACCAAGACCTTTTCCATGTTCTTCGCCGCGCTTCTTTCGATCACACTCGTGCCGCTGCTTATGACTTGGTTCATTCGCGGCAAGATTCCCGACGAACGCCGCAACCCGATCAACCGCTTCCTGATTTGGGCTTATCAGCCCTTGGTAAAATTCGTTCTGCGCTTCCGGCGACTGACTCTTATCGTCGCCGCGATCATCTTGCTGTGCAGTTGGTTTCCGTATTCCAGGATCGGCTCTGAGTTCATGCCGCCGTTGAATGAAGGCTCGCTCCTTTACATGCCGACGAGTCCGCCCGGTATCGCCATCA
>JBBQHM010000122.1:0-6345 GCA_038323965.1 Chthoniobacterales bacterium | reverse complement strand
TTTCGCGGATTTCGGCGTGATCGATGGAATATCGTAGCGCTGCAATTTCGTGTATCGATCGCGGACGTCCGCCGGCATCTTGTCGATGTCGTCCTTCGATTCCGCCGGTCCGCTGAAGAGCAATTTCCCCTGCCCATCTTTGGCGGTCAGAACTTTTTTGCCGTCAGTGTTATCAATCCGCATCTCCCCCTTGTCGTCCGTTAAAACGATCTGGGCTTTGTTGATGTCGATCTTGGTCGTCTTGACTGCGCCATCGTCACGGCGAACGACGTTGATCTGACTTCCGGAACGACGCCCATCTTCGGCAGAGCGACGCCCTTCTTCCGCGGCACGCCGGCCTTCATCTGCGGCGCGGCGGCCCTCTTCGCGCGCTTTCATCAGCTCATCGCGCGCCTGCATCACCGCATCGTGGATCGCGCCCTTGTTCATGTCCCCAAGGTCCGATTGCAGGTCTTTCATCTTTTCCTTCATCTTCGACAAATCGCCCATGTCCTCGCCGTTCCAGTTGAAGTGAAAGCCGCCCGGCCCTCGATGCGCATCACCGAAGCGCCGGCCCGCCACTTCTTTCTTCGCGAGCTTCACGGTCAACTTCTGCTCCTGGCCTTTCCGCAGGACGGTGAGCGTCACGCTCGTGCCCTCACCGAAACTACGGATTAATTTCGAGAGCTGACCCGGATCGGTAAGAATCTGATCGTTCAGCATTTTAATAATGTCATTTTGCTGCACGCCGGCTGCCGCCGCGGGCCCCTCCGGCACGACATAATCGACGACGAGTCCGAAGCCTTTTGCGAGCCCGAGCTGGTCGCATAATACAGTCGGCACTTCCGACGTTTCCACGCCGAGGAACGTGACCGGCACTTTGGGGCCCCGATCATCGCGATCGTGACGCGGCGGAATCGGCGCCACCGGAGCCGCAGCCGGCGCGGGCGGAGCCGGCGGCACGGGTGGCGTTTGAGCGAATGCAGTCAACGGCAGAAGCGTCGTCGCCGCGTAGGTAAGGAACGTTTTAGTTTTCATGATGTTGTTTTGGTTAAGGTGCCAGGTCACTGGCCGGAAATTGGGATGAGGTCCACTTGCTCCGTCGGATAAGTCACGCGGAGCGAGGCGCCGGTTTGGGGGTTGCGCCACTGGAGAGTTTCGCGGGATTGCTTGCGCACACGCCGCATCGGTTCGGGCGAGTTACTCGGGAAGACAACGCCTTCGTCCCGCGTGTTGTAAACGACCTGGGTTAATCCATCCGGAACTAACGCATTTGCCAGGGGAAGACGTGGAATTGGACTCGCGAAATGGTTAGCCGCGAGCGCTGCCGTCGATCTCCGAGATCCAAAGTTGTCTATCCGAATGAGGACCAAAAATGCAGCGGCCGCCGTCGCCCCGAGGCCGAGGGCCAGCCAATTGATATGGAAACGCGGACGGCGTTTCACCATGCCACCGGATGGCGTAGCAGAGTCCGCCCCCTCCATCCCGCGCTCGACTCGCGCGATAAAATCGTCCCCCACCCGAACCGGGCGCAACCTTTTCAACTCCACCTCGATCTCAGTAAAGTCGTTCATTGCGGCTGTAAATTTTTCCGCAGCGCGCCGACGGCGTAGCGGTAGCGCGACGCGGCGGTGTTTTGCGAAATCCCCAGGGCCTCGCCTATCTCCGCAAACGTCAGCTCGTTCCAGATTTTCATGACGAGAACCTCCCGCTGCGCGCGTGGCAGTTCATCGATCGCACTCGCAAGAGCGCGTTGTGATTCGTCTTCCAATTCGAAAACGGGATCGACGTGGGTATCGGCTTCAGCGACGACAGCGGCTTCACGACGAGCGCGGCGTCCGTCGCGACGAATGGCGTCGAGCGCAACGGAGCGGACAGTGGCGTAGAGCAGTCCGCGATTGTGGATCGATCGTTCCGTTCGCCAGAATTTAATGAAGGCTTCCTGGACGATGTCTTCGGCGTCCGCGGCCGACCTGACCCATTGACGGGCAAAAAGAACGAGTGCGGGTGCGAGCTCGCAAAAACGATCTTTCCAATCTGTATGGGTGACGACATTCTCCATGACCTCTTAACGGTCTTTCACAATTGAGACGCCGCCAACTGCCGACTTTGTCTAACGCGCTTCGCTTTTTTCTCGCGCTTGTCCTAACCGTGCCGGCTAGCGCCCGTGCCCAGGAGCGGGACCCGATGGATGGGCCGCGCTCAGTCGCAGAAGCGGAAAAGAATTTCGCCGTTGCTTCCCGCGAGAAAGGGATGGGGACCGCTGCGCTCGAGACCTTCGCGGAGGACGCGACTTCGTTCGGGCCTGCTCCGATGAACGGACGGAAATTTTGGACCGCGCATCTGAACGATTCGGAGGTCCTGATTTGGAAACCGACTTTAGTGGCTTGTTCGCACGGCGGTGATCTCGGCTACACGACTGGTCCCTGGGAATTGCAAAAAAATCGGACCGATCCTACCCCCCTCGCATCTGGCGATTACGTCACCATTTGGAAATTTGCGTCCGACGCGAATTGGAAAGTCGCTCTCGACATCGGAGTCACACACGCGGCACCGACACAGCCCGCGACTGCAATCGAACTATCGACCTTCGATCCCGGCTCGGCCGATCACGATCCTGATCTGACCAAGCGCGCGCTCCTTAAAGCCCAGCGCAGCTTTCTAGAAAGCGCCAAAAAGGATTGCGGACAGGCCATCCTGTCCGCCGCAGCTAACGAGATTCGGATCCTGCGTCCGGGATCGCTGCCTGCGCTAGGACTCGTCGGCGCGCGTCTCCTGCTGAGTGCCGATCACGCGAAGGAAGTCCGCAAGTTTTCCGGCAGCAACATGAGTCGCTCGGGAGACCTGACTTATACTTATGGAGAGTTCACTGCGCTACGCGGCGAGACGAAAGAACTTGGCTACTACCTAATGATCTGGAAGCTCGACCTGAACGGTGATTGGAAGCTCGTGCTCGACCTGGAGAAACGCGGTCCTTCCTAACTACTTTTTGGGCATAGGACGGAGAAGTAACTGGCCATTCCAGTCCGGATGGGCGACTCCTTCGCGGTAGGCATTGAGGGATTCCACTGACGAATTTACCCGAAGATTGCTATAGCTCTGGTCAGCATTCTGCCAGCGCTCGTGCCAATAAACCGCGGCTTTCACCCGCGGATAGCGCGACCGAAAAAGATCGAGTCCCTGCTTGACCCACGCCGCTTTACTCCCGGAGCGGGGAAACTCGCCGGTCGCCCACTCCGCGATCATAATCGGTTTGTTTGGATCCAGCTGGCTCATCTCTTTGTAGGGCCAGTCAACCAGTGGCGGTATCTCAGCCCATGGTTCATCTTTGAACTGCTGGCCGTAAACGCTCAGTCCAAACCAATCGACGTAGTCGGGACCGGGATAATAGGCAGGAGCAAAATTCCACGTATCCAGCGGGTAGGAGTAGTTATTGGTGTGGAACATCCATTTGATGTTACTGGCGCCGCGCGCCCTCACCCGGTCAACCACATAACGGTAGGCTTTCTTGAAATTCTCCGGCCCTTCCCAAGGTCCGGCCGTGTCCCCCACCCATTCGTCGGCGCCGTAATACCAACCTGACCACGGGAACCAGTCTCCATTCATTTCGTTGCCGAACGCGACAATCATGGGATGACCGAATTTGCGCGCGGCATCCGCCCACTTATCCAAGTAATCATCCCACTGACCTTCTACAATAGCACTTAAACTAAACCGGTCAGGGCCGCGATTCTGTGTGTAGGGGCGATCCCAGGGTGACCAGTAGATCAGAGGCATTGCCCCATAACGCCAAATGACGTTTAGGCTCGCCGTAGGAAAGTTTTGTTCACCCCAGTAGCTGGACGAGGCGATGATAGCCTGGTGCTTTCCCACCATTCGCTCGAAATCTTCGATGGTCTCTAACGCGACGTCGTCCTCGGCATCGCCGAAGTCCATGAAGGCGCCGGTGTAAGCGCCGTGCTCCGGCAGCAGCACTTCCACCGGACCATCGCGATCGACCGGAGGTGCCGTAGTCACTTGCCTGCGACATGCGGACGTAGCGAACAGGAAAACCGAAAACACCGCGATTCGCGTGCCGAAGGTGGACAATCTCATTTGCGGAATCCGTCCGCCACAGGAAATCGCAATATGACTTTGGTGCCTTTCCGCGGCTCGCTCTGAATTTCTGTCGTCCCTCCATGAAGGGTGGCTATCGACTTCACCAGGGACAGTCCTAGACCAGCACCACTCGATGTGCGCGCCGGATCAACACGATAAAATCGATCAAAGACTCGCGGCCAGTGTTTCTTTTCAATTCCTACTCCATCGTCTGAAACCGTAACGATGGATTCGTCACTAGTCGCGGCTAATGCCAACTCGATTTTTCCACCCTCCCCGACGTATCGAAGCGCATTGTCAACCAGATTACCCACCGCGCGTTCAAACATCCCGCGATCGCCATACACCTCGCCTCGGCCTGCACAATTAATATTGATGCGATGTTCGTCTGCCACCGTCTTGTAATAGGCTGCGATTTTATCAAGGGCGACTCGTCCATCAAATAACAACGGTTGGATTTGCTGCTCCGCGGCGTCGGCGCGGGCCACGAAGAGCAAGCCGTCAATAACCCCGGAAAGTTTCTCGCACTCCGTGACGGTTGAGTCAATCACACTTATATACTCTTCGTTAGTCCGCGGCCGAGTTAACGCCACTTCCGCTTCGCCGCGCATATTTGCCACCGGCGTTCTTAGTTCATGGGCCAGGTCGGCGGAAAACTGTGAAAGGCGCCGAAATGAATCCTCCAGACGATCAAGCGATTTATCGAAGGCAAGCGCCAGCGGTATCAATTCACTGGGCCAGCCTGTCGGAGTCACCCGCTCGTGTAATTGAGTAGGACCGATTCGGTTCACGGCCGATGTCATTTCTGCCAGCGGACGCAATCCGCGCCGAGTTACCATAACTGCGGTCATGGCCGCGGCGGCCGCACCGGTGATAAGCACGACACCAAGCAGGATCGCGAACTGTTTCATGAACTTCGCGTCTTCCGTGCGGTCCTGTGCGATCTCTACCTGATAGTCTCCTTCCACCGTGCGCACATTGATCTTTAAAAGAGAAAACCACTTATCGTTAGAATTATATTCGAGAGGGCTGAGGGATGAGGCTGCGTTTGCAAATGCAGCAGAGGGGACGAGCTCGTCCATTCCCTGCGACTCGTTAATCACCCGGCCTTCCGAATCGATCAGACGGATCAAGTAACTCGCCGGTTCACCAGCAGTGGAGGCAGGCGCATGTTCCTGGGACAACTCTCGTCGAGCATCAGTGCCATGCGCGGTCAAAGCTCTCGCTTTATCCAGGAGGAATGCGTTGTCTTCCTCTCGCGTATGCTGCACCACGATCCAGTAGAGAGCGCCCAGACCGACCAGTAAAAGCAGCGCCGCCGAGAAAGTGAATC
Organism: Chthoniobacterales bacterium; assembly: GCA_038323965.1. GTDB lineage: Bacteria > Verrucomicrobiota > Verrucomicrobiia > Chthoniobacterales > UBA10450 > JBBQHM01. Next base: position 935 of record JBBQHM010000122.1, on the reverse strand, counting down.
TCCAGACCAGTTGCGACGCAATCGATCGCCGGCGACTAGAGTTTAAGGACATAACCTGCGCCACGCACAGTATAAACCAGCTTGCGCTCGAAGGGATCGTCCACCTTTATTCGCAATCGCCTCACCACGACATCCACGACATTTGTATCCGTCTCAAAATCAATTCCCCAGACATGCTGTGCGATCTCCCTGCGCGAGACAACTTCGCCCGGCGAGCGCGCCAGATGAGAAAGCAGCAAAAACTCTTTCGGAGTAAGGTTAAGAGCAATACCCCCTCGCTTTGCGCGTTGATGTTGTTTATCCAGTTGCAGGTCTGCGACGGTTACTTTATCTCCTGATTGCACGCTGGAACGTCGGAGTAACGACCGCACGCGCGCCAGGAGCTCAGCGAAAGCAAATGGCTTTACCAGGTAGTCGTCCCCTCCTAAACGGAGTCCTTTCACTCTGTCGCGCACACTATCGCGTGCGGTTAAAAACAGGATGGGAGCGTGTATGCTTCGTTCGCGTAACTCGGAGACGACGGCCCATCCGTCCAACTTTGGCAGCATCACGTCCACGATGAAAAGGTCGAACCGGCCCGCGCACCCTAGCGCAACTCCTGCTTCGCCGTCCGCCGCCGATTGGACTAAGAAACCAGCCTCACTAAGACCTTTCGCAAGAAAAGCCGCCGTCTTCTTTTCATCCTCGATCACGAGAATTCGCATCGGTTGCAATCACGCCCGCACCGGCACGCTCGCTGTCCTTTCCAATTTACCCCAGCTGACGAACGCACCCTTTAACGCCCGCAGAATTGCCTTCCAGATAACGTAGCTCAACATCGGGCGATAGATAAGACGCATCGGCAGAATCCGCCACGCATTCATGACATTTTCGCGTTCCAGGATGCAGGCTAGTATGGCCAGGATTACGTCGATGGAAAGGAAGGTAATGACGAA
>JBBQHM010000121.1:0-6348 GCA_038323965.1 Chthoniobacterales bacterium | reverse complement strand
GCGAGAACCTCGACGCGGTTTTTTTTCTGAAACGGACAAACGAGATTTGTTACGAGCGCTTCCCCGGCATCGTGACGATCGCGGAAGAATCGACTGCGTGGCCGGGCGTTTCGCGGCCCACGTATCTCGGCGGGCTGGGTTTCGGCCTGAAATGGAACATGGGTTGGATGCACGATTTCCTGAACTACATGCAGCTCGATCCGATCTATCGGCGTTTCCATCAGGGCAGCATCACCTTCTCGCTTTTGTACGCCTTCACCGAGCATTTCGTCCTCGTGCTTAGTCACGATGAAGTGGTCCACGGCAAGAAATCGCTCATCGACAAAATGCCGGGCGACGAATGGCAAAAGTTCGCGAATCTTCGGATGTTCTACGCGTGGATGTATGGGCACCCCGGCAAGAAATTGCTCTTCATGGGCGGCGAATTTGGGCAACGCACGGAGTGGAATCACGATGTCTCGCTCGACTGGCATCTGCTCGAACTGCCGCAGCACGACGGGCTGCGCCGGCTGGTGCAGCATTTGAATTTCACCTACAAAAATGAACCGACATTGTGGGATCAGGACGATAGCCACGAGGGCTTCGAGTGGATCGATTTTCATGACGCCGATAACAGCGTCGTCGCCTGGATGCGCAAATCGCGCGAAGGCGAAACCGTTGTCTTCCTCGTCAATGCCACGCCGCAGGTGCATCGCGGCTATCACATCGGTGTGCCGCTGGCGGGCTACTATCGCGAGATTATTAACACCGACGCCGAGACGTACGGCGGCAGCAACGTCGGAAACCTGGGCGGCATTCATACGACCGATGAATCATGGACTGGCCGGGAATATTCGCTGCATGTGAATTTGCCGCCTCTCGCATGCGTCGCGTTCAAGCACGACGCGGGTAGGGACGATTGACCTCAATCGCCCGGCGGGGTTGATTCGGCGCGAACTCTGCGGGCGAAATTTTTCCCCGCCGGGCTTTTCGGTGAACAGCCCCTACCCTCCGTGAGGAAACCTGATTGCCAGTGAAGCATCCGCCGGGTAACCTGCCATTCGTCAAATGAAATTTCGTCGCCGCTCCGCTTTCACGCTTATCGAAATGTTGGTCGTCATCTCGATCATTGCGATTCTTGCCGCCTTCGCCGTGCCGGCGTTAACGACCGCTCTGACCCGTGGGCAAATGACGGGAACGATGAATAATGCGCGGCAGCTTTATCTTGCGGGACAACAGATGTCGCTGGATGGAGCTACAAATGCGGACGCAAATCTGAGTTGGCCGGGCGCATCTCCCGCTCCAGCGAACCTTACGGAATATTGCACTCGACTGGTAACAAATGACTACTTGAAGGTCGGAGATATTCCAAAATTGTTGAGTGCGCCGGGCGCGATTTGCACCGCAACTTCGAGTACTACAAGTAGCGGAACGACGGTGACGCTGAGCGGTACGAGCGGATTAAAAGTCTATCCTGTAACCGACAACGACGCGTCGAACACAATTTTTGCCGTCACATCTAATTATACCTACGACACCGCCTTTACAGCGAGCCCGCCGAGCCCCTATGGTGATAAAGGATTCGTAGTGGTTCGGAAGGGAGGCGATGCGAGTGTGCTCCGAAAAAATAACGCTGCCGCTGGAACGGGGACGAGCGCGATTTCCACGTTCGAAGCCACAGTCGGCAAAAAGCCGAACGAAGCCCCAGGTACGGTGACGGCTGGCGATCCAACAGGCGTCCTTAAACAGCCTTAGCTTTCGGGCGGACGACCTTCGACATCACTTCGCCGTCGGCGATTTGCGTGCGCATAACTTGCCCTATTTGAGGGGAAGTTGCTGAGCGAATCACAACGCCCTTCTCGTCAGTCGTAATGCTGTAGCCGCGACCCAGCGTTGCATCCGGACCGAGCACGCGCAGGACGTGTTCCGCGCGCGCAAAACGCTCGCGCGTTTTTTGCATTGCTCGCGGAAATGCTATCCCGAGCCTTCGCGCAGCTTGAGCGAAACGTGCGCCGATTATCTCGATCTCTCGCTGCGGATCGCGGGCGCGGATTCCATTTCTGAAAGTTGCGACACGGTCGCGGCACGCAGTGATGCTAAAGCCAACATTTTTTGTCAGCGCTTCGTGCAGCCAGTCGATTTCCTGTTGCGCGCCACGCAGGCGATTGAAGAGCTCGCGACCCAGGGCGCGGTCGGAGACGTAACGCAGCCGCGTGCGCGCGTGCTCGAGCGCGTTGCGAGGATAGCGATGCAGACAACTCGCGAGCTCATCAATTCTGCGCAGGACATCGACGGAGTCAGTCGCGATCAATTCCGCTGCAGCGCTGGGCGTCGGCGCGCGCAAATCGGCAACGAAGTCGGTAATCGTAAAATCGATTTCATGTCCAATCGCGCTGACGATTGGCACCGGTGAATCGAACACGGCGCGGGCGACGATCTCTTCGTTGAATTCCCAGAGGTCTTCGATACTGCCGCCACCGCGCGCGACCACGATGACATCAACCGGTTGCCACGCTGAAGAAGGTTGCGCGAGCTCGCGAATGGCGGCGGCGATTTCCTGCGCAGCGCCGCTGCCTTGCACGCGCACCGGGTTGATCAAAATCTCAATCCCGGGCGCTCGTCGACCGAGCACATTTAAGATATCGCGGATCGCGGCACCGCTCGAGGATGTGACAATTCCGACGCGCCTGGGAAATTTCGGCAGCGCGCGTTTTCGGTCGGCGTTGAACAATCCTTCGGCATCCAGTTTGCGTTTGAGCGCTTCGAATTTCGCCTGCAGAACGCCTTCGCCGCGCGCCTGCACGATCGAGATGTTGAGCTGATACTGCCCGCGCGCTTCGAAGACGGTGACCGTTCCGAAGACTTGCACCTGGGCGCCATCGGCGAGCGGCGTGCGCGGCGTCGCCATGGCGTTCCGAAAAATTACGCACGCGATCGCGGCGCGCTGGTCCTTCAATGTGAAATACTGGTGACCGCTCGGGTGCAGTTTGTAATTCGAAATTTCACCCTGCACCCACACCGTCCCAAAGCGCGTCTCAAGCAGTCCGCGGATCGAGCGGGTCAGCTCTCCAACAGTGAGAATCTTCGACGATGTTTGGCCAAAGAGGTCGGTTTCGTTGTTTGTCATGTCGAGCGGTTTGGTCCCACCTTCGATGTATGCTCAGCGTTTGCCGCGCTCAGCGAAATCCTCCGTCACGATGGAAGCGAGATGCACCAGCGTTCCCACTGCCCTGGCCATGTCCTGCAGGCTCACCCATTCGCGCTCGCTATGAATCTCGTGCATCCCACAGAAAATATTCGGTGTCGGGAGCCCGCGTTGGGTCAGCGCTGAGCCGTCTGTCCCGCCGCGGATAGGCGTGGATTTCGGTTGCAGACCGGCGCGACGGATTGCCTCCTGCGCGATCTCCACAGGTCGCATGTCCTGCTCGAGCCAATAGCGCATGTTTCGGTATTGCTCCGTGAATGTGAGGGTCATGACCGCGCGCGGCTCCGCTTGCTGAAGTTCGGCCACGATTTTTTCCAGCAACGCCCTCTTGGCGGCCAGACCTTCCAGCTCAAAATCGCGCAGGATAAGTCGTACTTTGGCCTGTTCGGCCGATGCGGCACAATCGATCGGATGAATAAATCCATCCGTCCCGCTCGTCCTTTCCGGCGATTGCGCCGCCGGTAATGCAGCGAGAAATCTGCCCGCCAGACGCGCGGCATTGACCATCACATCTTTCGCCCAGCCGGGGTGCGAGGCGACGCCCTGAATCTCGAGCGTTGCCGCATCCGCGCTGAATGTTTGGAAGTCGATTTCCCCCGGGATGGAACCATCAAGCGTGTAAGCGAAATCCGCGCCCACTTGTTCGAGATTTAATTTCGCTACACCCCGCGCGATTTCTTCGTCCGGATTGAAACAGATCCGAATCTTTCCATGCGGAATTTCGGGGTGACGAAGCAAATGTCGGACTGCCGACATGATGGTGGCGACGCCCGATTTGTCATCCGATCCGAGGAGCGTTTTGCCGCTGGCGGTGATGATGTCATGTCCGATCGCGTCTCGGAGAAACGGTGTCGTTTCTACGGATAACTTTTGTTCGGGATCATCCGGCAACGTAATGAGCTCGCCCGCGTATGCCCGATGCACGATCGGCTTTGCGGCGCCGGGAAGGTTCGTCGCGGTATCCACATGCGCGAACCATGCCACAACCGGCGCCGGTTTCGTCGTCGTCGCGGGAACGGTCGCAAGCAGATAACCGTATTCCGCCAAAGCAACGTCCGATGCTCCGAGCTCTCTCAATTCCTGCTCCAGTAATCTTAAAAGCTCCCACTGGCCGGGTGTGCTGGGCGTGGTATCAGACTGGTCGTCGCTTCGGGTATCTATCTGCACATAGCGCAGGAAACGACTAAGGAGATCGTTGGTATCGATGGTCATAAATTACTCAGCATGCTACTCCACAACGCCTGATCGGAAATTTCCCGGCGTCCCGGAATTCAGTGCCTGAAATTCGTGGATGCGGCAACTGCGTTCGAGCGTGTATGTCGGGAGAATGAAAAGCGCAACGTTCACCATCGTCCCGCTCTCGACCGAGATTGCCGATAAGGCCCGTTCTGCCGCGAAAGCAGGGAAGACGGATCATGCGACGATCACAGTCGATAAAGAAAATACCATGCCCTGCCGTCATTGCCTGCGCTGGGCGAATTCGGGCGAACGCGTTATCTTGTTTCCTTATGCATCGATTGCCGTCGGTCGTCCCTACTCGGAAAGCGGCCCGATATTCGTCCACGTCGAATCCTGTGCGCGCTATGCAGCGACCGATAAATATCCGGACGCATTCCGTAAAGGTCGCGTTTTCCGCGCCTACAATTCTGATTGCGATATGATCGATGCCGTGATCCTCGACACCACTCCGCCGGAGGAAGTGATCGAAGGTCTATTTGGCAACGTCGCGACTGCGTTCATCCATGCTCGCAGCCTTGATCGCGGGTGCTACACCATGGAGATCGCGCGAGCGTGAAAGCACTGGAGCTTCTTCCGCCCGTCGATACGATGTATCGCGCGTTCCTGCAGCGCGACCCAAGCTTCGAGGGAATCTTTTTTACCGGCGTGCGCACGACCGGAATCTTTTGTCGTCCCACTTGTCCGGCGAAAAAGCCGGCGCGGGAAAATGTCGATTTTTTTGCGACCCCAGGCGAGGCGTTGCATGGCGGTTACCGGCCATGCCTGCGGTGCGCGCCGATGGATGCTGCGACCCGCCCGCCAGCACTGGTGGAACGGCTGCGCGCCGAAGTGGAGCGCGCGCCCGGCGGTCGCCTGACGGATAAAGAACTCGCCGCGTTGTCGATTGACCCTTCCACGGCGCGCCGGCAATTCCGTCGCCATTACGGCATGACGTTCCAGGCTTATCACCGCGCGCGGAGGATGGGGCTGGCGCTGAGGGAGGTGCGGCGTGGCGGTCGGGTCGATGACGTGCAAAGCGAGAGCGGCTTCGAATCAGCCAGCGGATTTCGTGAAGCTTTCATCCGCATTTTCGGAGCGCCGCCTACCGCGGCGAAGCAACGCGCGGCATTATTTGCGCAACGGATCGAGACGCCATTGGGTGCAATGGTGGCAGTGGCGGACGACGAGGGATTGCGCCTGCTGGAATTCGCAGATCGTCGCGCCCTCGAACGCGAACTGGGAGTTCTGCGCAGCCGCCTCAGGACAAACATCGTCCCCGGCGATCATCCGCATCTCGACGCGATCCGGGCCGAGCTGGAGCAATATTTTTCCGGGCGCCGACTGACGTTCTCCGTTCCGATCTCGCCCATCGGCTCGGATTTCCAACGCCGGACCTGGGAAACCCTGCGATCAATTCCCGTCGCCGAGACGCGTTCGTATTCCTGGATGGCGGAGCAACTCAAGATTCCTGGAGCCCGCCGCGCCGTGGGTCGTGCGAACGGGACGAACATGCTTTGCATCATCATCCCGTGTCACCGGGTGATTCGCGCGGATGGATCGCTTTGTGGTTACGGCGGTGGGATCTGGAGAAAGAAATGGCTGCTCGATCACGAGCAGAAACATTTCCGGGCTCCTCGCACTTACTAGGTCCAAGGACACCTGGGGACGTTCGCGCTGAATAATTCGCGCCAAATCGTGTTCGGATTACGTATCCGCTAGGGAGAGATCGTTTCGCTTTCCGCTGTCTAATGGCAACTCGTAATCACGTGCACTTCCTTCGCTTTCTTCGCTGGCACGTCGTGCGCTATCTGATGCAGCACCCGCTCCTGGCGGCGCTCAATATTCTCAGCGTTGCTATTGGCGTCGCGGTCTTTCTCGCAGTGCAGCTGGCGAATGAGAGCGCAGCGCAGGCCTTTCGTTCGACCATCGATTTCGTCGCCGGCAAA
>JBBQHM010000120.1:0-6399 GCA_038323965.1 Chthoniobacterales bacterium | reverse complement strand
AGTTCTAAAGAAACTGGACGGGATACAGTTCAAGGGCCGAAAGCTCGCCGTCCGTCTCGCAAGCGATAGCGCGAAGAAAAGTAAACAAGCTAAGCGATCGTAGAAAATCGCTTTCCGTGCGCGGACTTCGTTCGCCTCTCTACTTCCTCCTTCGCTTCCTCTCTTTGTCATTCTGAGCGAAGTCGAAGAATCCCCGCCTTTCCTACTTTCTACTTTATTGCAACGATCGCCGTAGAGACCGGCGGCAGCGGATGACTTTCCACCGCGCCAAATCCAGCGTTCACCAGCATCTCCTGATACTCCGCTAGCGTGTAGGCATCGCCTTCAGGCGTACTCGCCAGCATCACAAAACTGAAGCTCGCCGCCATCCGCCGGCGACACGCGATCCGCATTCGGCACAAAGTCCGCGATCGCCATCTGCCCTCCGTCCCGCAGCGATGCACGCACCTTCTTCAGTTCACTGCCGGTAACTGGCCCTCAGGCGATTCCTAATCGCAACCGTCGCTGTCGCCAAATGTTACTCCGCCGGCTTTTCGGTGTTCGCTGCCGACTCGACGGTGATGTGTGGTCGCAGCTTCTCCAGTAGCTTCGCGCCAATACCCGACACTCGGGACAGATCGTCGATCGACTTGTAGGGCCGTTTCTCAATGATGCGTTGGGCAAGTTTAGATTTAATTCCCTTTAGCCTTTCAAGGTCTTCCTGGCTCGCCGTGTTCAGGTCAATCGGTCCGCTCTCTTCATCCTTCTCCGTCCCGCCGATTGCCTTTAGCTTCCGGTCGTCAGCGCGCTGCTCTTCGCGCAGTTGAGCGATTCGGTCGAAGTCGGAAACAGCCCATGCTCCCAGCTTCTTCACCGCCGCTTCCAATTGTAGGTCGCCCAGCAATTGTTCGTAGTCCTTTGATGTCATACCGTCGGGACGCCGATGCCCGACGCCATGGACGCGGGCCAGCCCTTCCCGCACAAGGAGCGCCGCCAAATCCTGGCCATCCGCAGTTTTAATCATCCCGTAAATGCGCGGTTTCTTAGAACGCCCAAGCGCTGAAGCGAAACTGGTGTGGAGGGTGAAAGGCTTCGCGAGAAGCTCTTCAACTCGAGCCTTAGCGCGAGTTCCGAATTCCATGCCGCGACGACGGTTTTCGTCGGAAAACCCAAAATAGCGCGTCTGCTCCAGCAGACGCCTTTTGTCCGTCGTGGAGTCGGCCTTCTGCTCGAATGCATCGACAAAGTAGAGACGCACTACTTGTTCGTCTGTTTTGCCGTCGAGGTTGAAGCGAACTCGGAAGCTGTCTCCATCGTTGTATTCAGTCGATATAAATTCAGCACCTTTGATTTCCTGCAATTTTTCTGCCGCGAAAGCGGTCGTGACTACAAAGAAACAAATGAAAGCGCGAATAACGAAAGCGAACACAAAACAAGGATGATCTCTAAACGCGACGGGGACGAGCTAAAATCCCGAGTGATGCGCGCCGAGCTGTCGATCAGTTAGCGGTGCGGCTGGAGAGTGCGCTGGAAGAATTCGAGGTAGGTACGCCAGAGTTGTAGTTGCTTTTCGTTGCCGCGGATGCCGTGACGCTGGCCTGGATATTCCATCTGGTCGAAGGTGATGCCGCGCCTTTGCAGCTCGGCGGTCAGGCGCGTGGTATTGGCGAGGATGACATTGTCGTCGGAGGTGCCCTTGAGTAAGAGCAGGCGACCGGAAAGATGATCGAGCCGATGAAGAATGTCGGACTCGGCATAGCCAGCCGGATTATTCTGCGGCGTCCCCATATAACGCTCGGTGTAACAGGTATCGTAAAAGCTCCATTCAGTCGGAGGCGCACCGGATGCGCCCGCGGCAAATCCCGCATTCTTCTCGGTCAGCATTTCCAGAGTCATGAACCCACCGTAGCTCCAGCCGGAGACGGCAACGTGAGTAGGATCGACATAGGGTAGCGATTTAAGAAAGCGCGCACCTTCGAGCTGGTCCTGCGTCTCGATGGTTCCTAGCTTACGATCAATAGCAGTCTTGAATGCGACCGAGCGATTGTCCGAGCCGCGATTGTCCAGCTTGAAGACCACGTAGCCAGCCTCGAGTAGTAGTTGATCGGTGGTGCGGCCCCAGTTCCGCTGCACCATCTGTGCGTGGGGACCACCATAGACTTCGATGATAGCCGGGTATTTCTTTTTCGAATCAAAACCTACGGGCTTGCTCAGTGAATACCACAGCGGCGTCCCGTCGCTGGTTTTTAGCGTGCCGTATTCCGGAACACTTCGGTCGCCGAGATAGGTATGGTAGGGGTGACTCTCATCGAGTTTGTTTTCCTCGATCCAGCGAATCAATTTCCCATCGGCGGCGTAAAGGCTGGTGCGCGGCGGAGTCATAGGATCGGAGTAAATTCCCGCAAAGGTAGCTCCGCTCTTCGCTACCATCGCAGTCCACCAACCGTGGCCACTGGTCAGGGCGTGCGGGGTGTCGGCGTTCGAGTAGGAGGTGGCGTAAAGTTGCGATTCGGTAGGATTATCGATGGAAGCGGCGAAGAAAACTTGCCCGTTCGTTTCGTTGACCCCCTTGATCGCGGTCACCGGCCATTCGCCGGAGGTGATCTGGCGCTTTAGTTTCCCCGCGCGATCGTAAAGGTAGAGATGACGATAGCCAGACCGCTCGGACGACCAGAGGAAGTCACCTGACTTCAGCGACTTGAAGTCATCACTTAGTTCCACCCAATGCGGCGAGCTTTCAGCCAGGATGGAGCGGCTGACGCCGGTAGCAGGATCGCAGGCCAGGAGATCGAGTTTTTTCTGGTCACGCGATAACCGCTCGACGTAAAGGGTAATCCCATCCTTCGACCAGGCGACGCGTGCGAGATAAAAGTCCGTATCAGTCCCGAGATCGATCTTTACCTGCTTCTGCGACGCCACATCTTCCACGTAAAGATCGACGATCGCGTTAGGCCGTCCGGCACGCGGGTAACGCTGGTTAACGGAAGTTAGGTCTTCCGCACCTATCTCCAGTCGCGGAATGATGTCGACCGGGTTCTCGTTTACATGAGTCAGCGCGATCCGGGTTTCATCTTCGCTCCACCAGTAGCCAGTGAACCGGTTCATCTCTTCCTGTGCCACGAACTCGGCGGTCGCCCGGGAATCGGCTTCATTGCCGTCGGTGGTCAGCGCGGTCTCTTTGCCATTGGCTATCTCGATGGCGTAAAGATTGTTTTCACGCACGAAGGAGACGAAGCGGCCTTTGGGCGAAACTTTTGAATCGATTTCGTCGGTCTTTGTTTTCGTTAGTCGGCGCACTTCCTTGCTCATGCGGTCCGCGAGATAGAGGTCGCCGTTTACCGGGACGAGCATAAATTTTCCTTCCTCGTCCCAGTGATACTCCACTACGCCATGCTGACTGATCCGCATGCGTTCCCGCCGTGATTTCTCCGCTTCGGACAAGACTTCTTCTTTTGGTGCGAGTGCACGTGAATCCACCAGCACAAACGGCGTTCCGCCTTTGGTATCGGCCGCCCAGAGATCAAGCGCGTTTTGGTCGTCCGCCTTGGCTTTCAGATAAGTGACGAGCGAGCCGTCAGGCGAAAGCTGAACGTTGCGCGCGGCGGGACCGTCGACACTCGGATCGGAAAAGAGGCGCTCGGGTGTGAGGTGCTCGGCCCGCGCCGGCCCGATGAGGTAGATGCTGGCAAGGACCAGGCAGACTTTCAGCTTCGGCATGATTCATCTCCTACACGGGGGCCGAATCAATGCCAAGACGTTCCACCGGTCGCTTCGATTCATGTTACGCGAAGACTTGTCGCGCTTAGCAGTCGCTGATACAGGGAGTTCATGGGTCGCCAATGGTTGCATGCCAAGCGGGAAGTCGCCGGTCTGAAGAAGGGCCAGATGGTCGGCAAGATGGTGAAGGAAATCATGGTGGCCGCGAAGATGGCGGGACCCGATCCGGCCGGCAACGCGCGGCTCGCCGCTGCCCTCGATAAGGCGCGCAAGGCGAGTGTGACGCGCGACGTGATCGAGCGGGCGATTAAGAAGGGATCGGGCACGGGCGAAGAGTCGTTAGCCCTCGAGCATATTGTTTTCGAGGGATACGCGCCGCACAAGGTCCCGTTGATCGTGGAGATCCTGACGGACAACAATAACCGCACCGCGCCTGAGATCCGGCTCATATTCAAGAAGGGCGGACAACTTGGAGCGCCTGGTAGTAACAAGTTCCTTTTCGAGCATGTGGGACTGGCGGAAGCGTTTCACCCGGACAAGGAAGCGGACATCGAAGCGGCAGCAATCGAAGCGAACGCGCGGGATGTCGAGCCGCTGCACCACGCGGAGAACGATGATATTCCGCCCGATATGACCGGTGCGCGATTTATTACCGAGCGGACTGATCTGCACGCGGTCTCACAATGGCTGAGGGAGAATGGATGGACAATCGTGACGAGCGAGCTCGGCTATCTTCCGAAGAATTTCCCAAGCCTGACTGAGGAGCAGCGCGCTGAAGCCGGCGAGTTTCTGCAGACGTTGGAAGATCACGATGACGTGCATCGTGTCTGGGCGGCGGTAAAATAATAGGCATCGGCGCTTAAAGCGCGGGTTGTTGGTGAGCTGCCGCTGATAAGTAGTAACCGGAGCGCAGAACTAGCGCGGGAGTTGGTAATTGAGCCAAGCGATGCTGGCAGAACATGCGAGCAAGGCCAGCGCTGGTAACATCTTGCCCAGCTTGCTCTTCACCCTTAGATGAGTGACTACAGCAGCTGTCATCAAAATGGCAATCCCGGCGCCGCCGATTACAGCAAAAAGCGGCCGAACGATTCCAATCAGTAGTAACAGAGCGAACGTGAGCTTAAAGATGCCGACGATGTCACGGAGCGATTCCGGCAACCTATAGCCTTTAAACTCTTCAACAATATTGTTGTAACGGACTACCCAGACAAAAAAGATGGAGGCGGCTACAAGTGCCTGCAAACAGATCGTAAATTCACGCATCGAGAAAGTATTGACTCCCGAATTCGCAGGTTACGGCGCAGGAAATAATTCGCTTCTCCACAGCTCCCGGTTACCGGGAAGCTGGGAGAAGTAACGACGATGGTCTGACGCCTTCCGTGCGGATAGCCATTATTTCCCCTGACTCTTTACAAGGGTGGCGGCGGCAGTACGCGTAAGCACAGGCGTTCCGCCAGTGCCAGTGATGGTTATGTTATACGTCGCGCGCGCGAGCGTAGATGGCACGAACAAACTTAGAGTGCTGCTTGTTGCCGATGACGTCGGCGTAAAGGTTGCAGTCGTCCCCGCTGGATTGTTGACAGAGAAGGTGACCGCTGAGTTAAACCCATTGGTGGGATTGACTGTGACCGTGTAAGTAGCGGTTCCACCGCTGCGCCCGACGGTGACTGAAGTAGGGTTCACCGATAGCGAGAAATTCGCCGCGGGGACCGGAGTGGGCGTGGGCACAGGAGTCGCCGTGGGTGTGGGCGTAGGCGAAGGGCTCGTCCCGGCAATCTTGAAACTACCGATGCGGGTGCGCCAGTTGTATTGGCCACTCGTGGCATAGTATTCGCTGGTAAACCAAAAGGTAGAGTCGTCGACCGGATCAACCGTTAGCGAGGCATAGTCGCCCCAGCGATTGCCTGTTCCACTCTGGCTGCCAGTGCCGTCGAAGAGATGCGCTTCGCCCTGGCCCAGAGTATTTAGAGGATCGGTCGCGAGGCGCCCGGCGTAACGTAGTTGCGGATAGATACTCGAGCTCGATGTGCTGAATCCCAGCGCCATGTTACCCTGACCATCCATCGCCACGCTTCCCATCCAGCGCCAGTCGGTGTCGGGCTGGTAGGTGCTCTCCTGGTATTTAGTAATTGCGCCTGAGATGTTGCGTAACTCGAACCAGCGGATACCAGCCACGCCATTCGCACTCACAGTGTAGGTACCGACAATTGCTTCATGGTCGATGAAATTACGATAAGCCAGGCGGAACATGAGACGGTCACCGATGCCATCGAGATTATTCGCAGACGAGGCGCCCAACTGCGGGACGCAAGCGCGCGTGTTCGGACAAAGCGAGGTGAAAGCGGCCGCGGGAGGATTAGCGACCGTGGTAAAGGTAGAATTAGCAGGGGTGACGAAATCCGCGTGAAAACGATACGTGGTATAACTAGGATTCGAGGCCTGACCGGGGAAGCCCACAAAGGTCGCCGGGGCACCGGTTGGAGGCAGGTTGGGCCCATCCAAGTCAGCGGGAAGGAAAGGATCGACCGTGCCGCCGAGCGGACCGACCGGACTAACGAAGGTTGCGGGTGCGCCGCTGAGCATGCTCGCGCGATCGAAAGCGAAGGCCTGCGGCCCGAGGTAGGAAGAGCCGGCGGCGTTGAACACGTTCATGCTCATGTAGTAGCCATCAGGCCAGACGCTAAGATGAGGGTAATCGTAGAA
>JBBQHM010000119.1:0-6520 GCA_038323965.1 Chthoniobacterales bacterium | reverse complement strand
ATGGTCTTCCTTAAGCTCGCCGTGATTGGCGCGCTCGTGGTGCTGAACGGCTTCTTCGTCGCGTGCGAATTCGCGGTCGTCAAAGTACGCAGCAGTCAGCTCGATGCGCTGGTCGAGGAGGGAAACATTCGGGCCACGTTTGCGAAGCACGTTCGCGGGCATCTCGATGCTTATCTTTCAGCCACGCAGCTGGGAGTAACGTTGGCGAGTCTGGCGTTGGGTTGGATCGGCGAAGAATTCCTGCAGGGTATGGTCGAGCCGTTGCTTGCGCTCGCTGGCCTCCATTCCCGCGCCGTCGTGACTTCGGTCTCCGTGGCGCTCGCGTTTCTCGGCATTACGTTCCTGCACATCGTGTTCGGAGAGCTGGCGCCGAAATACATCTCGATCGCAAACCCGCTGCCGGTCGTCCTGTTTCTCGTTAGGCCGCTGGGCGCATTCTACTTTTTGTTCCGACCGTTCATCTGGCTGGTGCACAAATCTTCTAACTTTTTTCTGCACAAACTCCTGCGCATCCCACGCGTCGCGGGCACTGAGCTGGCGCACAGTGAGGAAGAGCTGCGGCTGATTCTCGATCAGAGCGAAAAGTCCGAGGAAGTCTCGCCCATGGGCCGCGATCTCCTGGTCAATGCACTCGATCTTCGCCGCCGGGTGGTGCGCGATATCATGACGCCGCGCGGCGATGTCGTTTACCTCGATGTCGAGGAAAGTTTTGAGGAGAACGTAAAGAAAGCGCTCGCTTCACGGCACACGAGATTCCCGCTTTGCCGCGGGCATCTCGATAATCCGCTTGGACTTATCCACATCAAGGAATTGGTGCCGATGATGCGCGATCCGAACCCTGATTTGCTGCGCATCCGACGCGAACTCACGCCGGTGCCCGAGATGATGTCGCTCGAGAAATTGCTCACGTTATTTCTTGGAAAGCATACTCACCTCGCCGTCGTCGTGGACGAATTTGGCGGCACGGTCGGAATGGTAACACTCGAAAATGTTCTGGAGGAGATTGTCGGCGATATTCAGGACGAGTTCGATACCGACAAGGAAGAATTTCACACCATTAACGAGAACGAATTTTCAGTCGACGGCGCACTTGGACTCTACGAGTTGCAGGACCTTGTCGGACTCGAAATCGAAAGCGCCGATGTGAGCACGATCGGTGGACACGTCACGCATCTGCTGGGGCATTTACCAAAGCAGGGCGAGGAAGTGCAGATCGAAAATTATACGGTGACCATCACGCAAACCGACGGTCGCCGCGTAAAACAGCTGCACTTCAAGAAGGTCGCAGCTCCCGCGGTCCCGGCGAAATCGGACGCGACAATTTAGTCCGCGTTAAGGATGGAACTGCTGATCGAAGAGCAAATAGGGTGTCCCCATTGCGGCGAATCTTTCCCACTGCTCATCGACACGTCGCTCCCACGTCAATTAGTGTTCGAAGATTGCTCGATCTGCTGCCAGCCGATTCAGCTACAAATCGAGTCCGAGCCGGGGCAGGTCACGATGCTCGATGCGCGAATCTGAAATTCAGATCTTACTCTTTCTAAGCGCAGCGAGGAACGCCGGCCGTCGCCGCAGCTGCCGTGTAAGGGTTTCGATGGCGCGGACCGTCGGCGGACTGAGGTGGTGCTCCATCCCTTCGACGTCGTGATGAATTACCTGCTCGTCGAGCCCGAGAAGCTTAAGAAAATCGGTCAGCAATTGATGCCGGCGCGTAATGCTCCGCGCGAGGGTTTCGCCCGCGGTCGTGAGCACCAGGCCGCGATATTTTTCGTACTTGAGCAAACCCTCGCCGTCGAGCCGCTGGACCATGTTGCTGACGCTGGCCTGTGAAATCCGGAGACTGGTGGCGATATCGACGACGCGCGCGTAACCCTTTGAGTTAATCAGATCGAGGATTCGCTCGAGGTAATCCTCCACCGCAGCCGAGCTGCGGGCTTTGTTAGTTTTGACTGGCACGTGGAGAAGGATGGTAGAATGCGCCGGGCATTGAGCCAACTAAAAGTATTTTCAGGTTGACAGATAATTAGCAAATATTAACTAAGTTAGTCGTGCCTAATTTTGAGAGCGAGCCCACCCATACGACCGCGGGGTGGAGGGGCGTCCCGCCGCTCCCGAGTCTCTCGGAAGTGCATCGCAGCCTGGTTGTCCCGCAGTCGGCCTCGTTCGTCCGCAAGCTGATCGCTTTCGCCGGGCCCGGGTTTCTCGTCGCGGTCGGATACATGGACCCGGGCAATTGGGCTACCGACCTGGCTGGCGGCTCGAAATACAACTACGCGCTGCTCAGCGTCATCCTGATCTCGAATTTGATGGCGATCCTGCTCCAGGCGTTGTCGTTGAAACTCGGAATCGCAACCGGACGCGATCTTGCGCAGGCGTGCCGCGATCATTATAGCCGCCCGGTTTCGTTCGCGCTCTGGGTGATTTGCGAGCTGGCGATCTCCGCCTGCGACCTGGCAGAAATCATCGGCTCCGCCATCGCGCTCAATCTGTTGTTTGGCATTCCACTGCTCGTCGGCGTTTGCATCACCGCGCTCGATGTTCTGGTGGTTCTGTTTCTGCAGAACAAAGGCTTTCGCTACATCGAAGCGCTTGTGATGACGCTCATCGCGGTCGTTGGTGGCTGCTTCGCCTGGGAGATAATCGTCTCTCATCCGAACCTGCTCGGAATTGCGCACGGCTTTATTCCGACGACAAAAATCGTGAGCGATCCAGGGATGCTTTACATCGCAATCGGCATTCTCGGCGCGACGGTGATGCCACATAATTTGTATCTCCATTCCTCGATTGTGCAGACGCGCCGCTACGAGCTCACCAGCGCTGGCAAGCGCGACGCGATCAAGTTCGCCACGATCGACTCGACGGTCGCGCTCATGTTCGCGCTCTTCATTAACGCCGCGATCCTGATTGTGGCGGCGGCAACCTTTTATACGCGGGGGCGAAGCGACGTCGCGGAAATTCAAGACGCCTACAAGCTCCTTACGCCGCTCCTGGGCGTGACTGGTGCCAGCACGCTATTCGCGCTTGCGCTCTTGGCTTCCGGACAAAACTCGACCCTTACCGGAACGTTGGCCGGGCAAATCGTCATGGAAGGTTTCCTAAACCTGCGCATGCGTCCGTGGTTGCGCCGTCTGATCACGCGCGGCATCGCCATCGTGCCGGCGATTATCGTCACGGTAATCTCCGGCGAGAAGGGAACGACGAATCTCCTCGTGCTGAGTCAGGTAATTCTGAGCCTGCAATTAAGCTTCGCCGTTTTCCCACTGGTGATGTTTACCAGCGATAAGTTAAAAATGGGTGAGTTTGTGAATGGGGTTACGGTAAAATATCTTGCCTGGTTCGTGGCTATGATCATCGCCGTGCTGAATGCATGGCTGCTCGTGCAAACCTTCCGCGGCTGGTTCACCGTTTAAAACACGCATGTATAAAACGATCCTGGTGCCGGTGGAAAATGCCGAGAGCGATCAAACGATCTTAAAACACATTCGCGCGCTCGCGAAAATCACCGGCGCGAAGTTAATACTCGTGCATGTGGCCGACGGCTGGGCAGCTCGGAATTTCGACACTTTTAATCTCCAGGAAAGCGAAGAGATGCGGCTGGATCGCGAGTATCTCGGGACGCTGCAGGAACAATTGCGCAGCGAAGGCTACGAGACCACTTCGATGCTCGCGATGGGCGATCCGGCAACGGAGATCATCAAGCTCGCGCGCGCTGAGGCGGTAGATTTAATCGCAATGACGACGCATGGCCATCGCTTGATCGGCGATTTACTGCGCGGCAGCACCGCCGATAAAGTGCGGCACGAAGTGAACGTGCCGGTGCTTTTGTTGAAGGTGCAGACTTGATCGTGGTCCGTGTGGTCTGTGCTCGGTGAGGATACGGATCTGGCAAGCTGCGCGCGCCGCGCCTAGAAGAAGCTGAATGAAAGCGCTCCTGCTCACGAACGAATATCCGCCGCATGTTTACGGCGGTGCCGGCGTGCATGTTGAGTATCTCGCGCGCGAGTTAGCGAAGTTAATGGAGGTCGAGGTGCGCTGTTTCGGCGAGCAGAATTTCACGAACGGAAATCTTCGCGTTCGCGGTTTCGAGGTGGACGAAGCGCGCTTCGATTGTCCGAAACAGCTACAATCGGTGTTCGGCGCGATCCAGCGTTGCACAGATTTCAATACGACAGCGATCGATGCGGATCTCGTTCATTGTCACACGTGGTACAGCCATTTTGGCGGGATTCTCGCGAAGTTGAACTATGGAATTCCGCTCGTGGTTACCGTGCATTCGCTCGAGCCGCTCCGGCCGTGGAAACGGGAGCAGCTCGGCGGCGGTTACGAGTTCACCCTCTGGCTGGAGAAGACCGCGCTGGAAATGGCAGACGCGGTGATTGCGGTTTCAGCCGGCACGAAGGCGGATGTCGAGCGGCTCTTCAATGTAGAACCCGAGAAACTGCACGTGATCTACAACGGGATCGATCTCGATGAATATCGACCCGTGACTTCGACCGGCACGTTGCAAAAGTGCGGGGTCGACCCCGCGCAGCCCTACCTTCTCTTCGTCGGCCGTATTACCCCCCAGAAAGGACTCATTCATCTGGTGAACGCGATCGAGTTTATGGATCCCGATTTTCAGATCGTGCTCTGCGCCGGCGCGCCCGACACGCCGGAAATTGGCGCGGAGCTGAAGGCCGCCGTGGACCGGGCGAAAGCAAAACGCGCCGGCATTATCTGGATCGACGAAATGCTCGCTAAGCCCAGCGTGATCGAGCTCTACTCGCACGCCGCTGTCTTTTGTTGCCCATCGATCTACGAGCCGTTTGGGATCATCAATCTCGAAGCGATGGCGTGCGAAACGGCGGTTGTGGCAAGCGCTGTCGGCGGAATCAAAGAAGTCGTTGTCGATGGTGAGACCGGCTTCCTCGTTCCGCTCGAGCAGATGGACGAAAGCCCGTTCGAGCCGCTGAACCCGGAGATATTTTCCCGCGATCTCGCGGCGAAAATAAACGAGCTGATGCGTAGCAAACCGCTCCGCGAAAAATTTGGCCGCGCCGGCCGCAAACGCGCGGAAGCGAAATTCAGCTGGTCAGCGATCGCCGGTGAAGTGAGGCGACTGTACGCGGAAGTCGTGAGCTGAGTCGTTGCGAACCCAATTTTGTCCGGTGGCAACGCGTCAGCTGCGGCGTTCTCGCGAGAGGCGCGCAATTTCGGAGCAGTCAAAGCCGCATGTTTCACGCTCCCATCGAGCGATCGGTTCACCGCGCAAATGAAAAAGAAACGCAAGCCGCATTATCGCGCTTCGCCACTCACTCGCGATATCGGCTGGCGAGTAGCGCGGATAGTATTGTCGGCGGACGAACGATTCAAAACGCCAGTCAACGCGATCTGGGCTGATTTTATCCGCTGCGGCAGCGGGATCGACTTCGGTCTTCGATAAAACGGAGTAAAGGGCGTCTCTGGCTTCGGCTCGCGTTGCCTCAACCACCTCTTGTGATCGATGTTGGTTCGCGAAGATTTGAAGCCGGCCTGATCGATCGCGATGTGCGGACAATACTTCGCGCTCCCACTTTTCCTCCGCGTCGTGCCAACCCCAAGGCAGACGTTGCCAAAGAAAAACCTTTAGTCCGGGTTCTAAGTGCTGACGACGCAGTTCTACCTCTCGAAACAAGCGCCAGCCGTCCGCTGTAATGCGGAAGTCAGATGTGATTCCGACTTTGATGAGATTGTCATGATGTAGATCCGCAAGATATAACATTGGGTCTACCGCATGCCGGTATCCGCGTGCCAGTCGACTTTCGTCATCTTCTCGCGCTCGACGTTTACTTCAAACGGTCCGAAGCCGTGCATACCGATCCGCTCGCCGTTGTGGGTGACGGTATAGTGGCCGGGTTGTAACGCGACGGCGAAGTGGCCGTTGTCATCAGTGCGGAACGAGAGGAGGCGCTCGCCTTTGTCGTTGGTGACGGAGAAGGACGCATTCGTCAAGGGCCCGGAACCTGATTCCCCTTGGCGAATCGGACCGCCGTGCAGCGGGCCGATGGTAAAGGTGCCCTCGATCCCGGATTCGTGCTCGGCGGATTCCGTAATTGCCGCCAGCGTCACTATGAAAGCTATCAAGACGAACGAGAGCTTGAACATGAGCGTAAATCTAACCCAGTCGGACGCGTAATTCATTCTACTTTGGTGTAAAAAATGCTATAATTTCTATAATATGATTATGAAACTCAATCGCGTTCCCTCCCTAATTTGCGTTGCTGTTCTCTCGCTCGGGCTCAGTTTTAGCGTCACCGCCAGGGCGGATGACAATGAACAGGGTGGCGACATCGAGGGGACGGAATCGCTCGACATCGACATCAACATGACACCGACAGCCGCCGCGCCAGCTGGTAGCTCGATCGAGGTTTCACTCGAGAGCGACGACGAGGAAGGTCAGACCAGCGCGACGCTTAAGTTCGAGGCTAAAGGCCTGCCTGCTGGCACCTATAATGTTAATGCGACGCTAAAATCTACCGGAGCGGCTGTTTCCTTGGGGAGC
>JBBQHM010000118.1:0-6669 GCA_038323965.1 Chthoniobacterales bacterium | reverse complement strand
CTGACTCGGTCCCATGCGTCCGTGGGGGTGATCACGCCACGATGCTACGACGTAGGCGCACGCCATGGAAGTAACTCCGCTGGCGATCTTGCTTGTCGGTGGCTCGCGCGCTGCGAGTTTCCAGGGTGACGGTTTTTCTCGGGTGCGGATTCGCGGCGAAATATCGGGAGGGAGGTGGGAATTTTTCCGTGCCGCTGCAATGGATGCTCGGCCTGCGACGTTTAAAGCTCGACGCCATCTGGCTCGAGATTCTGCCGGCAACTTCGGACGGGAGACATGACCAGGACTGCATTCGCGGTTTTCAGCGCCAGCTTCGGACGTATGGCCTGGCCGATCGATACTGCATTCTTTACCAAACCCCGGCTGGCGATTCACACGATCTCGCGAGCTTTCGTTGCATCGGAATTTCAAAGCGCGAATTGATGGATCGGATCAAGGGGCCCAGCACCCTGCTCAATCTGAGCAATTCGATTCACCCGCCATTCCTCCTGGAGTTCGAACGCCGCATTTTCTGCGATATCGATCCGAGCGAAGTTTTTTATTGGATGACGAAGCTCGAGATGGGCCAATCACATCACCACGAGTTCTGGACGATCGGGCTCAATGTGAATCGCAAAGACTGCAAGCTCCCAAAGTCATCGCGGAAATGGCGCACTTTTTATCCTCTCGTCGATACGAAGTCAGTCCACGCCAAGCCACTGCCGCGTATCCCAAAATTCTCCACCATCGGACAATGGTACTGGGGCGGCGCGATAGAGGTGGATGGCGATTTTCCGGATTTATCGAAGCAGTCGGCGTTCGAAAAATTCATCGAATTGCCGACCAGATTTCCGCGGACGCAATTCGAGCTGGCAATGAATATTTCCGATGACGACCCGGAACGCCGTCGCTTGCGCGTGCTCGGCTGGAATCTCGTCGACCCGCACGTCGTCGCACGTAGCGCGAGGCTTTACCGGCGGTATATCGCCAGCGCGACGGCGGAATTTACGGCGATCAAAGGCGTGGACGTCGCGTGGCGGACAGGATGGATCAGTGACCGCGCCGCGATGTTTATGGCGCTGGGACGGCCGGTGATAACCGAGGATACAGGCGCAGCTAAATATTTACCCGAGCAGAGCGGTATGTTAGTGGCCAACGATCTCGAAAGTGCCACGGAAGCGGCGACCGCGGTCATGGCAAATCAGCGCCCGCTGGCCCGCGCCGCCCGCGCCTGTGCCGTGGAGGTTTTCGATTCGGCGAAAAACCTGCGGAAAATCCTTGGCCTTTAAACCGCTGAAAAACCCGCACGATTCGCCATTGCAAAAGAATTTCGCGGTGTTACTCGTTTGCCGTTATGGCTGACCTGATCAAGGCTGATGAAGCAAAAACCCGCCTGAAAAAGGTGCCAGAATGGGAGCTCGAGAAGAAGCATATCGAGCGAACATTCGAGTTCGATGATTTTAGTGAGGCCATCGATTTTGTGAATTCAGTGGCTGAGGTTTCGGAAGAAGAAGAGCACCATCCCGATATCGACATTCGCGACAGCAAAGTGCGGCTCATTCTTTCCACTCATAGCAAGGGTGGCCTGACGGATCTGGATTTTGGCCTCGCCGAACGAATCGACACGCTCGCGGAGTAGCGACGCAATCCCGGCGAGTCGCGCGCGTCGCGTAGCTGCCGCTATCGCGGTGATCGTAATGATTCTCGTCGTCTGGAAGGTAATTGATTGGCGGATGCAGCCGCCACCGCCATCCGCCAGCGAAACAGCGCGCTAGACCCGCGCCAGGACGCGGATGTTGACCGGCGTCGCCGAATTCGCGATCGATCGGCCTTCATCGACGTCGATGAAGTCAAACATCGTACGGATTTCAGAACGGCCGGCCATGCCCGCTTCCTTTTTCCGGCGCATCAGCGTGTCGGAAATGTCGTCGTTCCAGCCGCGCTTCCGCATGAAATCGTTCCAGATATAAATTTCCTCGTCCGATGATCTACGGCCCTGGTCGAATGCCCACCACAGAATTTCATCGTCGCTGCCCCCATCGAGCACGCGTTGCTTCAGCATTTGATAATCAACCTTCAAAAGCTTGCAGCAATAGTCGTCGAATCCCCGTCCGAGATTCGGGACATAATCGGCATGAAGTTTACCATCCGCATGAACGCGAATCTTATCGAGCATGCGACCGAAATGGACGACGCCGCCGACTTTGGTGGAAGGACTTCTGATACCCAAGTCTCTCATGCGGAGGCGAGTCTGAAGTTTTTCACCATAATTGACAAGCTATTTTAACGAGGAGTCCGAGGGGGCCTTGTGATCTCGCAGGTTAAGGGGAGCTTCAAGACGTGGATCGAATCGCAGGGTTGGAAACGGAGTACGGCTGCCTGGTTAGGAATACTCCTGCGGTGGCGAATGGAGAATCCTGGCCAACTCGCGTCAAAGATTATTTATTTCGCGAGCGTCGCGTTGGCGTGCTGGACCAGCATTACCGCGACTATGAGGAGCCTCCGGAAAACGGAGGGTTCCTGCGAAACGGAGGTCGGATGTATCTCGATATGGGACACATCGAGTATGCGTCACCGGAGTGCCGGACGGTGCGCGATGTTGTTATATACGACCTGGCCGGAGACGAGTTACTGCAGTCTGCACTGACCGAGCTGGGCGTCGAGGACGACGTTTCGTTCATTAAAAATAACGTCGATCATTACACCGGCGCGACGTTCGGTTGCCATGAGAATTACCTGATGCGCCGTGACGCGCAGTTTACTCCAGCCGCCATCGGCGGACTGCTCGCATTCCTCGCGACGCGACAAATTTTCACCGGGGCGGGACGGGTCGGTCATGCCAATCCGCTGGCCTTGGAATTTGAAATTCCACAACCGGATTTGCCAGTCGACTTTCAGATAAGTCAGCGCGCTGATCACATCGTGAACGACATTTACCAGTGGGTGCAGTTCAACCGCGCCATCATCAATGCGCGTGATGAACCGCTGGCTGATTATCGAAAGTATCGTCGACTCCATCTGCTCGTGGGCGACTCGAACATGAGTCCGTTTGCCAACGCCTTAAAAGTAGGAACGACCGCATGCGTGCTGACACTGCTGGAACGAGGGCGGATGCCGCGCGATCTCGCGCTCGCGGATGCAGTGCAAAGTACGCGCGACATATCTCGTGCACCCATCGGCGACTGGGTCGCGCGCCTGGCCAATGGCAGAACGATGAGTGCGATCGACGTCCAGGAACGCTTTCTTCGGCTGGCGCAAAAATATCTCGGAGGAAAGGACGATGAAACGGATTGGGTCATCGAGAGCTGGCGGTTTGCCCTTGAATCGCTCCAGTCAAACAGGGACGCGCTAATTGGTGGCGTCGATTGGATCACCAAGAAGTGGCTTATGGATATGCTCAAGAGCGCGGACGATCTGAGGTGGGATGATCCCATCTTGCAGGGCATCGACCTTGAGTATCACAACATCGATTCCGCGAAGGGTCTTTCCTTCCAGGTTCCCGCAAACTCGAAGAGAATCGCGGAGTGGAATCAGAGCGTTCGTCGTCCCAGTGCAATGATTAAACCGCCGTCTGACTCCCGTGCCGCAGGACGATCGCTCGCGGTGGAACACTTCTTAAAACATGACTCCGCTTACGTAATCAACTGGGACTCAATCGCCCTGGGAGGAGGGGATTTTATCGTGATGGGAGATCCGCTCCACCGCTACACGACCGAAGTCACGCAATTCCTGTCCAACCGCGAAGGCGGCGAGGGCACGCTGGATCAGCGCAGGCGCTCCAGCGAAGGCAGATTATAATTTTGTCGTAGCTCCGCACTTTCCTGCTGCACCTGGGTAGCATCGAGCTCGATTTGCTTGGGGTCTTCCGCAGTCTCTATTTTAATGAACCCATCCACTGGTTGCTTCGCCGCGCTGGCCAAATCCGCGAGCGATTTGATCTCCTTGCCGTTCACTTTGGTGACCGTGAGATACATCAGGTCGTCGTAACCGATGGTAGATGTCATCGGCAACACCTGACTGAGAATGACCAGTTTTCGCTGCGAATCCGGAAAGATCTCTGTCTGATAACGATCGCAGTAGACGAAACGCTGCGGCGCTTCCTTCTGCCAGTTAGGTCCCCATTCCTTCAAGTATTGCCGGGATAATTCCTGGAAGATGAGTCCTCCAATAATCAAATACGAGGGTGGTTCGTCGCCACTGTAGGGCGAGATGACGTAGTCGTTCGCGGCGCGATGCTCCATCGGCAACGAGAGCGGCATCGATTTGCCCGCCCTTTGAATTTGAATCGCCGCAGTGTCGCCAGCGAATGCGCGAGAAGTAAGGAGGTTCGTAAATTCTATCTTGCCGTAGAGGGGATCTACGTAGTTACCGTTCTGGTCGAGCTCGCTGCCGGAGACGGCAGTGATGATGTCGCCAACCTGCAGACCGGCCCGCGTGGCCGGGCTATTAGGTTCAATGCTGGTGATATAAACGCCGCCCGGTTTACCAGTCTGGCCGGCGAGTGCGCGCAGCTGCGGATCGCGCGTTGGGAAATAAGAAAAGCCGCCTGCGGGAAAACCGCGGTAATGCTGGCTCTCCGCATCTTTGAGGAAGTGCGCGATGACGGGGGCCGGAATCGCATCGACCATCTGTGCGCGCGGATCGTAGCGCAACAACAGACCGGCCAGCTTGCCGTTTTTTACGAGCGGCACCGTATAGCTATTCTCGCGGTACTGCATCGACACGCTGACGCGATAGCCCAGGAATTGTCCTACTTCGGCGGGGTAGCGCATCATCTGCACCGTGGTGACCAGGCCATCGGTCACGACCAGCGCGCCGGTTGGCTCCAGCTGTAATGCCGAGATGTGATCGCCCACTACCGTATCCATGGCGAGCGTCATGGGCGGCACGCCGTCCAGGAATTTCTTATCGGCAGGCTCGATCAGGGCGAGGTTGGCCTCGAAATCAATGACCGAAACGTTGGCCGCGGATTTATCACCCGACTCCGCGCGCTCCAGCTCAACATAGTTCTGGTTAGACACCAAATCCGCGGTCACGAGAACGCGTCCGCCCGGGAGAACAGCGCCCAGCGCCCGCTTGGAAAAAGGCGCCTTCTTTTGCCATGGTCTAAAGTAATCGTAAGCTTGGCCGGTCACGTTTACCCGGACGAGCGATACTTCCTTGGACTTCGAGGCGCTCGTTGGGCCCGCCTGCTTCGCCGCCGGGGCAGAGACGCCTAACGCGAGCACTAGGAATCCCGTGAGCGTGCGGAATTTCATGACTGCGCCGCACCCTTCCGTGGCTGGGCCGGCAACTGCTCGTCGAGATTTTGTTCAATGATCACGTTGTAGCGTGACTTGATGCGCTCGCGCGCTGCATCCACCTCCTTGCGGTCCAGCACCAACGGCGGCCCGTCCCCGATCATCTTGATAACTACGCGATCCGGCGCAGCCTCCAGCGCCTTGGCCAAGTCGTCGAGACGGCGGATTTTTGTCCCGTTAACTTCGTCTACAATTCCGGCGCGATAAGGCGAAAGGTAGGTATTGATCGGGTCGGGCAGAATATTCGTTAGCACAATCACCTCAGGATGTTCCTGGTAGATCTGGTCGAGAACGAAGAAGTCGAAGTAGTGACGGAGGCGCAGGTCGCTCGGTTGATAAGCGCCCATTAAATCAAGCGACAGAGGCTGAAAGATAAGTCCACCGTAGACCACGAACCGCGCTCGAGTGTCGTAACCATGGCCTTGCGTCAAGTATGGCCAGACCGTGCCTAGTTCGACCGTCACCGTGAGGGGTTGCTTGTCGCGCAGAATCTCAAACTTCACTTTGTCGCCCTTGAATTTTCGCTCCACCACCTCGGGCATTTCTACGCGCGAACCTTCCAGCTCGACATTCGCGTCACTCGCGATCGGATGATCGTCAATCGTGAGCAGCACATCGCCGGACCGAAGGACGTTGCCGGCAGGACCCGCGGCGATCACCGTGTTCACGAGAACTCCGCGGTCATCGTCTTTAAGCCCGAGGTAATGTCGCTGGGCGTTGTTTTGTAGCTTGGAGTAGGTCAGGCCGAGATCCACATAGCGATCGTAATGACCATCCTTGATGTCGGTGAGGAAACGCTGAATCACCGGCGTCGGAATCATATATGCGACGCCTTGCGCAACGTCGCCGCTATAACCCTGGAAGGCCACTCCCACGACTTTGGCGTTCTGCATGACCGGACCGCCACTGTTGCCCGGATTGATCTGTGCGCTGATCTGAATCGCAAGATGCGAATCAATCGCGCTGTGCGTGTATATCTGGAAATCGATTCGCGACACGATGCCGGTAGTCACGGACATGCGCTCGCCGCCGATGGGATAACCGTAGGCTGAAACAGTAGTCTCCAAATCGGGAATGCCCCCGAGGGCCAACGGCTTCATATTTTTGAAGAAGTCCGGCGAATCGACAGTGATCAGCGCCAGATCGCAATCATGCGCGACAAATAAAACGCGGGCCGGATACTTATTGGGGTCACCGTCGCGCTCGACGGTAAGGTAACGGCTATTGCTGACGACGTGCGCATTCGTCATGATCCGGTTGCCTTCGAGGACGAAACCGGCGCCCACGCCACGGCCGATCGCGCCGGTATTCCAAGGCGCCTTATAGTCGGGCTCAACCTCTGTTGACGTGATCCGCGCGAGACTTTTTTGGACGGGACCATTCGGCCGAG
>JBBQHM010000117.1:0-6695 GCA_038323965.1 Chthoniobacterales bacterium | reverse complement strand
GTAGCCGAAGCCGGCGCGCCAACCCGCAAGGGAAGCAGCCGTCTACGCTATGAGCAGTAACTGGGATGAAGTCGTAACAAGGTAGCCGTAGGGGAACCTGCGGCTGGATCACCTCCTTTCTAAGGAGAAATTCAATCACCTATTTCGCAGCAGGAGCTTCGGCTCCAATGGCGTTTAGTGTGGTTTGAATAGGTCGACGGCTAACCCTGAAGTCTCACGGGATTTCAGACATGCCGTGAAGACCTCGACAAGGAAACGCGTCGAGGCCGAAGATAACGAGACGGTAACGCACAATTCAGCAGTCGCTGACCATCATCACAAAAAAAGCCGGACGGCTTACCCTGTCCGGCTTTTTTATTGCTGGATGAATCGATGCGCGAGTTTGCAATCCGCCATCCGCAATCTACAATCGGCACTTCGGGTAACGGGGGTATAGCTCAGTTGGTAGAGCGCCAGCTTTGCAAGCTGGATGTCTGGGGTTCGAATCCCCATGCCTCCACTTCTTCGACCCTACCTGGCCTTCGTCAGGTCCGGCCGGTTCAGATCAAGATCGCTTTGCGCGATCACTTTCACGTCCGGCAGATCTTTCTTCAGGGCCTCGATGAAGGCCGGGGCTTTGCCCGCGATCACCACGCTTCCTGGCTCCGAAAAGTATTTCTTGGAAAACGCCGTCGCGTCGGCCGCGCTCACGGCGTTGATCAACGAAACAAATTTATCCAGTGTTTCGATCGGCAATTCGTACACCGCCAGCCCCGCGATCTCGCCGGCCACCCCCTGATTGGTCTCCATCGTGCGCGCGTAGTTGCCAGTCAGCATCGCCTGCCGCGACTTCAACTCATCACCCTGCACCGGCTCGGACGCGAGACGTTTCAATTCGCCTTCCATCAACTTCGCCACCTCGGCGGCAGACTCGTTTTTGGTTTGAGCCGACGCCACAAACGGACCCGTGTTACGCCGCGGCTCCAATGCGCTGCGCGCCCCGTAGCTCAGTCCACGCTTAATCCGAATCTCGCGGTTTAAGCGCGATGCAAATCCATTACCGAGTGCGGCGTTCGCGACAATACCCGCATAAAAATCGGGCGACGACCGCTTGATCGCAGGCTTGCACACACTCACTGCGGCTTGCCCCGCCTGAGGCATATCGATCACGAGATTCACCGGCTTCCAACTTTTCTCAACCCCTGCCCCCGGCGCACGAGTCTCCTGCGCACTAGTTTCTGCTTTCCACTCGCCAAAAAATTTCTGCGCAAATGCCCTGCCCTTCTCGAGCGTGACATCACCCACCAGAATGAGCGCAGCGTTGTTCGGTCGAAAACTTTCGTGATAAACTTTCAGTACGTCGTCGCGTTGGATCGCCTGCACGCTTTCGATCGTTCCACCGCTTTGATGCCCATAACCGCTCTGGCCAAAAAGAATTCGCGGCCGTGCCAGCCCAGCGAGTGCGCCCGGCTGTTGCATCGCGACTTGCAGGCCGTCCAGCGCCTGTTTTTTCAGCCGATCGATCTCCTCTGCTTTGAACGTCGGGTGCAGCACCACATCGGCGAGAATACCGAGCGCGGGCTCAGCCTTATCCGACATCACCGCGACGACCGCGGTCGCAGAATCCCACGATGCGCCGGATGCAATCGTTCCGCCGAGCGATTCGATCGCCGCTGCGATCTCGGGCGCGGACATCTTCTCCGTTCCTTTGGTCAACAAGGTTCCGGTCATGCTCGCGGTCCCTGCGCGATCTGGCGGATCGATCTCCGACCCACTGCGCACGAGCAATTCCGCCGCGAGGAGCGGAAGTCCGGGCCGCTCCGCCACAATCACGCGCAAGCCGTTATCCAGTTTCGTTTCCTTCGGTTTGGTGAACGTCGCCTGATGTGGAGCTGATGGCGCCGGCGCTTTGTCCACCCCGCCAATCGCCCATGCGGACGAAACGATCCCCATCGCCATCACTCCAAAAAATAAAACGCGAAATGAGGTCATTTGTTCTGTGCCGGTGACACTTCTTTTTGCTTCATCGACTCTGGCAAATACTCGAGGAGCACCTTTTTCTTGCCGCCAATATATTTGTTTAGCGCGGCCTTCACCTGCTCCGCCGTGATCGCCTGAATCTTCGCGAGCTCGGTATTAACCCGATTAACGTCGCCATAGACCACAGCTGCTTCCCCGAGCGCGTTTGCTTTGCCGTTGGAGGTCTCCAAACCGACAAGTTTACCAGTCAGAAAGCGGTTCTTGGCTTTCGCTAACTCAGCGTCCGTCACGCCTTCGCTCAGCACCTTTTTCAACTGGTCGTCGAGCGCCTTCTCCGCGTCCGCGACCGATTTTCCGCTCGCCAGAACCATCTGGAAAGTCAGGAGCCCAAGATCTTCATTCAGGTCCGCATTGAATCCCGCCTGCTGGGCGATCTGCTGTTCGTAGACGAGCGACTGGTATAAGCGCGACGACGCGCCGCCTGATAAAATTTCATCGGCCACGTCCAGCGCCGTGGAATCTTCGTCGCGAATGGACGGCCCGAGATAAGTGATCGCGAATGCCGGCAGCGGCGGCTTCGGGCTGTACATCACTTCGCGGCGATCCTGCTCGCGCGCTGGTTCTTTAGCGGTGACCCGCGGAATTTCGGTGGCAGGCTTCACCACCGGTCCAAAATATTTTTTTACCCATGACTCCAGTTGCTCGGGTTTGAAATCGCCCACCACGATAAGAGTCGCATTATCCGGCCGATAGAACGTGGAGTGAAACGCCGTCACCTCCGC
Organism: Chthoniobacterales bacterium; assembly: GCA_038323965.1. Taxonomy (GTDB): domain Bacteria; phylum Verrucomicrobiota; class Verrucomicrobiia; order Chthoniobacterales; family UBA10450; genus JBBQHM01. The sequence goes on along the minus strand of JBBQHM010000117.1, from coordinate 3,954 downwards.
CAGTTTCGAGGCGTCTAGCTCCGCGATGTTGCCGATGCCGGGTCGTTTATAAGGGTGCACCGCATACGAAAGCTTCGGCAACGCCATGCTGAAATCTCCGTACGGATTTGCCGCGACCCGCTGGCGGTATTCCTCCTTCACCACGTCACGCTCGGAATTGAAGTTAGGATCGTTCAGCGCGAGCGACGACATCCGTTCTGCTTCCGCCCATAGAATCGGCTCAAGATAATTCGAGGGAACGGTTTCATGGTAAACGGTCACATCCTCCGCAGTGTAGGCGTTGTTTTCGCCGCCGACATTTTCGGTGAGCTCCTCAAATGCATCCGCGGAGAGATGCTCGTTACCCTTGAACATCATGTGCTCGAACAAATGCGCGAATCCGCTTCGTCCGTCCGGATCATCCTTGGAACCAACGTGATACCAGACCTGGACCGCCACCGTCGGACTGGTGTGATCTTCCACGGTGTAGATCTGTAGCCCGTTCTCAAGCGTCGAATGCTTGAAGTCGATTTTGGGAATCGACACCGGCGGAGCTGTGGGCGCCGGCTGGTCCGCTCCGCGCGCGCTAATGTCCATCGCTAAAATAGCAGCGGCGATGAGTAATGGATCGCGCGGAAATCGCATCAGTGCGCAGAAGTTATGCAGGAGTGCGAGAAGCGCGACGAAAATGTTTTAACGCTGTGATCCATTCCGCATTCACTCATTGCGGAGCTTAAGTGCATCGCTAGAATGTCGCTCTCCGGGGCCTGTAGCTCAGCTGGTTAGAGCATGCGCTTGATAAGCGCAGGGTCACAGGTTCGAATCCTGTCAGGCCCACTTTTTCATTTCCGGTGACGGCGCGACGCCCGGCTTTCTGCGCGCCGCGAACATCGCGCAAATCAAAATGGCGACGAGCGCTCCGATGCAATCGATCGCCACGTCATGCGCCGAGGCCGTTCTCGTAGGAATAAACGACTGGTGGAATTCATCGGACGTGGCAAACATCGCCGCGCCGAAGAACGCGATCGCCGCGATGGCTGCGTTGCCGCGAGAAATGAGCGTCACCTTCAGGGCGCGCCAAAGCAGCGCCGCCAGAATCGCGTACTCCGTAAAGTGCCCGAGCTTCCGCAAGGCAAAGTGGATCGTGGCCAGAGCGTGCAGCGAGATTCCCGGATCAATCCAACGTAGAAACGGCACCAGGAAACGCGACGTATGCTCAGCCGAAAGTGCATCCGTCGATCCCGCAAAAATTAAAATCATCCACCCCAGAATTGGCATCCAATACCTGACGAGACGGCGCCATAATGTGTTCAAACTGGATGCATCTTTCCGTATGAGCGACACCGTCTCAACTGCATTGCATTGGTCGCGCGAACTCCTAATCTCAGCACCGTGCCCGAATCGCTGAGTCCCCTCACCTTCGAGCCGATCTTCAAAGAGCGAGTTTGGGGCGGACAAAAATTGGCAAAGCTCTTTGGCAAAGCAATTCCCCCAGACGCGCGCATCGGCGAGTCATGGGAAATCGTCGACCGCGCGCACGACCAAAGCATCGTGCGGTCCGGCCCGCTTCGAGGGAAAACGTTGCACGACCTGTGGACGAATCATCGCGCCGACCTTTTCGGAAAAGTCGAGGACGCGCCTCGTTTTCCCCTTCTGATCAAGCTCCTCGATTGTGCCGCAACGCTCTCGTTGCAGGTGCATCCGCCCGCCGAAATTGCGAGCCGGTTCGGGGGCGAACCCAAAACGGAATGCTGGTACGTGGCCGCTGCCGACCCGGATTCAATTTTACATCTGGGCGTGCGCCCGGGCACGAGCCGCCGCCAATTCGAAGAGGCGATCCGATTGGGGAACGTCGCCGATCTCACGCATCGCGTGAAAACGTCGCCTGGCGATTTTCACATTATCCCAAGCGGAAGATTGCACGCCATTGGCGGCGGCAACCTGATCGTCGAGGTTCAGCAAAATAGCGATACCACCTACCGCGTTTTCGACTGGAACCGGCGCGACGAAGATGGGAAGGAACGCGAGCTGCACATCGAGCAATCACTCGCCTCCATCGATTTTAACGACATCGATCCATCGCGCCGCCAGCCGGATAACGAGACGCTGGTTGCGAGCGAATATTTTGACGTCCAGGAATGGGATTTAACTTCGCCGCGCGAAATCACTCCCGCTTCAAGTTTTGCGATCGGCGTTGCGTTGCGCCATGCGGTGGAGATCGGCGAATCGCTCTTTCAACCGGGTGAGTTCTTTCTGGTTCCCGCGAATTCCTCGCATCGCATGATCGAAGCTGTCGACGGGCAAGCCACTCTCCTGCGGATCACGCTGCCCGCTTAGCCCTCCTCACAGTCGAATCCCAATCGCGCGCTGAGTCTGGTTGGCGAGCCCGATCGCGCGAACGCCGCTGACTTTCCAGGCTTCGCCCTCCGCCACGAGAGCGAACTCAAAGCTTTCGGCCAGCCCGTCGCCCGTCACGAGCGTTGCTTCCACCGTGGCGTTGAGGTGATCCACATCGACGCGACCGAATTCGATCCGTCCGCCCTTTCCAAGTTGCGAATACTGGCGGCGAACCATCTCTTCGAACTGCGGCAGCGTGAATTTCTGCTGCACGTCGTTGGAAGATTGGCCGTAGGCCGTCGCAAAATTCGCGCGACGGATTGCGCTCACCTGCTCGGAGACCGCGGTAAAAAGTTCGCGCGGTGCCGGCGCCGTCGAATGTGCGTGCAGGCGATGCGTCACGCAGGCCGCGGTCAGGCAGAGCGTGAAAAAGAACGAGAGCGCGGCCGATTTCAAAACCCGAGTCATGATGACCTCCTTTCAGCATTCACCGCGCCGAGTCGCCGCAGCAGCTGAAAACTGTAGATGCCCGTGTTGTGTCCATCGCGCCATTTCGGCTGGATCGCATAGCCTCCCACGACGTCGAAACGCACCATCTCGAAACTCTCCGCGACGTAGGTGACATGCGGTCGATCGACATTTCCGAGCACATCGGGTTCACCCCCACAGGCCGCGCAGGGACAGGCACGGCGAAGGTATTCCAGCTGGATGAAAGTCTCGGTCCCGTCGTTCCAGCTGAGCGCCAGCTCATCGCCGATCACCTGCACGATTTTTGTTTCCAGGCGCATGAGGAGCCGAGGCTAGCGCGCCGTCGCGGTGGGATCAATCCTCGTTCACAACCACGCGATCACGCCACTTCGTGCGCTCACCGAAGATCGCAGTGCCCACCCGGACCAGCGTCGCCCCTTCCTCGATCGCGACGGCGAAGTCCCCACTCATTCCCATCGATAATTGCGGAAGCTGAGCGCCCGCATTGCGTTGCAACTCGCCACGGAGTTCGCGCAGCGCCACAAAAAATTCACGCGACGCTTCCGGCTCCGGATGGAACGGCGGGATCGTCATCAGGCCATCGATCGTGATGCGGTCAAGCGCGAGCAGAGTATCCATTTCCTCGCGCAATTTTTCCGGCTTAAATCCGAATTTACTCCCTTCGCCCGAGACGTTGACCTCCAGCAAAACGTGTGGACGATGACCGGCTTCATCCGCGATGCGGTTGATCGCCGTCGCCAGTTCCAGCGAATCGACGCTGTGAAAAACTTCAAACAACGGCAAGGCATGTCGCACCTTATTTTTTTGCAGGTGCCCGATGAAATGCCAGCGCGCCGACGCAGGCAGCAGTTCCATTTTGGCGCGCGCCTCCTGCAATTTGCTTTCGCCAAACAACGTTTGTCCGGCTTCGATCGCCTCCCGAATGATCTCCGCGGGATGCGTTTTTGTGACTGCGATTAACTCCACGTCATCGACCGCTCGACCTGACTTCGATGCGGCCGTCGCGATGGCGTCGTGCACGCGCTGCAGATTTTCAGCGATGCACATAGACCACTCTAGGGGAGGGGGGATGGCAGCCCCCCCCCACACGCCCCGCCGGGGGCTGGACAACGCACACCACGCGCTCACGCAGCACAAGAGAGAATAGAG
>JBBQHM010000116.1:0-6958 GCA_038323965.1 Chthoniobacterales bacterium | reverse complement strand
GAGGGCGTTGGGCCCGAAGTTGCCGATCAGATCACGAATTGGGAGAACATTGTCGACCTGCAGGGCGAACTGCGGCGCATCACCGAATTCGGCGCGGAAGTAATCACCGCGGAATCGTCCACCTATCCGCGGCAACTGCGCGAGATCCATTCACCTCCCATCGTTCTCTACGTCTGGGGTAATCTGGAGGAGCGCGATCAGCACGCCATTGGCGTGATCGGGTCGCGGCGCACAACTCATTATGGCTCCGAGGCAGCGAAGAAGATGGCGTATCAATTGGCGTATGCGGGACTGACTGTAATTAGTGGATTGGCGCGCGGGATCGATACCGCCGCTCATCAAGGCGCACTGGCAGCGAAAGGCCGGACGATTGGCGTCATCGGTTCCGGATTATCCAGGCTTTATCCTCCGGAAAACGCCGGCCTCGCCGAGAAAATTAGCGACGGGAATGGCGCAATTGTCTCTGAGTTCTCGATGGAAATTGAGCCCGATCGCCAGACCTTCCCGATGCGCAATCGAATTATCGCCGGTTGGAGCCACGGGATTCTTGTCGTGGAAGCTGGATTGAACAGCGGCGCTTTGATCACTGCGACCCAGGCGGTAGAGCAGGGGCGTTCCGTTTACGCAATCCCGGGCCATATCAATGCTCCCAGCGCCATGGGATCGAATCGCCTCATTCAGCAGGGCGCGAAGCTGGTGATGGATGCGTCCGATATTCTCGACGATCTGCAGGTGCTTCTGCCGGACACAAAACCTTCGGCGGCAGCGGCCGCCCGACCGCTGCCCACGCTCACGGACGACGAACGCCGGGTCTATGATGCTATTCGCGACACCGAGACGTCCATCGACGACATTTCCGTCGCGTGCGATTTGCCAAGCGGCACGGTCTCTTCTAGTCTCCTCCGCCTTGAGCTAAAACGGCTCGTCAAACAGTTGCCCGGGAAGCACTTCGTCAAGCTCGGGTAAGCTCGCCCGCAACGTGCTGCTGGTTTCAGAGGTTCACCTAACGAGATGTCGAAATCATTAATCATCGCTGAAAAACCGAGCGTCGCCGGGGATCTGGCGAATGCTCTCGGCAAGGTCCCGAAGAAGGGTGAGCACTACGAAAACGACAAGTATGTGATCTCCTCAGCGGTCGGCCATCTCGTCGAACTCGAGATGCCGGAAGACATCGATAAAAAGAAATACGGTTTCTGGCGATTGGAAACGCTGCCGATCGTTCCGGAGAAATTTGGGCTCAAACCGATCGCGTCATCGAAGAGCCGTTACGATCAACTCAAGAAATTGCTCGCCCGCAAAGACATCGATCAGGTGATCAACGCCTGCGACGCGGGTCGCGAAGGCGAATTGATTTTCGCCTATCTCTATCAGCTCACAAAATCGAAGCTACCGGTCAAACGCGCCTGGATGCAGACCATGACCACCGGCGGAATTCGCGAGGCCTTCGAGAATTTACGCGACGGCAAAGAGATGGCCGGACTGGCTGACGCCGCGCGTTCGCGCAGCGAAAGCGACTGGCTGATCGGCATCAACGGGACGCGCGCAATCACCAAACGCATGTTCGGTTCCCGCGGAAAAAACGTCGCCTCGGTAGGTCGTGTCCAGACTCCGACGCTGGCAATTTTATTCGCGCGCGAAATGGAGATTCGGGACTTTAAATCGCGTCCATACTGGCGCGTCACCGCGACTTTCGAGATTGCGAAAGGCAGTTACGAAGGTGTTTACCAGCGAGCGGATTTTAAGAAATCGCCTGATGACGAACACGATCGCATCGATCGGCTCTGGAAAAAGAATCTCGCTGAAGCTGTAGTCAGCGCCGGCCAGGGCCAGCCCCTCGCGCAGGTCACCGAAGAAAAGAAAGCTTCGAGCCAGGCTTCGCCGCGCCTTTACGATCTCACGACGCTGCAACGCGAGGCCAATGGGCGCTTCGGTTTCTCCGCCAAGCGCACGCTGCAGATTGCACAGGCTTTGTACGAGCGGCACAAAGTCATTACTTATCCGCGAACCGATTCGCGGGCGTTGCCGGAAGACTACGTCGCGACAGTCCGCGAAACTCTCGGAAGCTTGACCGGAGAATTGAGCAAGCACGGCCGCACGGCTCTGGATCAAGGCTGGGTGCGCCCGAGTAAACGCATTTTCAACAATGCACAGATCTCGGATCACTTCGCGATTATCCCGACATCGACCGAGCCGAAAAATCTCGATGAATTGGAAGGCAAGGTTTACGACATGATCGCTCGTCGATTTGTCGCCGCCTTTTTCCCGTCGGCTGAATTCGATGTGACCACCCGCATCAGCACGGTCGCACCCGCGCATGCGTTTAAGACAGAAGGCAAAGTCCTGACCGCCCCGGGATGGCTCGCCGTTTATGGGAAAAGCACGGTGGATGACGGTGCGGCGGACGCGAAGGCATTGCCCGCCTTAACGCCGGACGACCACGCGCAGGCGAAGACGAGCGCGGTGGAGTTGCATGCTGAAAGCACGAAACCGCCGCCTCGATACACGGAAGCGACGCTGCTCTCAGCGATGGAAGGCGCGGGTAAACTCGTCGACGACGAAAGTATGGCAGAGGCGATGAAAGAGCGCGGTCTCGGCACGCCTGCCACGCGCGCTGACACCATCGACGGCCTCATCAATCAGAAATACGTCGAGCGGAACCAGCGCGAACTGGTCCCGACGACGAAGGCGGAGTCGCTCCTGCAATTTCTTGCCGCAGTGAAAGCTGATGCGCTGACTAAACCCGACATGACGGGCGAGTGGGAACACAAGCTGCGGCAAATGGAGCACGGAAAGTTCCAGCGCGATGCCTTCATGAAAGAAATCGTCGATGTCATTAAAGGCATTGTGGAGCGCACGAAGAATTTCGAGGAAGACGAAACGAATTCGCGCGAAACGGATATTATTTCGCCGACCGACCGGAAGCCGATGGTTGAGACATTACGGGGTTACAAATCGCAGGACGGTACGCTCATGATTTATAAAGTGATGAGCGGCCGGAAACTCGAAGAAGATGAGGTTCGCCAACTCATCGCGGAAGGAGAGATCGGTCCCTTGGACGGCTTCGTTTCGTCGAAAACGGGAAATCGGTTCCCTTCAAAAATCAAGATCGTCGACGACGAGAAAAAGCCGGGATTAAAAAAAGCCGAGCTCGATTTCGGAAATAAGATTGACGTTAATGGGCTCACGCCGTTCTGGACCGATCCGAAAACCGGCGCGGAACTTTGTGAGGCGCCGACCAGTTACGTATTGCGCGAGCGCGACGGCGATGGGTGGAAGGAAACTTTCAAAGTTGGCCGCCTCATGTGTCAGAAACCGGTGACGCGAGAAAACGCAATCCAGCTGGTCGAGAGCGGCAAGACTAATTTGATCGAAGGCTTTATCTCGAAGAAGGGACGGCCTTTCGATGCCTTCCTGGTGAAGCACGCTGGGAAATTCAGCTGGGAATTTCCACCGCGTAAGCCTCGTGAAGGCGCCGGCAAGAATGGCGCACCGCGCGCTCCGCGGAAAGCGAAAGCACCGCTCGATTTGTCGAAGGCGGTAAAGATCAGCGAAAGCAAAGTGCACGACGGCGATCTGTATCAGACGGAAGATGCATTCGTGGTGGCGAAACCGCAGGCTGACGGATCCTCGCGCGTGGTGTTCGAACTGAAGCGCAATCTTTGCGGCAAAGAAATTCCGGCGGAAGAGGCTGAACGCCTGGTTGAACTTGGCAAGACCGATTTGATCGAAGGATTTATGTCGAAGCGCGGGATGCCTTTCAGCGCGTATTTGAAGTTAGCGAAAGACAAAAAAAAGGCTGAGTTCGAATTTCCGCCGCGTTAACGAAGCGCTCGCGTAGACAGGTGCGCACCAGCGCGTCGTCATTCCGAGCGAAGCCGAGGAACCCCGTGGCGTTACGTTTCGCTTTGGCCACGGGGTTCTTCGGCTCCGCTGCGCTCCGCTCAGAATGACTACGCGCGGCGTGAGATGCATTGACGCCACAAGCTGTGGTGTGATACTGCAAGGCAGACACTATGCGTTGTCCGAAATGCGAATCGCGGGACGACAAGGTGATCGACTCGCGTCCGTCACGTGACGGGGCGAGCATCCGGCGCCGGCGCGAGTGTCTCGCTTGTGAATATCGCTATACAACTTACGAGGAAATCGAGCGGTCAGAACTTCGTGTCGTTAAACGGGATCGCACGCACGAACCGTTCGATCGGCGCAAACTTGTGAACAGCCTTGCCATGGCGTGCGAGAAACGACCCATCAGTCTCGTGACGTTGGAGGAGGCGGTGGATGATATCGTGCATGAACTTGAAACGAGCGGCCGCGAAGTTCCTTCGTCCGTCATCGGCGCGAAGGTGCTGCAAAAGCTGCGCGACATCGACGACGTGGCGTATCTCAGGTACGCGTCGGTGCACCAGCATTTTGAGCAGGTCGATCAATTCGTGGATGCGATCCACGCTCTCGGTCGGCGGATTAAAACTAATGCGCAACAGCGCGAACTTTTTCCCGCGGAAGCGGCACCAAATGGTCGCGTTTAAAGCGGAGTTTCCATACCTGCGCGGTGACTCGGGTCACCTGTTTGAGTTCGACCAGGGCTGGTTGCGCGAAGCGATCACGAAAGCCGCGGATCGCGCGGGATATCCGAGTTGGTGGCTCACCGACCACATTACGGAAAGCATCACTTTCTATCTGCGTCTCCGGAACGATGAGAGCGTAGTCGCGGTGAGTCAGCTTTCACAAACGGTTCAATATGTTCTCAAGGTAATCGGATATCGGGAAATCATTCCGCATTTCCGGCCGGAACCTCCGCCGATTACGCTTTCGCTCTTCGATATCGCACAGCAGGCCGGTGCCGGGTATGAGCTGGCCTTCTTCGAGGATCTCGGCCAGCGCATCGATACGATCGTCCGTGCGGGCGTGCCGAATCTTCGCGTCTCATCGATCGCAGCTTCCGTAAAGCATCTTCGTGGAACGAAAATCTGGACACGTTCGTGCGACGCCCTTCGATCCGAAATCGTCATCTTTATTCGCGAGAAACTCACGAACCTTGCGCCGGAACGCCCGCTCGAGTGCTCCATCCGATGACGCTTTTCGAGAAGATCGTAGCGCGTGAGATTCCCGCAGACATCGTTTACGAAACGGACGACGTGCTGGCATTCCGCGATGTGAATCCGCAGGCGCCGGTTCACGTGTTAATTGTGCCCAAGCGCGTGATCCCGCGTCTCGCACAAGCCGAACCAGACGACGAGTCTACGCTGGGGAAATTGCTTCTGGCCGCTGCGAAAGTAGCCAGTGACCTCGGTCTCACGGCGGGCGGATTCCGGGTCGTGATCAACAACGGTCCGGGTGCGGGAGAAACGGTGCCGCACCTGCATGTCCACGTTCTCGGTGGACGGCCACTCGCCTGGCCGCCAGGTTAGTTATTCGCCTTTAACAATGATCGGCGTGCCTTCTGAGGCCGCGTCGAAAAAATGCTCTGCCATTCCCTGCGGGACGCGAATACAACCGTGCGATGCGGCGAAAGGTGGAACGTATCCCTGGTGCATCGCGTAGCCGCCGTTGAAGTGCATGCAAAATGGCATTTTCGCGCCGTCAAAATGGGTCCCGGGCGGCTTGCGATCTTTGCGCTGGTCAACATTGGATCGGATGACGTTCCCCATGTCATCCACGTAATCACCGAATTCGCTCGAGACGTGAGTGCGATCCTTCGAGACGACATGGTAATGGCCGGGCGGAGTGCCGAATCCTGGTTTGCCAGTGGAGACGGTGGTTTCGCCGACGAGCTTCTTACCCTTGTAAAAACGTGCCTTCTGCTCAGGGATGCTGACCACAATTTTCGATGAACCGGAAACTCCGTCTCCCTGCCACCAGCCCATCGCGGGCGTCGGCCCCGGCATGACGGCGGCGGCCGCGTTGGCAACTTGCTGGGGTATTTCTTCGCAGCTCGCGAGTAAAAACACGGCCGCGCAGGCAGCTGCGAGATGGAGAAGACGCCGTGTTTTCATCGAGGCGCGGACATTAATGTTAGCACCCCGAAGGTCAACAGAATTCGTTAGGCCGCGAACCCTACATCTCGTGGCGAATCGCCCAAAGATCGGGGAAGATTGGGTTAAAGAGCGACTCCTTGAGAAATGAAATCCCCGGCGATCCACCAGTGCCTTTTTTCGCGCCGATCGTTCGCTCAACCAGCTTGATGTGCCGGTAACGCCATTCCTGCAGGCCTTCGTCGAAATCGGTCATGAGCTCAAAGAGGATGGAGGCTTCAGGCGCTGTTTTATACAGTTCTAAAAGCGCGCGCTGGATGCGTTCGTCGGCGGCGTTGGGTTGAGTGAGGTCGCGTTTGGCCAGGTCGGCCGGGACGACGGCGCCGCGGGACGCGAGAAAATCATAGAAATGATCGATCACCGTTCGTTCTGCGAGGCGCCGTTGTAATCGATCGTAACCCGGCATCTCCGGCTTCACATGTGCCAGCGACGATGCGCGCTTGTAACCAAGCAAAAATTCCAACTCGCGAAATTGGACGGATTGAAATCCCGATGCGGTATCGAGGCGATCGCGGAAACTCGAGAAAGAAGTAGGCGTCATCGTCTCTAGAATATCGATCTGGCCGACCAGCGTCTTCATGATCGTGCGGGCGCGTTTGAACGAATGAATCGCAGAGAATAAATCGCCCGCGGAAAAATCGCGCCGCACTTTCTCAAACTCATGCAGCAGCTGTTTAAACCAGAGTTCGTAGGTCTGGTGGATGACGATGAAGAGCATTTCATCATGTTCCGCCGGAGTGGAACGCGGATTCTGAAGAGTAAGCAGCTTCTCGAGGTCGAGATAGTTTGCGTAAGTCAGCGGAGGCATAACGGAATACTCAGGCCGCACAGCCGAAGGCGTCAACGCTGCTCGTCGCGGGTTAAGTCACCAGGGCGCGGCTGGATCGGAAATCCTCGTAGCTGCGCCCGGTCGTAATTTGTTTGAG